>DATJMI010000115.1:0-28864 GCA_035508775.1 Methylacidiphilales bacterium
GCCACCATCGGAGGTCTCATTGAACGTGACCATTCCCGTATTGGTAATCGTGGAAGAACCCGCCGTGCTGTTGTTATTAAAAGTGAGGTGGCCGTTGTTTATAATTGTGGAGGTGGCGGCGGTGTTGGTGTCATTGAAAACGATGGCGGACGCTATATCGGAGCTTAGCGTTGCGCTTGCCGCCGTACTGGTGTCATTAAACGTAATTGTACCGCCGGCTTCGGCGGAAATGGAAGAGTTTGCCGCTGTCGTACCATCATTGAAGATTACCTTTGAGGCCACTCCCTCGACGGTGATGGTGGCTCCATCCGCCGTCGCGGAAGTGTTGAAAGTGGTGACGCCCCCGGCGGCTGTGGTGATTGTCGCTGTGCCGGCGTCACTGCTATCATTGAAGGTAAGAGCTCCACCCGAAATATTCTTAATGGTCGCACTTTGAGCATTGGAAGTATTATTGAAAACTATTGCCGAACCGGCGCCGGTTACCTGGAGCTTGGATGTGCCGGCTGTGGCCGAACTATTGAAACGAATGGTGGAATCGGAATTGACCGTGATAACCGCGGAGTCCGCCGTGCTGGTCGAGTTAAAAAGGGCGGTCGAACCGCCGGTTAGACTGATATGCGCCGCGTCGGCCGTGCTTGAGTTTTGAAAAGCGAGCGTTCCTGCGGCGCTAACCCCAATGGCGACCTCCGCTCCGGCACTGCTCGAATTATCGAACTCCAAATCACCCGTATTCGAGATTGTTTGTACCTGCCCCGATTGGTTGACGATGCCGCTGCCGGAAAATTGCAGTCCGGTAACATTGATGGTATAAGCGTCTCCACCGCTGCTGAAATTAAATTCGCCCACCTTGATGTTCGTCACATTCGTCACCGTCGTTATGGGCGCGGTGTCAAACGTGGCGGTGGATGTCGTTGTGTCCGGAACCGTATTAGGAGTCCAATTGTTCGAATTCGTATAAACACCGCTTACGGAACCATTCCAAGTTTGCGCCAACGTTATCTGGCAGGTGGCCCACACGAGCACAACCGTAGCTATCCACTTTTTCAATTTCCTCATTTTTGCTCCTCCTTTTCAGACTCAAACGACGACCTCTAGCATGCCTCAAAGCATTATCTTGTCTATGTCAAATTTTGACCCGTCCAATTAAAGAATATTACATGTATACAATGTTTATTTCAAATGTATTATATTATTTTTTATCTTATTTTAGTAAAAATAGATCGAGATTTTTGAGCCTAAAATTTTTAAGTTTATCTCATTCCGCTGTGAAACAAATCCGTAAAATTTTGTTCCCTGCCAAATCCATCGCCTGGGAGAACCAGCCCTAAATTTTTGTCTCGAAATGACGGATGGGAAAGCGGTCGATGATAAAAAGAGAGGGCTTGCCTCCGGCGATAATCCGGTAGCTGCGTGTAATCATCCTATCCTCTTTCCGGCAATTCAAATCAGCCCCCCATTCTCCCGCCGAACCCGATTCATAGGCCAAAACCTCGCGGTAAGTTTCCATTCGCTTGTCTCGCAAAAGTTCTCCTATGCCCAGCCGTCCCTGAAGCAAATCATCCCGGATGCCGGGCCAAAGCCGGCCGGCGCAAATAAAACTTTCGGCCTGGCCGTAAATCTGGTTTGAAACCAGACCCTGCATGAGGACGCGCCGATGCAGCACGGAATCGCCGGCTTTAATCTCCAATGGCGGGATATCTTTTTCCGCGGGGTGTTCCACATGCAGCAACCGTTTGACCTGGATCGGTTCCCAGTAATAGGCCTCCAAAATTTTGGTCACCGTTCCATCCGACATAAGAACGGCGCGCAAAATAGGAGGAATTTTCTCAAACTCCATTTCCCCGATCTTCAAATTCTTATCAAAAGCAGCCATGGAGCCTCTTTCCTCTTCGTTTTCCATGGCCGCTTTCTCTTCTTCTATATTGTTCCAGAATCACAAAGACCGCCTTCCGGGATAAACCCACAGCGCGCCATCAAAACCGAGCGCGGGAATTCTCTTACCAACGGCGGATTTTCCCCGTCGGAGTATAGGGCAGGTTCTCCACGATGGAAAAGGAAATGGGCACTTTGTGCGCGGCAAGGTGCTTTTGACAATGTCGCATGAGTTCCTTGATGTCGGGCGCGGCGGCGGGATCTTCCGGCACAATCTCCGCGATAGGAATCTCGCCTACCCGCGGATGCGTCTTTCCCATCACCCGCGATTCCTTGACTCCGGGAAATTGATTGATTACCGCCTCGACTTCCTCACAGAAAAATTTCATGCCAGCCATGTTGATCCGGTTATGCCGACGGCCCATCAGAAAAAGATCGCCCTCGGCGTCAAAATATCCCTGATCGCCGGTGCAAAAGCCGTCGGGCTCCAATATCTTCCGGGCCGGTGTCCAAGGATTGAGATAAGCATCAAAGCAACCCGGACCTCGAATGCAGACTTCTCCGAGCGCTTCCGAAGTTCCATCAGGTTGCACCGGCTTGCCGTCGTCGTCGCGCAGCCAGACCTCATAATCGGGTAGCACACGGCCGAGACTCAGCGGCTTTTCCCGGGCGTGATCGATATTGATGACGGGAAGGCCCATTTCGATCACTCCCAGCGCCTGGGAGAGCGCGATATCCATGCGCTCACGAAACGAGGCGGCTACCTGCAGATTTAAGCCGGAGGCGGTCGAGATCGCCAGGCGGACGCTTTTGAGCATTAACCCCGACTTATCCTTGGCCAGCATATCGTACTGGTAAGGAGAAGCGTAAAAGATGGTCGCCTCCCGGGAATTGGCCAGACTAAGAATCGATTCGGCCAGGTAATTCGCCGGCAGGAGAATCGTCGCGCCGTAACGAAGATAAAGCAAAATGGAAACGACAAAATGATGCGCCATGGGCAGCATCCACATGATCTTGTCCCGCGGACCGATTTTTAAAGCGCGATTGGCCCCCGCCAGCCGGGCGAGAATGGCTTCATGGCCGATCAGGACCCCCTTGCGCTGATTGGTGGTTCCCGACGTGAAGCGAAGATAAGCCGGTTGCAAGGAAAGATAATCCCGGTCTTCGTTTCCATCGACAAACCCGGGATTTTCAAAACGCTTCAAGACAAAATCTTCATCTTCACGTATCAGATAATGAAGGCGGCAATTTTGGGCAAATTCCGCCAGGGCATCCCCGGCGTAGTCTTCGGAGATCGGCACAAAACAAAGACCCGCCTCGAGAATTCCCAGGGCCTGGATGATAAATGGAGCGCCCTGGCTTGCCAGCATGCCGCACCGGTCTCCGCGGCGCACTCCGCCCGCGGTCAAGGCGGCGGCGGCTTTTTCAGCCGCCGTCATCAACTCCCCGTAAGATAAGACTTGTTCCCCACCTTCAGCCGTTACCGAAACAAGAGCGGGATGACCGGGCTGCCGTTGCGCCTGCGCTCGTATTTCGTCCATGATCATGGCTGTTCTTTCGCTTTAAGATGAACCGAGGAACGAATTTCTCGCACCTCACTTGCCTGAATTTCCGGCAAGTTGCAATCTTTGGTTGCCGCCAGCGCGGCGGCGATTCCGATGGCCTCTCCGGCCGCCATCGCGGTTCCCATCACGCGCAAGGCTCCCAGTGCCTCGTGTGTCGCCGAAACACAACGTCCAGCCATTCCGAGACGCGGATGACCGGCGCTCATCAAGGCTCTCAGCGGAATTCCGCAGGGGGCCGCCGGATAGTAAAATTCGGCGCCGGTGTGCTTGTTCCACAGTTCAATCGGCCAAGTAGACCAAGCCACTTGGTCTTCAAAATGACGTCCCTCAAGAACATCTTTGGCTGTCATAACATAAAGTCCCTGGATACGGCGCGTTTCCCGAATCCCCATGCGCCGCGGCCATTCCAGCACGTCGCATGCCTCCCATCCGGGTACCTCTTGCCGAAGAAACCGGACCAAGACTGCCGCCCGTTGCCGGGCCATCTCTTCCATGTTCCGGATGCATGCTCCATCCAATGGATCGTAAATTCCATGCGCAGGCTTGGGCATGTTGAGGGAAAGAAATGCCTCACCCGGCGTCCCGCCGGGGCGCACCAAAACCGAATCACATTCAGGGGGCAACAAACCGGAACGCGCGGCCCGGTTAAAAACGGCGGCCAGCTTGAGCCGTTGATAACCTGTCAGGTCCTTGGGATTGGCGCCCGAGATCCGGAAAACAAACGTCGGATGCTGCAATTCCTCCGGGGCCGAAACTTCCGTGGGAACTCCCGCGGCCACCGCGGCATGGGCGTCGCCGGAAGTGTCGATGATGAACCGCGCGCGGCAACCGGTTTCGGCTTCTGTCGCGACGCCACCCAAAACACAAAAAAACTCCTTATTCCCTCCATCGCAAATCTCCCGCAAGCCGGTGGAACAGGCCACGGCCAGGCCGGAAACCGCCGCGGTGGCTTCCTCGAAAAGAGGCGCCATTTTTTCGGGAAAAGTCGGCAAAACTCCGACTTTGCCATGGGTCTCCGGCGGCAACGCCGCGCCACGAAAGACCAGCCATTGGGCCAGTCTTTCGGCAAAACCGGGATTGGCGTATTGATATTCCTGGTTTTCCGGGGGCAAAAACAATCCGCAAAACGAATGGACAAAGGCCTGGGTGGCGTTTCCTCCCAAAACGTCCGAACGCTCCACCAACAAAACGGAAGCGCCGGCCCGGGCGGCGCTAATGGCGGCGGCCAAACCGGCGGTCCCGCCGCCGGCAACCAGAACATCCCAGAGTTTTTGCGCCTTGGGGGAAGCAGGACTCGGCATATCAGGACAAAACGAGATAACGCTAAAGTCCCGAGCGCAATATGTCTATGCGGAAGCTTCCTGGGCTATCACTTTGTGCAGAGACTGCGCCATCATTTCGACCGTGCGCAAAGTCTCATAACTCATGGTGTCTCCCTCCAGCCAAATACCGAATTTTTCTTCGATAGCCACCATCACGCGCACCATGGTCAGCGAGTCGAGACCGGCGGCAGCCAAATCGGTTTGAGCCGTGAGGGATTCATCAAACTGTTTTTGCGAACGGATGATCTCCAGAACGCCTGCTTCCAACTCCTCATAAGTCCAAGTTTTCTTAGTCATCAAAGTTTTCTCTTTGTAGTTGCGCCTTAATGCCAGCAATCAGTTGCATTAATAGTATGGTAACGTCAAGGGTGAACTTGTCGTTTTTAAATGCATCGCCACATAAGCTTTTAAGCATAAACAATTTAAATTCTTAACTTTGTTCTTTTGGCCGGAACAAAGTTTGCTAAAGCTAAGACGTGGACAAATTTAACCCAACCACCCCTTCCAAGGATGTCCTGGTCGAAATTCGTCCCGACTCCGATACCCTAGTTATCGCCTTTACGGGCATCGCCGCGAAATTTAACTCTATTCAGCCTTTTGATTTCTTCAAAATTACTGGCATTTTTGACTACAACCGGATTCTCATCAGGGAACCATGGCGCTATTGCTATCTCAAGGGCATCGATGAAACAGGATTTGAGGGGCTGCGCATCCGGCTCGAAATGGAAATTCAACGGATAGCTCCCAAAACGGTGGCCTGCCTCGGAACGTCGGCGGGAGGCTTTGGCGCCATTCTTTTTGGGCACCTGCTCAAGGCCGATTATGTGCACGCATTTTCGCCGTTTACCTACGTCGATCTCTTTAATCTTCTCCGGGGAGGAGATCATCGCAATGCGTTTATCTACTGGCCCGGAACCGTCGTCCGGACGAATTTTTTCCTGCCGCGCGCCCAGCGCCGCTACCGGGATCTGCGATCCGTGTTGACGCAGAACAACGGCAAAACCCGGTTTTATCTCCACGCTTGCGCGCAAAGCTTGGATCGCGTCCGCGTCGAGCACCTCCAAAACTGTCCCAATGTCCAGACCTTCCTCTATCCCTGCAATACTCACAACGTGACCTGGAATATGATCAAAACCAAGTGTCTCCGTGAGATGCTGCGCCGGGAAAACTTTGACGATCCGGCCAAAATTTACCGCCAGTTTTATCCAAACTTCGATCCTAACCAGCCAACCTGCGAGGGATGCACGGGCGCAGGCAAACAAATCGAATCCATTCCCACTGCCGATTAGGCAATCCCCTTGAACTCCAAACCCCAAATTATCATTATTGGCCTGGATGCCGCCGTTTTGACTCTAGTTGAACCTTGGGTGGCGGAGGGCAAGCTGCCTCATTTGGCCGCGCTCATCAAAAACGGCATTTCGGGAACCCTGGAATCGGTCATCCCACCGTTAACCCCAGCGGCATGGACCAGCTTCATGACCGGGAAAAATCCCGGAAAGCATGGCATCTACAATTTCATGGAACATCAGCCGGATGGTTATGGTTTGCTCTTTACCAGCGGGGCCAACCGACGGGCGGAAACGCTATGGAAAATCGCCAACCAGGCCGGCCTGACCGTTGGCGTCATGAATACGCCCTTTACCTATCCGCCGGAAAAACTTAACGGTTTCCAAATCTCGGGGCTCGACACACCCTCTCCGGCCAGCGCTTTCATTCATCCTCCCGAGTTAAGGAAGGAAATTGAGGAAAATCTCGGCCCGCTCAAACTCGATCTCCGCTATCTCGGGTTCATGACCAATTTTGAAAAGCGGGCCCAGGTTCTCGATGAATTGAAGGCCAGCGACGCGCAATGGCGCCGCCTGGCGCTTTACCTTCTCGATAAGCACCCCCAGGACATCATGATGTTCACCTTCATGTCCATCGACACCATCCAGCATTATTTCTGGCATTACATGGACAAAAATCATTTTTATCACGATGCCGAAGGCGCCGTCTTATTTCAGAACGCCATCCTGGAGTGTTATCAGCGGCTCGATGCGACGGTAGGCGAAATCGTTCAACGCCTGGATGACCAAGCCACCGTCCTGGTTGTTTCCGACCACGGCCAGGCCGCCGTCTCCGACCGTACCCTCTGCATCAATAGAATTTTGGCCCAATCGGGTCTTTTGGTCTGCAAGCCGGCGCCTTTCTGGAAGACGCTGCTCGAGCGGATCGTCAGCCCCGCCTACAATTTTCTCCGCTCAAAACTGACTTCGGCGCAGAAAGTCGCCATTGCCCGTATTTTCCCCAAGATGCGAGACAGCGTGGACAGTATGGTGACCTCCTACAGCAACATTGATTGGAGCAAAACCAAGGCCTTTTGCCATGAAGCCTGGGCCACACCGCCGAGTGTTTCCATCAATCTCAAGGGCGTCAAACCGCAGGGCATCGTTGAACCGGCCGATTATGAAAAGGTGATGAAAGACGTTGTTGCGGCCCTCCAGACCGTCAAAGATCCCCGTACCAACCAGCCGGTTATCCAAAAAATTTACCGCCGGGACGAAATCTATTCCGGCCCATTTACAGACCGGGCGCCCGATTTGACTCTCGAATGGTGGGGGGAAAGCCCCTTCAATACCAAACCGAGCCTCGGCAGCGAGGCCGGGGAACCTCCGCTTAAGATCGAAAAGCCGCATCCGCTGCGGATGTCCGAATGGTGCGGCAATCACGTTTTGCACGGCATCCTGGTTGGCCGCGGCCCCCGTCTGCGCAGCGGAGTCTCTTGCTCCGGAGCGCGGCTGATTGACTTGGCCCCCACGATCTTAGCCTTGCTCGGTCTTCCCATCCCCAGCGACATGGACGGGCGCGTCCTGGCCGAAATTCTCGATTCCCAAAGTCAAAATTGGAACTACACCAACCCAAAGGAGACGTCCAATTTTCTTCCTCATGAACAGGAAGGAGACGGTTATTCCCAAGAAGAAGCGGAATTGGTGGAGGAACGTCTAAAGAACCTGGGGTATCTGGAATCTTAAGCTCATTCATGAATACAGCCATCCAATCTGACCAACCTCTCGATAAACCGGCGCAGATCCTCTCCAGTGCCGAGTCACCGCCCTCGGCACCGGCGCCGCCCGAGCTGGAGCCTATGACTTTGGCCCAAGCCTGGAATTTGCTCAGAGCCGACATGCGGCGCAAACGGGCTGGTTTTGCATCGTTGCCCCACGACCGGACATTTTTCAGGCGCTACATCAAACTCAACCTGGAATTCGGTTCCATTGCCGTGATGGTTTTTCGTTATGGACAATGGGCCACGAGGCTGAGAAATCCCGTCCTCAAACTGATCTTCGGGGCAAGCTATCTCATTCTCCGCATCTTTTCGATGGCCTTGACGGGTATCAGCGTGGTTCCCGAAAGCGACATTGGCCCCGGTTTTATCATTCACAATTTTTCCTGCATTTTCGTATGGGCTGAACACATCGGAGAGAATTGCACCGTCAATCAGGGGGTCACCATCGGCAACCTCCGAGGCTCGGGCGGACTGCCTAAAATCGGCAACAATGTTTACGTAGGCTCTGGCTCCAAGGTGGTGGGCAATATCAAAGTCGGCAATAACGTGGTCATCGCCGCCAATTCGCTCGTGATCATGGATGTTCCGGACAACGCCACCGTCATGGGTGTGCCCGCCCGGGTCATTTCCCGCACCGCTTCAAGCGAATACCTCAAATTTTAATCCATTTCCCTAAAATCCCGCGCAAAAATTATGAAAGACCGGCAGACCCCGCACAAAAAACTATCGGTCTTGATGGTGGCGGCGTGTCCTTTCCCGGCCAACTACGGTTCTCCCGCCAGTATCCGGGAAATGTCCGATACGCTGGCTTCCTTCGGGCACGAGGTCCATATTCTGACGTACCCTTTCGGCGATGATCTGCCCGTGCATCATGCGCAAGTTCACCGGATTCCCGACTTGGGGTGGTCCAAGAGTATCACCGTCGGCCCAACCCTGCAAAAACCGCTTCTCGACCTCATGATGGTTTTCTCCGCCTGCCACCTCATTTGGGAACATCGCTGTGATGTCATTCATGCCCACAACTACGAAGGAGCGTTGGTTGGCCTTTGCGCCAAGATTCTGACGCGGCGGCCACTGCTGTATAACGCCGTCAACTCCATGACCGATGAGTTGCCCGGCTATAAATTCATCCGGCCCGCTTTTTTGGCGAAATGGCTGGCGGCGGTTCTCGATTGGTTCGTGCCAAGATTTCCCGACCATATCACCACCGTCTCGCCGGAGCTCAAAGAAGAATTGGAGCAATGGGGCATACCCCCCGAAAAAATAACCGTCGTGCCGGCTGGCGTGGTGCCGGAGATGTTTGAAAGAGCGGGCGACCGGACCCGTTTTCGCAAGGCTCTGAGAATCCAAGAAGAGCAAGTTGTGCTCTATACAGGAACGCTCGATCCATTCCAGAGAATCGATTATCTCTTCGAAGCCTTCGCCCGGCTGGCGCCGGAATCACCCCACACGCTGTTGCTGATGGTCAGTCCGTTCACCAAACCGGCACACCGGCAGGTCCTGGACACCCTGGCGGCAAAACTCGGCATTGCCGGGCAAATCCGCTGGGTCGAATCGCATCCCCTCGAGGACCTTCCGGACTACCTCGCCATGGCCGACGTGGCGGTTGCGCCGCGGCCCAATTGCCCCGGCCATCCGGTGAAACTCCTCAATTATATGTGCGCCCGGCTTCCGATTGTGGTTGCAGCGGGCGCAGCTAAGGGCATCCGGCACATGGGAAACGGCTTTATCTGCAAGGACCACGCCTCTGATGATCTGGCCCGTGGCATTCTCGTCTTACTCCGGGACCGTGGGACGGCTCAGCGGTTGGGCCAAGCCGCCTATCAAACCATTTTGGAAGAATTCGATTGGCGTATCCTATGCCGGAGGGTAGAAGCGTTGTATTACCAGCTTTCAGCGGAAAATGCCCCTGTGCTTTTGCATTCTTCTGCTATTTCCGCTAGCGCTCTGGCTGATAATGTGCTAGCCACAAAAAAGTTCCCTTAATCAAAAGGCAAGGTGAAGAGAAAAGCAGAGGAGAAGAAAACTATGTCCGCACCGAATGAAAAAAAAGGATTTTGGAAAAATCTTGGCGAAACGTTCCAAAATTTATTTAAACCTATAAAAGATTTGCCCATATCCCAGGAAATAGGGGCTTTCGTAGGCGATGCCTGCCGTCATTACAAACTCGACCTTGTCACTTCGTCAGCCGTGACCACGGGGCAAGGCTTGCATGGCGACTATAAGCAATCGAGCCGCAGGCTCCGCGGCTGGCTCAAATTCGCCATTGCCGCCGCGATTTTGATGGTTATCGCCGCCGTGCTTTATCACTCATACTATAATCCTACTGTTGCCCGGCTCCTCTATCTTCCGATGCCGGTTGACGCGGTCCGCGTTCAGTCGATGGATTTGATAGACGTATCGGCCGGTGGCGGCCAGGTCCAACAATCCGCCACAGTGACCATGAGTTCGCGAATCACCAGCGTCATCAGCAAAGTGAATATCAATCTCGGCGATATTGTCACCACCAATACTGTTCTTTACGAATGTGATCCACGCGCGGTTCAAGCGGAATTGATGGCGACTCAGCAGGCGGTGGAAAATTCAAAAAGCGCGGTTGAACTGGCGAAAAGACAGGATGACGGCAACCAGAAACTCAAGCAACAAGGACTCGCCTCGGAAGCCGATCTGCTTACTTCCGCCAGCGCCCTGGCCAGCGCGCTGTCCACCCAAGCCACGGCGGAAGAAAGCCTCGTCAACGCCCAACTGGACCTGGAGAACACCACGGTAAAATCACCCGTTAACGGCATCATCCTGCAGCGCTTCATCAATCCCAGCGAGCGAATCACCACCAACGAAGAGACGGTACAGCTCGGCGACTTGGACAATGTCTATTTCCTGGCCGAGATTTCCGAAGATAAAATTTCGTCGGTTGAGACCGGTCTCAAAGCGGAAGTTGTTTTTCCCGCCTTTGCCGGCGAGGTATTTCAAGGCGATGTCTTCTTCATCGATCCCAAAACCAATGCTTCCACCCGGGCTTTCACGGCCTACATCAAAATCGCCAATCCCGGGTTGAAATTAAAGCCGGGGCTTTCAGGATTTGCCCGCATCACTAACAAGAAGCATGTGCTCGCCATCCCGAATTCCGCTTTGATTAATCCGGTTGGCGAAAACGCCAGCGTTTTTGTCATTACCGGCGACAACCATGCCGTTCTCCGACCCGTCCGCTTCGGTATGGTCACCCAAGGGTGGACGGAAATTGGCGATGGGCTGCAGGAAGGCGACATCGTCGTTACCGTCGGCCCCCTCTATTTGGAGGACGGAGACAGGGTCCATTATACCTTGAAGGAAAATTGAGGAGGAGGATTGAGAACAACGCTTCCGAATTTTTGGCATCTTCTTTCCCACACCCATGAAGCAGTCCCAGCGTGTCGCTAAAAATACAGCTTCCGGCATCTTTGCCGCCGTGGCTGGCGGGATGCTGCAATTCGTTAGCATTTTTATTGTGGCCCACTTTCTTGGGGTGCGAGATTTCGGAATTTTCAATTACCTGCTGGCCTTTGCCACAGTGTTTCAATTCATGGCCGATTTTGGTCTAAGCAATATTCTTGTCCGGGAGATGACCAAGCGCCCCGGCGAACTGGAACGGCTTCTGGGCGCCGGGAAGATGCTGCTCTGGCTCCTCTTTGGCGGCGCCGTGCTGGCGATGATGCTGATTCTCGCCTGCCTTCACCTCAGCCCGGAAACAAAGCTTCTCTCGCTGATTATGGGGCTTGCCTACCTGCTACTCCTCCATTCGGTAAGTTACATAGCCGTCTTGCGCGCCACGGAGGAGATGGAATACAATGCCATCGGCTTTGTCCTGCAGAGAACGCTTCTGGTCGTCTTTCTCTTGGTAGCCCTGTCTATGCAATTGGGTTTGTGGGGAGTGGTCTGGTGTCACTTTCTCGCCAATTTATTCCAATGGGCCTTTTACCACTGGATTGTGACGATGCGAAACACGCGAGGAAAACTGCGGTGGGATCCACCCCTTTGGAAAACCCTCATTCTGGAAACACTGCCGCTCGGCGGCGGTATCGCCCTACGGCAATTCGCCTGGCAATTGGATATTTTCCTGCTCACCTATTTCACCAATGCCGACTCCGTCGGCCTCTTCAGCGGTCCCTTTCGCATTGTGACTGGGCTGACTCTTCTTTCCGCCGTTCTCAGTGTTCCGCTGTTTCCCCTTTTTGTCCGCCTGGCCCATGATTCCCGCCCAGAACTTGCTGCCGTCTATCAGAGAACGGTCAAATGGTTCTGCTTGATTAGCTGCCCTATCATGGCTGCTTGCCTGGCCGCGCCCCGGGTCTGGATTCATCTTTTCCTGGGAGAAAAATTTTATGCTGCGGTTCCTGTATTGCAGATCCTGAGTCTGGCCATTGTTCCGGTCTTTATTTCCGTCCTTTATCCCTTTCTCTATAGCGCTCTTCACATTCAAAAATGGTTCCTGGCCACGATGGCGGCCGTGGTGGCGGCGCGCCTGGCTTTGGGCTGCTGGGTGATTCCACGCTATGGATATTTAGGTGAGTGTGTGGTTATCGCCGCGATCGAAATCGTCCTTTTCATGATTCTGGCCGGACATCTGAGCCGCATGGACATCCCGGTCGGCTTGAAAAACAACCTCGCCAAACCGATTCTGGCCAGTTCGGCGATGGGATTGGTTTTATTTATCGCGGGAAATTCCGGAGTCATCTGGACAATCTTTGTAGCTGTCCTTGGCGGAGTGCTCTACCTCGGAGTGCTCGCAGTTCTGCGGACATTTACCCGGGAAGAGCTGGCGCTGGCGCGGGAAGCCTCTGGTTTTCTCAAAACCTATTGGATCGCCGGGCGCTTAAAAAGAGGCATTCGAATATGAACAACCGCAATATCTTTTGGGACCTTTGCCTCCTTCTCGGTATTTTCCTGATTTTTGCCGGTGAACTTTTTTATTGGACCGATTCCATCACCTCTTTCGGTTACCGTCCCATCAATTTGCCCCTCTTTTCCAGCGCGAATTCTCCCGCCCCCCTGTTCCATCCTTTTTCCTACGGAACAGCGGTGTTGTTCCTATTGTTTATTTCCTACATAGCCGCCCGGGTAAGGCGCCCGCTCACGGTGGCTTGGTGCGCTTTTTTCATGTTCCTGCTGGGGTTGCTTTGCCCGTTACAAATCTGCTTTTCCCAGCCAAGTTGGCTTGATCTTTATTGGCAAAATCACCTCGAATACACGAGCATCACCGGGTTTGCCATTCAATACAGTTACCCCATCACCTGTCCGGCCCTTATTTCGGGCACCATTCTTGGCATTGACGGCCTGTACGACCGGATCGTCGCCACGGCGGATGGCATCAAGATTGGCTGGTCGTTTCACGTCATCGGCAGCTTCCTTTTACTGGTGGGCGCGATCTCCTTTGTCGGCCGGTGGAATATTTTGCGTCCTCATGCGACTTGTGCCGCTTTCATCCTGTTGGCTACTTTGGCCATGAATTTAGCCGGGCCGGTCGCGGGTGAAATCTGCTGGAATCATGGCCTAGCGGCGGAACGTGCGGGAGAGCTTGATCAAGCCTCGCGCTATTACCATTGGGCCATCGATTTGGATGGCTGGAATCGTTATAACGGCCGGGTCTATCAACGACTGGGCGCCGTCGCCGAAGCTCAAAGCCGATGGGAAACCCCCGAATACCATCTTCTTCAAGGAATGCGCCAAGCAGAATGGGGAAGTATGGAAGCGGATTCAGCTCTCGACGAATTTAACCAGGCCATGACTTCTTCCGATCCCTTTCTGGCCCGGCAGGCGCGCTATCAATACGGAACATTGGCTGCCAATTACGCGTTGGCGATTTACCGCAGCTCCGCGCCGGGAATGGCGGCCGTTTATTGGCAAAAGGCGGCCCCCATGAAAGAAGAAAACCATGTCGCCGAGGATTATCTCAGCGCTCGCGCGTTCCAGGACTCGGGGCAATATAACAAAGCTTTGGACAGCCTGGCCCAAGCCCAAACCGAAGCCAATGCTCTCCTGCTCCAGGGCCAGTTCGATTGCTCCTTGGGCGATGTCTACTATTTCCGCAAAGATGTAGCCAACGCGCGGCTCCAGTATCTCAATTCGTATTCCCTTCTCGAAAATTACATCGAGTACAAAGACATACGGGCGCAAAAGGCCCTGACCGACAATCTTCAACTATGAACCGCTACGCCGGATTAAAGGAATGGTGGATGACGCCGGCCGGCGCGTCCGGCGCATTCATTTGCACGCTTTGCGGCGTCTTGCTCGGCCTCCACGCCTGGTGGACATTTGCCCAACCGGTCGCCACGACCTACGATGCCGATTTTTCCGGAGTGCACTGGATTCAAGCCACCTTGCCGGGGACAAGAATCGGAAGCACCGGTTATTTCCGAAAGAAGTTCTACGTTGCCAGCCAGGTCAACCAGGCATGGATATCCGTAGCAGCAACGGATTATTACGAAGTTTGCATCAACGGAACTCCTCTAACTATTCCCCAACCCGGCCTTAAACTTTATCCCCGGATGTCCGGCTCATTCATATCCGGCGAGCAGGAAGCCGAGTTTGACCTGACCCCCTACATTCTACCGGGAGAAAATTGTATTACGGTTTATGTTCGCTGCCGGATGATAGACCGCACCGCGGCCCTTCTGGTCAAAGGCATGGTCAGCGAATACACGAGCAAGCAATGGATTTATTCGGACAGCTCATGGAAAGCAAAGCCGGTGCCGGACGACATGGTCGGCCAAAACGTTTGGACCGAGCCCTATATGTCCGACGATACCTGGCCTAACGCCCAGATCACTTTCCGGCCGGTTCCCGGCACATCCATCCAGCCGATGGCAATTTCACCGGCGGCCTTCGATCAACCCATTGCGGGTTACTGGATCGCCACCCGGGACCCCTCGGAACCGGAAAGCTATTTTCGCCGTGATTTTTATTCTCCGTGGGGAACGAAGGATACCTGGCTTCTGTTAAGCACGACGGGCAATTTCGAGGTCTATCTGAACAACCGGCTGGTAACCAACACTGGACTGTTGGCGGAATTACAGGGCTCAGCCGCGTCGACCACTCGGAATTCACCCGCTTCCAGCCTCAACGATGCGGCATTGATCGACTTGCAGCCGTGGCTTTCCATGGGCAAAAACCGGCTGGAAATCCGGGCCGATGGCGCCATGGGTGAAAACGCGCTACTGGCCCAAATCCTCGCCGTCCAGTCCAATGGCACGGTGCGTGCCATATCCAGCAATTCCTCCTGGCTGGCGCGCGGCTCGCTGACCTCAGGCGCCTGGGCGCTGGCGCGGGAACTGGCTCCCTATGGCGCTCCGCCTTATGGCTACGTGCTGAAACTTCCTTACCCTTCGCCCATGGCCACCCAGGAGATCGGCCGCGAAACGTTCAATGGCGTAATTCTCGGCATCTTTGTGCTCATGATCTGGTGGGTATCCTGGATTATTTTCTCTCGCTCACTGGCCGACCGTTTCGATCTCCCCTTCAGCCAGGCTTTGATTCTCGACGCCTTGGCGCAGGTTCCGCTTATCCTTGTCCTGGCCCTGTTGTGGATCTCATCCTACGACATCCGATTTCATACCGAATGGGGTTACCAGCCGGTAATGTTCTGGCTGGTTGTCGCCGGAAGCATCCTGCTGCGTTGCGCGTTATGGCGTGGCCGGTTTGCTCCACGGCCCGTTTCCACCGCACCCGCTCGTTTTGCCGCCACCCGCCAGTTCGCGCACAATTACGGCTTCGGCCTGGCGCTGGCGGTGATCGTTGTCTTTGCCTTTGTGGTGCGGGTCAGCGGTCTCATGACTTTTTCGCTCGATCAGGATGAAATTTTCATCCGGAATGTCACCCACGGCATTATCGAACGCGGGTTTCCTTCGATCGACTACCACGGTTTGCTTTACCGGCTTACGACCTACGAACTTATTCCCTGGCCCGAGTTCGTCTGCGCCATGCTAACCGGGTGGCAGGATTGGTCCTTGCGCGTGCCGGGCCTGATCTACGGGACGCTGCTGGCCGGTTTTATCGGTCTCTTTGGTTCGCGCATGTTTGACCGCCGCACCGGACTATTGGCCGCGGCGACGTATGCCTGCATGTCCTGGGATATTCACTGGTCCCGGCATGCTTTCCATTTGCAACAGACACAATTTTCCGCCTTCCTCTGCTTTTACACCTATTATTTGGCCATCCGCAAAGGCGGTGGAATCGATGCCAAATATTTTCCACTGGCCTGTGTCTTGTTTTGCACCACCTATCTGAGCTGGGAAGGTTCCGGCTTCATCCTGCCCGCTTTTGCCGTCGCCATCGTGGCGCTTCATCCGACGGACTGGAGATGGCTTAAACAGTTTCATTTCTGGACATGTTTTTGCTTCGTGGCCGCGCTCGTGCTCGTCCAGCTATGCGACCGGGAAATTACTTTGCCTCCTTATCTCGGCCTCGGTTCGGGCCTGAGCGACATTACCTCCCCCTCGCTTAATTTCCTCGATCCCAATTCCGATCTCCATTTTTACCTCAGCCACTTCTTTTTCTCGGAAGCGCATGTTCTTCTCATCATTCTTGTCTTTTTGGGTTTACCGCTCTGCTGGAGCCATCAGGCCACCCGGTATGTGATGGTCCTCTTCTTTACCCTGCTGGGCTGTTATTCGGGTCTGCTGCCCGTTTACTCCGTCCGGTACTCCTATTTCTACCAGCCCCTTTTGGTGCTGGGAGGCTGCGCGGTGGCGATTCAGTTCTACGACCGCATCCTCATGCTGGCCGCGTCGGTTAACTGGCCCTGGACGGGCCGGTGGGCCCGGTGGAGCGCCGCCGTATTGATCCTTTTGGTCTTCATGGCCGCAAGCGAAACCGGAATCAAGATTTACCGTGTTGCCTATGATCCCCAAAATCCCGATTTCTTTTCCCGTCAGAACGATGGCTACGTCGAATACAAGCTCCCCGCCGATTATATCAACGCCCATTTTCGCCCCGGAGACACCGTCGTCGGTCCTGAACCCCATACTTTCATACATTACAGCGACAAAAGCGACAATTTTTCCTATGGATTGAATTCTCTTCTGCTCAAGCGGATGTACTATATCCGGGGGGAAGATCCAGCCGTGTTCAATGACCGTTATTCGGGCACACCCTCATTCCGTAATATGCTCGAACTACAAGACGGGTTTTGGAACAATCATCGTGTCTGGATCGTCGGAACACCGCAAATGGCGATGGAGGAAGTATCGGACCAATCCGCCAAACTGTTTCTCGAAGGGATCAGCCGCCTCGTTTATGAAGACGGCATGAATCGGGTCTATCTTTGGGATGGCGGTGGGGACCCTTCCTCGATGCCTTCGCCTCAGGGAGCGACAATTATGCCGGGGAACTATGGAGCAGCTTTCAATCCGGCCCTCTTTTCCACCTCCAACGGCGCTTCAGGAGCTTCATCATCATCCTTAAGCTCTTCCACTGGCAGTACGGCGCCAGCGGTTGGGATCCCTAAAACATCCGGAACCTCCTGGACGTCCGTTAGCACCTCATCCCCGTCGCCAGTTTATCCCGTCGTCAGCTCGTACACGATCAGTCTTTCGCCAGCATTCGTCATTTCCGGAGGAACTCTCTCAACTTCATCGACGACATCTTCTAACTCCATCTCCCGAACCACCACGGACGGTGGAACAACTTCACCAAATATACCGAGTGCCCGGGCGACCACGTCGCTTGTTTCAAGCGCGTCTTCGCTTCCCATTACTCCTATGGTGTCTCCATCATACACTGTCGTCAGCACCGTTCCCCTCGGAGTTCCCGGTAGTTACACGAGCAGTTCCCCACTCGTACAGCAGCGTATGTTGCCGGGGCAGGAATCGAGTGTGCCCGGCGCTTACACCGCACCCTCGAACAATCCAGCGACAAACAAAACGGACGAAGCAACTTCTATGAACACGACTTTTGTTGGCGGAGGATCCGCTCCCGCAGCAACAATCACCCCCAATCATAATTCCATCTCCTCCATTGCGGTTAACCCTAATTCGTCCAGTACCTATTCCTCAACCAGCATAACCGGGCCTCAACCAACGATCGCTCCCACTACGGAGCCGAATCCCTATAAGAACATTATTCCTCCCGTTCCATGAAGAGCCTTCTCACTTTCCTTTTCTATGCCGTCGCGACCGGCTCTTTCGTGGCTTCACCGGCCCAAGCAGACGAGCCAGCCGCCGGGAAAAAATGGTCCGCCGCTGGGATCATGTACCTGTGCGACGATTCCCCCGGCCCCTTGCAAAACCAACCCGCCCATTTCGACAACCTGGCGGCAAACGGGCTGATGTTCCGTACCGCTTGGAGTGAAATGGAAAAAAACGAAGGCGATTATAATTGGAGCAAGGTCGATGCGATGCTTGCCGCGGCCCAAGTGGCCCACAAACCGATGGGATTAGGCGTGGCAGCAGGCATCCGTTCTCCGTCCTGGCTGGCGAAAACGGGAGTTCAAATGATGACGGGCAGGGTAATCCGCAGCTTCGCGGCCACACAAACCATGTCCTTCCCTCTCCCATGGGATCCGGTTTATTTGGACAAATGGGGAACGTTTTTAAACATGCTGGGCAAACGTTATGACTCAAATCCCAATCTCGCCTATATCACCATGGCGGGCATGGGCATTGCTTTTGAACCGTTTATGGCTAAAGCCCCCGATGATATCGAAAAATTCCGCAGTCTGGGAGGACTCCACAGCTGGACCGACGGGGCTGAAAAAATCATCGACCTCTATGCGCAGGCCTTTCCCCATACACCCTTCATCTTTGCCATGAACCGTCCCATTCCCACCCCCGATGCGGACGACGCCCTCTCCACCGTGGTGGAATATGGGCTGGACAAATATCCGGGCCGGTTCGGTGTGATGTACCATGGTCTGGACTCGACGACTTCGGAATTGGATTACTATGGCCGCACCGTCGAAGAAAACTCCGGCAAGACTACTGTTGGCTACCAAACGGTTTGGTCCACCACCGGCATCAATGCTCGTTGGTTAAAAGGCAGTCTGGAGGATGTATTGGAAAGCGGTGTGCGGACGAAGGCGCATTTTATTGAAGTTTACGGCAGCGACTGCGATGATCCCCAATACAGCGCGCTGCTGCAACGTGTGGGCAATGAACTCAAGTCCCTCTGCGGAGCTATTCCGCCGGGACGTAACGGATGAAATGAATGAAAAGACTATTAGCAACTGCGGCATTATTGGCATGTTTTGGGACTGGTGAAGTGAGTTGGGCCGACCCGGTACCCACTGCGCCCATGGTCGTCACAACGACCATGCCGAAACACAAGATGGTTCTCACTTTAAAAGAATGCCTCCGCCGGGTTATGGCGGAAGATCCGGCCATTCGAGCCTTGCGGTTTGATCTGGACTCGCTGGATCACCGCGCCCGTGCCATTCGCGATTCCTACCTGCCCCAGCTTATCGCCACGGGGCAAACCGGCTTTGTCTCCGGCCAGTCAACCAGCTACTTTTCCGTCACCGGAACCTTCGACCCCAATGTCGTCCGGAAAGACATTCCCGGGTTGACCGGTTACCGTTCGGGCGGAGGCCAGCTCACGATGCCCTTGATCAACGGCGGTTCATTCTTTGGCATTAATACACCTCCAGCCGCAACCGCGGCAGAGATGGAAAAACAGGCCACCGGCTATGGGTACGAGCTTTCCACCCAGCAAATTCTCTTCGCCGTCACCAATGTCTATTTGTCCGTCATCGCGGCCAAAAACAAATTGGAACTCCTCAATCGCCAGCGCGTGCTCTCCCAGAAACAATTGGGCATGTACAAAGCTCAATTGGAATACGGCTTGGACACCCAAAGCGATGTGGATTCCGCGGAAAAAACCGCGCAGGAAAATCAACTAGCCTATGACACAGACTCGGGCTTGGCAGTCGAATCTTTTCTGGAACTTAGCCTGATGCTCGGAATCGACGATCCACAATCCTTTTCAATTGCGACCACCTATCCCGATATGCCCAAGCTGCCCTCCTATCCCATGCTGCTGGCTCTTCTGCAGGACCACCAACCCAGCGTGCTCCAAGAGGAAGCCATCCTCGGCCAAGCCAAGGCTCAGCTCGCTTTGGACCAGAACCGTGTCTGGCCCACGATCAATTTCCAGGGCAACTACGCCTACGCCGATGCCTATACCTCGACTAATGCGTCCCTTTGGACCGCTTTTTTTACCGTCAACGTTCCCATTTTTGACTTTGGCGTCTTGCACCAAACGGCGCGTGCCGATCTGGCCACCGTTCAGGCCGACGCCATGCGCGTCGAAGCGCAAAAAACCACCTTGTTGCAAAATCTCTACTCGTCTTATTCCGCCATTCGCGACAACACCTATTCAGCCGCTCAAGTCAATAGTCAGGTCGCCAGCTTGCTCAAGCAGTGGCAAAAAACGCAGGTTCTTCAGGACATGCAAGCCATTACCCTGGCACAAGCTTTGAACAATGAAGAAGCCTATCTTACCGCGCGCCTCAGCCAGGAAGATATTACCCTCAGAAATATCCTCTCTTACGCCCAGTTACAGGTGGTTGTGGGCGGAAAATGGAATTGGCTGGGTGAAGATATTACACCCGGTTTGATACCGCCATAACACCACGCCCGGTTAAGCTCAAAGCCGGAAACCTTTTTTCATTCGGCAGCCGGATTTATACAAAACAGTGCGCCTTGTTTTGCTTGCACCCTCCATGTTGTCTTCTCTACATTCCAGCGCCTCGGAGATAGTCAAAAGAGGCCCCGTCATCAACGTCGTAGTCAGGGCCATGATGACAAACATGGAAAAGATCCGGGCCGATAGAATGCCCAGTTCATATCCGATATTGAGCGCAATCAGCTCCATCAATCCGCGGGTATTCATTAAAATGCCCAGCCGGAGCGATTCAAGCCAATTCATGCCCGTCCAATACGCCATCAAAGAGGTCCCGCCTAATTTGCCCACGGTTGCGACCAAAACAATACCCGCGCACAAAGCAAGGCTTGCCGGATCATAGAGTAGATCCACGTGTACCCGCAGTCCGGTGAAAGCAAAAAAAATGGGCAATAAAAAAGCCGAGGCGAAACTCTCTATTCGGACTTGAATCCAATCACGGAACACACCGTCGCCCGGAATCACGATTCCGGCCAGAAACGCCCCAAACAGGGCATGTATTCCAATCAAATCGGTAAAAAGAGCTGAAGCCAGCACAAAGAGCAACACCGAGGTCATGCCTCCCCATGCGGGCCCCTCTCCTCTGGTTCCCATCGAAGCAAACCACCGGTTGATGGCCGGTTTGACCCCAAATATCATCACCAGAATAAAAAGAATGGCGGAACCGAGACTAAAAAGAGCGCCTGAAACTCCAGTGGACTTCACCACCGCAATGATAAAGGCTAAAAGAATCCATGCAGTAATATCGCCAATGACCGCGCAGGTCAGAGCCGTGTCTCCCAGAACAGTCTTGGTCAGGCTCCGCTCTTCCACAATTCTCGCCAGCACCGGGAACGCGGTGATGCTCATCGAAATGCCGAGGAAAAGAGCGAAGGAAAGAAAGGAAACGTGTCCCAACCCGGAAAACTTGTACAAATAAAGAGCGGCGACAACTCCCAACATAAACGGGAAAAGAATGCTGATATTGCTGACGAGCATGGCGGTTTTCATCCGATGGCGCAAAATTTCGATCTCAAAGTTCATTCCAACGACAAACATGAAGAGACATACGCCGATCTGACTTAATAAACCAAGGGAGCCAAGCGATTCGGGCGCAAAGCAAAAAGCAGCAGCATGCGGCATGATCCACCCGAAAAAGGAAGGGCCAAGCAAGATCCCCGCGACCATTTCGCCAACGACCGTTGGCTGGCCCATTTTAGAAAAGAGAGCCCCAGCCAGCCGGGTTGCGCAAATGATCAAGATTAGTTGAAGAAATAAGCGGGCCAACGGTTCATGTGTGTTACTGCGTAATACTTCGGTAATGATCTGTACGGATGATTGCCCCTGGCTTAAAGCCAAAGAGATGGAAGGCACTGATAATTTTTGAGGCTCCAGTTGCTTGCCGTTCTTTAACGCCATCCAAATTCCTGTTCCACACAAAAGCACCAGGAGCAGATAAATAAAAAAATGGTTTTTCATTCGATTCTCATTTCATTCTTCAGCATGACCTTAAAAGTGGCTCTATGGGGTTTTTATGGAAAGACCTTCAGCAATCATGCCCAAATATTTTTTTGCTTCCATTTGGCATGGTGCAAGCTAAAAGTTTTGATGAGTGAAATTTTTATGCTTATTGGCGTAAGGAAAAACCAATTATCTTAACCAACCAAACCTAACAATCCTAATTGAGGCTTAAACCTATGACTCAACATCCTTCATCCACCGACTTTGAGGTCGGAATCATTGGTGGTGGCCCGGGCGGCGCCGCTGCCGCCGGCTATCTGGCCAAAGCGGGCATCTCCTGCGCCGTCTTTGAGCGCAAGATGTTTCCGCGTCCACATATCGGCGAATCCTTTGTGCCGGCAACCACGCGAGTTTTTAACGAACTCGGCTTTCTTGAGGAATTGGACAAAGCCGGCTTCCCAAAAAAATATGGAGCAGTCTGGACGACAACGGAAGATCGCCCCGTCTACTTTAACGACTACTATTCGGATGACTTTACCGATATCCGCTTCGCCGAGCGCCAGCAGGAAGGCGTTACTCAAAATTATACCTACCATGTCGACCGGGGCCGTTTCGACCTTCTCTTTCTGCAACATGCCAACAAGCTTGGGGCGACAGTTTATCAAGGCATTGGTATTAGCAAGGTCGATTTTGACTCCGAATTTCCGCAAATTCGATTCAAAATGGGAGCGAAAGAGATGTCCGTTTCCGTCAAAATGGTCATCGACGCCTCAGGCCGTGACGCGATGCTTGGAACACAGCTAGGCGTTCGGGTCAAAGATCCCGTCTTTAACCAGTTCGCTTATCACACTTGGTTTGACAACTATGACCGCACCAACCCCAAGCATCCCGATAAGAAAGAGTATATCTTCGTCCACTTCCTGCCGATCACCAATTCCTGGATCTGGCAGATTCCCATCACCGAAACGATCACCAGCATCGGAATCGTCACCCAGCACCTCCATTTTCCGAAATCCAAGGAGGACCGGGAAAAATGGTTCTGGAAGACGGTTGAATCGCGTCCCGATATCGCGGAAAAACTCAAAGCCGCGCAACGGATTCGTCCTTTCAAAGAAGAATGCGACTACAGCTACGCCATGAAACAAATCTGCGGCGACCGCTGGGCGCTCATCGGGGATGCTGGGCGATTCGTCGATCCGATTTTCTCCAGCGGAGTCAGCATTGCCATGAATGGCGCCCGCTTGCTCACCGCCGATATTATCAAAGCCCATAAAAACGGCGGCGAATATAAGAAGTCAGACTTCGCCACCTTTGAGCAGACCCTTCGCTGGGGAACACGCAATTGGTACGACTTCATCACCCTCTATTACCGGCTCAACATTCTTTTCACGATGTTTATCAAGGATCCCCGATACCGGACCGACGTCCTCAAACTTCTTCAGGGCGACGTTTACGATGAAGAAACGCCGCAAGTTCTGCACGAAATGAAGAAAATCGTCGCCACCGTGGAGCAAAATCCGAAGCATCCCCTGCATCAAATGCTCGGGGATCTGACTTGCGCCGAATTTAAACCGTCGTTTTAGAGATTAAAAATGGGCGTGGTCGCGCCTCAAGGATTTTGACCCTGAGGCGCGAAAAATGGTTGTCCATTTCGGGGATTTTCCTCTTGGCAAAGCCCATAGCCTGATGCGAACGTTAAAACAATGGTTACGCCTCCCGTTTTTATCGCAGGCGGGGCCGGGTTTATCGGCGGCCATCTGACAATCCAACTGCTGGGCGAAGGCCGTCCCGTTGTCATTTATGACAATTTTTCATCCGGACAATTGTGGCACTTGGGCGCTTGGCCCGATAGTCCCCTGCTAACCATTGTGCGCGGGGACGTCAAAGATCTCGACCCTTTAACTGATGCCCTCAAGCAGTCCAAAGCCGAAACGATCTATCATTTCGCTTCCAATCCCGACATTGCCCGGGCCATGATCGATCCACTGATCGATTTTTGGGAAGGAACCTATCTCACCCAAAATGTAGTGGAAGCCGCGCGGCGGGCGGGAACGGTGAAGCGAATCTTGTATGCCTCCGGCAGCGGCGTTTACGGCGATGTGGGAGAAACGCCCGTTTATGAAACACTGAGTCCGCTGCATCCCACCAGCACCTATGGAGCAAGCAAGTTGGCCGGTGAAACTCTCCTTTGCGCTTATTGTCATATGTACGGCCTACAGGCCCGCTGCTTTCGTTTCGCCAATGTGGTGGGATCCCAGCAAACGCATGGCGTCAGCTACGATTTTGTTCGCAAATTGACCCGCGATCCCAAACGCCTGCCCATCCTGGGGAATGGCCGTCAAAGCAAATCCTACATCCACGTTTCCGACGTGATCGCGGCGATGCGGCTGTTTGACCATCCTCTGCCGGAACCATTTGATTGCTTCAACGTGGCGACGGAAGATTATTTGACGGTGAATGAAATCGCCGATCTGGCCATCCAGGAAATGGGTCTAAAAGATGTGACCTACGAATATGCGGGAGGCGACCGTGGCTGGAAGGGAGATGTTCCCATCGTCAGATTCAATTCCAAAAAAATCCGCTCGCTCGGTTGGAAAAATCAACTGACCTCGCGTGATGCCATCCGAATCTCCCTGCAAAGCACCATCACGGCGATAAAATCAGGCAAAATCACGGTGTAAAACCCATAAACGCTGCTCCGCCCGCGGCTTCCGCCTTGAGGTTGCCTACACCCCGGCCGACAGAAGAAGCTCGCGTGCGCCCGGCAACTGCTCCGCCTGGCCCAGAAGAAGCACGCGATCGCCCGGACGCAACACCTCGTCCGGTCCCGGGTTAATCAGCCGTTCGCCCGACCGTTCAATGGCCACGATGCTTGCGCCGGTCTGGGACCGCAGCGGGATCTCCCGCAGTTTGCGCAACGCCACGGACGATTCGGCCGGAATCTCCAGCGTCTCCAATTCCGCCTCCCGCAGCAGCTCAGGCATCGGTTTCGTCTCTTCTTCTGGACTCAGTAATGGCAATTGTGTCAGCGTCTCATGCAGCGCAACTTCCGCGCGGCTGTAAAGCCGCAGAAGAATCGAACGGAAGAGTGTCGCCGCCACCGTCACCACGAGAAGAAGCATGACGAGACTTTCCAACGACCTCAATATCGTCGTGCTTAGCAGAATTGTGATCAGCGTCATGATAACCAGCGAAACCAGCATAAAAACCTGGCTGATCACAGCCCGGGCCGCCGCCACCGGACGCCCTCCTACGCCAAAGGGAATGCTCATCTCGCCCAAGAGCATTCCCATCGCCTTGATTTTGCGAAAACTGGCCAGGTAAATGGGGGAGGTCGTAATCATCGCCGCGGTCCAAACCAGCGAATCGTGAATTTGCGGCAGACGCATCGCCACCGGCAGATGGGATTCATTCCAATGGCCAACCCACGCCCAAAAGGCGAAGATCCCGACCGTTAACAGCAGATTGATCAATAATTGCCAACCCATCCGCCGCAATAAAAGCGATAAGGGACTCGGTTGTCCCTTCCCCAAGGAGCTAATCCACGCGGTGTAGACCGCAAGCGCCTGCAGAACCGGGCGGGGCGCCACACGATCGATCCAAGCCACCGCGCCATCGGTACTCCGAATCAGGTAGGGCGTCGCCAGGGTTGTGATCACCGACACGGCCACGGCGATGGGATAAAGAAAATCGCTCGTCACGTTCAAGCTCAATCCCAGCGAGGCGATAATGAAGGAAAACTCGCCGATCTGCGCCAGACCCATGCCGACGCAAAGCGAAGTCCGCAAATCCTTTCCACCCACAAAAACTCCGAAACTGCAGGTTGTCACCTTGCCCACGATAACCACTAGCGAAAGAATCGCTATCGGCCAGGCATATTCCACCAGCATTTTCGGATCGATCAGCATTCCGATGGTAACAAAAAAAATTGCACTAAACATATCCCGCACCGGCGCGACCAATTCCTCGATGCGATGAATTTGCCGTGATTCCGCAATGACCGCGCCGGTCAAAAACGCCCCCAGCGCCACGGAGTACCCCAGTTTCGACGCCACCAGGGCTATCCCGAAGCAAATTCCGAGCGCCGCGATCAGCAACATCTCGTTGCTCTTGAATTTGGCAATGAAGGCAAAAAGCCGCGGCGCTCCAATCAGCCCCGCCACCAGGACCACAGCGAAAAAAACCGCCAGCTTCACCACCTCGTCCAAGGCTTGGCCGGCCTGAAGTGTCCCGTTTCGCGCAAACCCGGACAGCAGCGCCAGCAGAATAATGGCCAGGATATCTTCGATCACCAGCACACCGAAAATGATTTCGGCGAAGGGTTCGCGCGATTTGCCCAGTTCCGCCAGTGCCTTGATGATAATCGTGGTGGAGGAAATCGAGAGCACTGCGCCTAAAAATACCGAATCCATTGTGTTCCAGCCGAAGGCCCGGCCGATTTCGTACCCGATCCAGATCATCAACACAATTTCCAGCAAGGCCGCCACCACCGCCGAAAGGCCCACGCGCGTCAGCTTGCGCAGGCTGAATTCGAGTCCCAATGAAAACATCAACAGCACAACCCCCATCTCTCCCAGCGTCTTGATCGCGTCCTCATCGTGCACCAGCGTGAACGGCGGCGTATAAGGGCCAACAATAAACCCGGCCAGGATATATCCCAACGCCACCGGCTGCTTGAGTTGATGGCAGATGATGGTGGTGATTCCCGAAAGGATCATCACCACCGCCAAGTCGCTAAGCAGGTCGATTCCATGCATGGACTGTGCACTCTACGAGCTATCCTCCAATTAGCCAAGGGTGGGTTGTGCTATCTGCAGTTTAAGGTCATTCCACCAAATTATCGTAAATAAAGCCCGATGATGTTCTTCCGCACCCCCAGTTCCACGCGGCAAAGACGATCAAGCAAAGTCAACGCCTGATTATTCCTCGTCGAGAACCATCCGCACAGTCTTGAGCAATGTGCCCGCCGTATAGGGCTTGGTCAGGAAATGCCTTACCCCCGAACCCGGTAATTTGGCCACGCTGTTGTTCGCATCGAGTCCGCTTGCCGCGATGATTTTAATGGCGGGGTTGATTCTCATAAGGGCCTGGATCATGGCCGCCCCATCCAAAACAGGCATTCTCATGTCGGTCAATACGATCGCGATTTTTTGTTGATACTGCGCGTAAATGGCCAGGGCTTCCGCGCCGTCCGAAGCGGTAATCACCCTATACCCGAAAGCCTGCAGCGTCTGGCTGGTGACGGTAAGGATGGAGGATTCATCGTCGATCAACAAAATTGTTTCTCCGTTTCCCCGCGGCACATTGGCCTCTTCCAGTTGCTCTCTTTTCGCCTCGCCGGAAGTTTCCATGGCCGGAAAATAGACGTGGAAAGTCGTACCCTTGCCTTGTTCACTGTAAACGTTGATCAGGCCCTCGTGGCTTTTCACAATGGCCGACACGGTGGATAAACCAAGGCCGGTGCCCTTATTGATGTCCTTGGTGGTAAAAAAGGGCTCGAAGATTTTATCCAGAATCTCGGGCGGTATGCCTACTCCGGCGTCGGTCACGCTAAACTTAACGTAGCGGCCCGGCCTGGCCTGGAGATGCATTGCGGCGTATTGCTCGTCGAGTACACAATTTTCAACATCGACATGGAGGGCGCCTCCGCCCGGCATGGCGTCCCTGGCGTTCACACAAAGATTGAGCAGCACTTGGTGCATTTGGGTGGGATCGCCCAGGATCGTCCACGTATTCGGGGAAACCGCGAACTCCAATCGAATCTCCTTTGGGAAAGTATCTTTGATGATCTGCTCCAGATCTTTAAGCAAATGCTTAGGCTGAATTTCGATCCGTTCACCCTCGATTCCGCGGGCGAAGGAAAGGACTTGCCGCACGATATCGGCGCCCCGTTTGGCGCTCAGGCCGATGGTCTCCAGAATTTTTCGAGCCTGCAAGTCGGCTGCTTTCGTCTTGAGAACCTCGATCGACATCATGATGGGGGTCAGAATATTGTTGAGATCGTGCGCGATGCCACCCGCCAGGGTACCGATGCTTTCCATGCGCTGCGCCCTCAAAAACTGAGCTTCGATCTTTTTCTTTTCCGTGATGTCCGTGTTGATTTCGAGCATCGATTTGGGATTTCCCTCTTTGTCTTTAATCAAAGTCCATCTCGACTCGACAATAATTTCGTTTTTATTCTTCGTCTGATGCCGGAGTTCCCCCGACCACTCGCCTTTGGCCAGCATCCAGCCGTTGATTTCCTCAAACTTCGCCAGATCAGGATAAAGAAGTTCGCCGATATGGCGGCCGAGAACTTCATGGCGCTTCCAACCGTAGAGACGCTCCGCGCTTTGGTTCCAAAATAAAATCTTTCCCTCGAGGCTGCGCGCCAGAATTGCATCCTGGGCTTTGTTCAAAAACGCGGCCTGTTCCTCGATTTGTTCTTCGGCTTGTTTGCGTTCGGTGATTTCCATGTGGGAAATCGTCGCACCGCCCTTCTTCGTCTTGAGCGGCGTAGCGCTCATGAGAAACCACCTCTTTCCCTTTTCCCGCTGGCAATTGTACTCGAGCTCAAAATGCTCCTCCTCTCCCCGAAGCACCGACAACAGACCCTGGTAAGCTATCTCGGCCTGAGGGAAAGACCGGCCCTGGCTTGTCTTGCAAACCTCCAGGTAATTCGTTCCGACATCCGTTTGAGCCGGCGAGGCGGGACTATCGCCGATGGTTTCGATGGCGAATTGCCTCCAGGCGTCATTCACCGCCACGATGGTTCCCTCCCGGTCGACCACGGCGATGTGCGCGATCACCGAGTTCATAACGCCACGGCTGAACTCCTCGCTTTCGCGCATGCCGATCGCCGCCTGTTGAGCGTTTTTCTCCACTTCGCGGCGTTCGGCCCGCAACTGTTTTTCCCTCAGGGCTCTTTCCACCGCGTTGGGTAGGCGGGCCGTGCGGTCTTTAAGCAGATAATCGGCGGCGCCATATTTCAT
>DATJMI010000116.1:0-9251 GCA_035508775.1 Methylacidiphilales bacterium
GCTGCCGTGCATTTGCTTTTTGCCGGTTCCGGCTCGATTTTTCAGAGGTAAAAAAAGGGTTGCCAAGAGGTTGCGGCTCGCTAGCAACAGACCATGGCAACTAAAGCATCCAAAAAAACCACCAAACGTAAACCCAACGCCGCATTTCTCAAACCGGTTACCCCGGATGACAAATTAGCGGCAGTCGTCGGCGCTAAGCCGCTTCCTCGCACGGAGATTGTTTCCAAAATCTGGGCCTACATCAAAAAGAATGGTCTTCAGGACAAGAAAGAAAAGACCAAGATCAATGCTGATGATACGCTCAAGGCTCTCTTCGATGGCAAGAAGCAAGTGACGATGTTCGAGTTGAATAAACACATCTCGAATCATCTGAAGGCTTAAACGGCTTTTGGATTTGCGTCGCGGCGGCGGTTTTGCGACTGCCGCCGCCTGCTTGGCAAATTACTTTTGCGCGGTTGGCGGAGGTCGTCGATCACAGGGAAGCCCGCCTGGCCAGCGCGTGTTCATAGACGCGTTCGTACTGCCGGGCGGAAGCTTCCCAGGTGAAATTACGCGACATACCCTGCCGCTGAAGAGCGGCGTAATGGTGCGGGCGGTCGTACCATGTGGAAACGGCCCATCCGATCGTGTAATAGAGGGCGCGGTCCGATATCTCCCAGAATTTGAATCCGGTGCCGTGGCCGGCGCCTTCATCGTAATTTTCCACTGTATCATCCAGGCCGCCGGTGGCGCGAACGATCGGTAATGTGCCGTAGAGAGACGAGTACATTTGGTTGAGTCCACACGGTTCGTAAATTGAGGGCATAAGGAAAAAATCACTGCCGGCTTCGATGAGATGGGCGATTTCGGGCGAAAAGCCGATATGGGTGTTGGCGCGTCCCGGATTGGCTTCGCTCAGCCAGCGGAAGAAATGTTCCGTGAAAGAATCCCCGGAACCGAGAACGACAACCTGCATGACCATATCCCGCAGGGCCTGGGGCAGCGCTCCGCGCAGGAGATCAAAACCCTTCTGCGGGGCAAAACGGGAAATGCTGGCGAAGAGAGGAATACGCGGGTTGATTTCGAGACCGAAGGATTGCTGCAGCAGCCTTTTGCACTCGGCCTTGCCGGCAAGATTATCCCGGCTGTAATGCGCGGGCAGATATTTGTCCGTGGCGGGATTCCAAACCGTGGTGTCGACGCCGTTGAGAATGCCGAAGAAATGCTCGGCCCGATTATTGAGGTAAAGGGCCATGCCCATGCCGCCAATGGAACTGCGAATTTCGTTGGCATACGTGGGCGAGACGGTGGTGATGGCGTCGGCGTACTGGATACCGGCTTTGAGCAGATTGATTCCGCCACAATCCTCGAAACGGTCGTCGGTGAGATAATCGGCGCCGAGTCCATAAAAGCGAAGGGTGGAAGCGGGGAATTTGCCCTGATAGCCGATATTATGGATGGTGAGAACACTCGCCGTATGGGAAAGTGGAGAGAGGACACGGTCCCACGTTTTGAGGAAGACGGCGGCGGGAGCGGTCATCCAATCGTGCAAGTGGACGACGTCGGGGATAAAACCCGTATCCTTGCAGATTTGCAGCGCGGTTTTCGAAAGGACGCCGAAGCGGTAGCCATCCTCCTCGCCGTTATAGATGTAGGGGCGATCGAAGTAGCGGGCGTAATCGACGAACCAGATGGGGACTTCGCCATCGAGTTTGCTCTCGCAGATGCCGGTCCAGAGTTCCTCGCCGGCGCCAAAGTGGACGCAGCAGGAACGCAAAAAGGCAATGCCGTATTTCGAGCGGTCGATGCACTGATAGAGGGGCATGACGATGCGAACGTCATGGCCGAGTTTAATGAGGGCTTTGCTCAAGCCGGCCACGGCGTCGCCGAGACCGCCGGTTTGCGCTAAAGGCGTGCACTCGGAAGTTATGAAAAGAATCCGCTTGGCGGAAGAACCCGGTACAGTTGCGGCAGGCGCCGCTTTTTTTGTCTTGGTGCGTAGGGTGATGGAACGCTTGATTTTGACGGGAACCCTTTTGGGTTTGGGGGCCTTTGGAGGAAGAATGGGGGCAGGGGCGGCAGTGATGGCGTCAGCGCGGGCCGGAGCGGGTTTAGGCGGCAGCGGAACGGGTTCAGGCAATTTTTGGGCGGTTTTGTTTTTTCGAGAAACTTTGGGCGCGGAAACTGGCGTAAGGGCTGAGGTTTTGATGGAAGATTTTGGAGCAGAGGAAGGCTTGGCCATGGCAGAAAGGTAACATTTTGACGGAGTGGGTAAAGTCCATGGGCTAGTCGCCGGAGAGAATTTTATGCGAAAAATGCCTGGAAGAGTAATAGAAGCAATAGCCAGGATTGTATGTCTTGCCCAGATGTGAGAAGTTGGGACGATGCTTTCACCCGATGATTTCACCTACGCGCTGGAAAATACGCGCGTTCTCTTGGCGCCCTCGCAGCGGCTGGACAGTTTTGGCACATCGCTTTTCAACTATTTTTTGGTGACCGAAGACATGGATGTAGTGAATCTTTCCCGGGTGCGTGAGGGGCACATTCATGCGGAACGACCGCAAATCATTACGCCGCAAAATATGTCGAAGTTGCTCCTGGATGGATTTGGCGACCAGGGCCAGCGGTTTGCGGAACAGATCAGCGGGCAGGGGGGGCGTTTTACGTTTTTGAAATATGGTTTCCGCGTGAGCAAGACCGATATCCGTTCCTATGATGTGCACGAGTCAATCGACAACGTGGTAGGCAAGTTGAAGATGGAACTGCAGCATAAGAACGAGCCGCTGACGGCGTTGTTGACCGGAGTCGATGACGGTTGGGAAGTCTGTCTTCTGAAGTTCATGATTGATATCATTTCGGCTTCCGCACCTGGGAATTTGGGCGATTTCCGCGAGCGGGGGATGATTTAATCGCGCCGCTTAAATTTGCTTCAAGGAAGCGCCGGACCGCCAAACACTCGAAGAGCAAGAGGTTAACTCTTTAACTGCATTTCCAGCTGCGAAATCTGGTCGCGTAATGCTGCTGCCTGCTCGTAATTTTCCGATTGCACGGCCGATTGCAGCTCGTTGTGCAATGTTTTGAGCTTGTTTTGATAAACCAGCGCTCTGGCGGCCCGACTTGGTATTTTCCCCTTATGAGACGTACCCTTGTGCATGTCTTTCAGAATCACCCCAAGGCCCTCTTCAAAAGTGACATAGCACTGGGGACAACCGAGCCGCCCCGTTTTTTTGAAATCGGGCTGCGTAAAGCCGCACTGCGGACACACCAATTCCTCCGTGCCATTGGCCTTGATTTCATCGGCGGCGCCGAGGCCCAGGAGCATGTCGGCCAAGGAAAAACCGGCCGGATCGGCTACACCTTTCTCCTTCGCGCATTTTTCGCACAAGTCGATCTTCTGCATCTTTCCGCTGATAATCTGAGTCAGGTGAACGGTGGCGTTTTCGGTCTGGCAAACTTCGCAAATCATGTGTTTTTAGGACGCGCCTTTATCGGCACTCTTTCAATATAATACAAATTTAATAAATGGGAACGCCTGTATTTTGCGTTTTTTCCCGGAAATGGCGGATAAACTCCTGAGTTAGGGTGCCCACCCGGCCTGGGCCGATTTTGCGGCCATCCACTTCGCTGATGGGCACAACCTCGGCGCCCGTTCCGGTCAGGAAAATCTCATCGGCCACGAAGAGATCATACCGCGTCAGGTTCGTTTCGATAATTTCGCGGCCCATCTCCCGGGCCAGTTCGAACATCAGTTTCCGGGTGATCCCACCCAAGGCACCGTCCGACACGTGCGGCGTGAAAATCTTTCCCTGTTTGATGACAAAAATATTGTCGGCAGTGCATTCAGCCACAAAACCGTGTTGGTTGAGCAGAATCGATTCATGCGCGCCGTAAAGGTTGCCTTCAATCTTGGCCAGAATATTGTTGAGATAATTGAGCGATTTGATGGCCGGGCTTAAGGCCGCCGGTGATATCCGCTGAGTTGGCACCGTGTTGACCCGCAGGCCTTCAGTGTAGAGCTTTTCCGGGTAAAGCTCGATTGTCGCCGCGATGATGAATACCGTCGCTTTTCCGCATTTGGTGGGGTTTAGTCCCAGGTCGCCTTTGCCCCGTGTTACCACGAGCCGGATGTAACCATCGCGCAAGTCATTCTGACGACACGTCTCCAGCGTTGCCTCCCGAAGTGTCTCGCGTTCCATGGGGATGGTCAGCAAAATCGCCTTGGCCGAATCATAAAGGCGGTCCAGATGTTCTTCGAAAAGAAAAATGCGCCCGTTATAGAAGCGGATCCCCTCGAATACACCGTCGCCGTAAAGCAGGCCGTGGTCGAAGACCGAAACCTTGGCGTCCGGCTCATTTACGAATTTGCCATCGAGATAGATTTTCAAATGATGCATGAGAAAACCCATCATCCGCTATCCGCTCCTTTTCCGCAAGCGGCGATCTGTTACACCGCTGACGGGATTAACTTGCTCCCAGCCGCTTGATCGCCGCCGCTTCGGCGGCAGTGAGGGGCATAACCGAAAGACGGGACTGGCGCAGCAGCGGAATATTCTTCAGACCCGGTTCGGCTTTGATTTCATGAAGAGAAACGGGGCGAGGCAAAGCGCGGATGGCTTTGAGATCGACGCAAACCCAGCCCCCTTTTTCATCCGGACCGGCTGTCGGATCGAGATAGGCTGTTTTCACGACGGCGGCAATGCCAACGACCGCCTTTTCGGTGACACTGTGGTAATAGAGCACTTCGTCGCCCTTTTTCATCGCCTTGAGAAGATTGCGGGCTTGAAAATTGCGGACGCCGGTCCACGCCGTGGTCTTGTCGCGGAGAAATTGCGCGAAGGAGTAAGCTTCGGGTTCTTGCTTGACCATCCAGTGGTTCACGCGCGGAAATTGGTGTAATTGAGCGCGACGGGAAAATCCCGGCCGCGCAGCATAGCGATGACGGACTGGAGATCGTCGCGGCTCTTCCCCGTGACGCGAATCTGGCGGTCCTGGATTTGGGCCTGCACTTTGAGTTTGATGTCGCGGATGGCTTGCACGATGGTTTTGGCGACATCGGTTTCCAGGCCCTGCTTGAGTTTGAGTTCCTGCCGGGCGTGGCCGAGGGGGGAGATATCGGCCTCTTCGCGTTTGATATTTTTCAGGCTGACGTTGCGGCGGGCGAGTTTCCCCAGCACAATCTCTTCGAGGGCCTGGAGTTTGAACTGGTCAACAGCGGAGAGCTTGATGGCCTCTTTTTCCAGGACGATTTCGGCCTTGGCCTCGCGAAAATCGAAGCGGTTGGCCAGTTCCTTTCGCGCCTGTTCCAGGGCGTTTTTCACTTCCATTTCGTCCACTTCGGAAACGATATCAAAAGAAGGCATGGAAAACCTGGGATGGGAAAGCCCGGCTGCCCGCGCGCTTAGTGGCCATGGCTAGGATAGTTTTAGACAGTATCGCGGATGATGGGTGCTTTGGAATCGAGACGGTAGACAATCCGCGCCTTGGTCAGATCGTGGGGCGACATTTCCATTTTAACCCGGTCGCCGGGAGTGAGGCGAATGAAGCGTTTGCGCATCTTGCCGGAAATATGAGCCAGCACCACGTGCTTGCTGTTGTCCAGTTCAACCCGGAACATGGTGCCGGGCAGGATCGTAATGACCCGGCCTTCGACTTCGATAGTGTCTGTTGAATTCATGCCCTGCGTAAGGCGGATAGTTTACCTGTAAATAGATTGGGGGCAATGTTTTTGTTGGATGATTGGAGCGGAGAAATAAGCGCTTTCCCAAAGGCTGGATGACAGATGCCGCGATTACCGGTAAAGTGATGGATTTATGAGTCTCGATCTCCTCGCGGAAAAGCTACAGAGCGTGTTCAAGACGCTGCGCGGTTACGGTAAGCTGAGCGAAAGCAACGTGGCCGATGCCGTGCGCGAAGTGCGCCTGGCTTTGCTCGCCGCCGACGTGAATTACCAGGTGGCGAAAGATTTTTGCGACGAGGTGAAGAAGAAATGTCTCGGGCAAGAGGTGCTCCGCACGATTCGTCCAGGCGAACAATTCATCAAAATCGTCCATGACGAACTGATCGCCTGCTTTTCCAGCGCGAATCAGGGACTGACACTGAATCGTCCCCTGCGGCTCCTGCTTTGCGGCTTGAACGGTTCCGGTAAAACAACCACCGCGGGCAAGCTGGCGCTCTGGTTTAAAAAACGGAAAGAACATGTGATCTTGATCGCGGGCGATTTGGCGCGCCCCGCCGCCATTGAGCAATTGCAGGTATTGGGGAGGCAGGTGGGAGTAGATGTGATTACCTTTTCGGGCGAAAAAAATCCCAAAAATGTGGCGCGGCTGGCCCGGGAGGAGGTTGCGCGTTTGCGGGCCGATGTGGCCATCTTTGATGCCGCCGGGCGGCTCGATGTGGACGAATCCCTTTTGGCTGAACTCGAGGAAGTGGGCAAAACTTGGGAACCTCGGGAGACTTTGCTGGTGGCCGATGCCGCCACCGGTCAGACGGCGGTCAAAGTAGCGCAAGCCTTCCAAAGCCGAGTGAAACTGACCGGCGTCGTCCTGTCGAAATTTGATGCCGATGTCCGGGGTGGCGCGGCGTTGTCCTTCCAGCGCGTCACCCAGACGCCGATCCGTTTTCTTGGTACGGGAGAAGACACCGCCGCGCTGGAGCTTTTTCAATCGGAGCGCCTGGTCGGGCGGCTGCTCGGCATGGGCGATGTGGTCGGATTGGTGGAGAAAGCCCAGGCCGAATTCGACGCGGCCTCGGCGGAAAAGCTCGGAGAGAAACTCGCCAAAAACTCATTCACCCTGCAGGACTTCCTCGACCAGATCAAAATGATGCGAAAACTCGGCCCGCTGCAAAATGTGCTTGGCATGATACCTGGAATGCCTAAAATGCCAGATTCGGTCGATGGTGAGAAATCGCTTCGACGGGTCGAGGCGATGATTCGCTCCATGACCCCCGAGGAACGCTCCCGTCCGGCGATCCTGAACGCCCGTCGGCGCCAGCGGATCGCCCGCGGCAGCGGCGCCAGTGTGACGGAACTCAACGAACTTTTGCATCGGTTTGAAGAGATGAAAAAAATGATGCAGCGGCTCACCCGCGGCGGAAGCCCGGACAAGATGCTGCGCCAGCTCATGGGCCGGCGTTAGAAAGAAAGAACTTAAATTTATGGCAGTAATCATCCGGCTTCGGCGGGACGGCACGAAAAATAGTCCCTATTACCGCATTGTGGTGGCGGACAAGCACAGCCCCCGCGACGGCAAATTCCTTGAACTCATCGGCACGTACGATCCCAAGAAAAAAGACGACAACTCCACCGTCAAACTCGATCGCGCCGAACATTGGATATCCAAAGGCGCCCGCCCATCCGACACCGTTCGCAGCCTCTTGAAAAAAGCGAAAGCCAAGGCCGCGAAGGAAGCCCAGCCAACCGCTTGATCTGAAACTCGTGCGCGCCCATGAAACACTTTCTCGACTTTGTGGTGCGCAGCCTCGTCGATAATCCCGACGACGTCCAGATCACCGAAATCTCGCGGGATGGCGAAATCATTTACCGTGTCGGCCTCCATCCCTCCGATATCGGACTGGTCATTGGTAAAGGCGGCCGGACCATCGGCTCCATCCGCTCGCTGATCAACGCGGCCACCAAGGGCGGTGATCACCTCGCCGTCGAAGTGGTCGAGAACTCTTGAAAAACCAACCGTGCGCATCGATGTCATCACCCTTTTCCCTGAAATCCTGCGCGGTCCGCTCGACGCCTCCATCCTGGGGCGCGCCCAGCGCGGCGGACAGGCCGAAATACATCTCCATCAATTGCGCGATTACGCCCGGGACAAACATCACACCGTTGACGACCGTCCTTACGGTGGCGGTCCCGGCATGCTCCTCAAATGTGAACCGATTTTTGAGGCGCTGCAGGATATCCAAGCCCGCGTGGCTAAGCCGGGCCGGGTCATCTTCCTCTCTCCTGCTGGCGCGAAATTCGGCCAGGCCAAGGCGCGGGAACTCGCCGGATTGGAACGGATCATTTTTCTCTGCGGCCATTACGAAGGCGTCGACGAACGGGTGCGCGAGCACCTCGTCGACGAGGAACTTTGCATCGGCGATTTCGTCCTCACCAACGGCGCTCTCGCCGCGCTCGTCGTCATCGACGCCGTCATCCGGCTCCTGCCCAACGTCGTCGGCAACGAAGCCAGCACTCAATTCGAGTCTTTCAGCGCGGAGCGCCCATGGCTCGAAGGGCCTCAATATACCCGGCCCGAAGAATTCCGTGGCTGGCGCGTGCCGGAGATTCTCCTTTCCGGCCATCATGGCAAGATCGAAGAATGGACCCGCGAACAGAGCCGCCGCCGCACCGAGCGCGTCCGGCCCGACCTTTTGAACGAGGCTTAATCCCAAACTCTTATGAAACTGATCGAAAAAATCGAAGGCGAACAACTCAAAAAACATGTGCCATTCCGCGTGGGCGACTCTGTCAAAGTCCACACGCGCGTGCGCGAAGGCGACAAGGAGCGCACCCAGATCTTCGCCGGCATTGTCATCGCCCATAAGGGCCGCGGCCTCAACGAAACGTTCACCGTTCGCCGGATCAGCTATGGCGAGGGAGTCGAGCGTGTCTTCCCGCTCAGTTCGCCCCGGATCGAAAAAATCGAAGTCGAACGCGAGGGCAAAGTCCGCCGCGCCAAACTCTTTTACCTGCGCGGACGCAAAGGCAAGGAAGCTCTTTTTGTGAAGGAACGCGTCAAGGCCGCATCGGTAAAAAAAGCCAAAACCTCCGCCAAAAAAGCCGCTGCCGCCTGAGCCGGATATCTCAAAACGCCGCAAGCGCAGAGAAATTAGCTCCGTGCTTCCGTCAAAACTTTGGCATCATTGAGCCGCTGATAAAAAGTATTGCGTTGGACCGGAATCCGGCCCGCTTCGCGGATCGCCCGTTCCAGGGCGGTAACCGTCTGGCCTTGCGGGGTTTCGCTGCCGGCCATGTGAAAAATTTTCTCCTGCTGAATCGTCCCGTGCAGATCGTCGACGCCGTAGCTCAGCGCGACCTGGGCCAGGGGCAAACCAAGGCTGACCCAGTAGGCGGTAATGTGGTCGAAATTGTCGAGATAGAGCCGCGCGATGGCGAGGTTGCGCAAATCCTCAAAGGCCGACACGCGTCCCAGATGTTCGAGTTTATTGTGTTCAGGTTCGAAAGCAAACGGCACCAGCGCGGTGAATCCGCCCGTTTCGTCCTGCAATTCGCGCAGGCGGCGGAGATGATCGACCCGGTGCGCGGTGGTCTCGACGTG
>DATJMI010000117.1:0-4518 GCA_035508775.1 Methylacidiphilales bacterium
AGCTTTTTCTCCACTACGGCGACCTGAGCGATTCGGCGGCCCTGGCACGGCTATTGCACGAACTGCAACCGGATGAGATTTATAATCTCGGCGCGCAGAGTCATGTGCGTGTCAGTTTCGATGTGCCGGAATATACCGGCGATATTACCGCGCTGGGAGCCACCCGCCTGCTGGACGCAGTGCAGGAGACGGCGCCCAAAGCGCGGTTTTACCAGGCTTCGAGCAGCGAGATGTACGGCCTGGTGCAGGCGGTTCCGCAACGGGAAGACACGCCTTTTTATCCTCGCAGTCCTTATGGCGCGGCCAAAGTTTACGCTTACTGGATGACGGTGAATTACCGCGAGAGTTACAAGCTGCATGCGAGCAACGGCATCCTTTTCAACCATGAATCGCCCCGCCGGGGGGAGACTTTTGTAACCCGCAAAATCACCCGGGCGTTGGCCCGGATCAAGGCCGGTTTGCAAAAGGATCTCTACCTCGGGAATCTCGACGCCAAGCGTGACTGGGGTTATGCGCCCGAATTTGTCGAGGCGATGTGGCAGATGCTCCAACAGGACGAGCCGGGCGATTATGTGATCGCCACCGGGGAGACCCATTCCGTCCGTGAATTTCTCGAGACCGCCTTCGGTTTCGCCGGACTCGACTGGAACGAATACGTGAAGATCGATCCGCGTTATTACCGTCCGGCGGAGGTTGACCTTCTGATCGGAGACGCCTCCAAAGCCAAGCGCGTGCTGGGCTGGAGTCCGAAGACCAGCTTTAAGGAATTGGTCGAAATCATGGTCCGCGCCGATCAGGATTTGCTGGCCCTGCAGCTTAGCGGCAAGCATATCCGCTTATGAAGCCGGATGAAGCCATCTATGTCGCCGGGCACACCGGCATGGTTGGCGCCGCCTTGGTTCGTCTGTTGCGCGCGCGCGGTTTTAACAATCTGCTCCTGCGCACCCGCGCCGAACTCGATTTGTGCGACGCGCATGCCGTTTGCGCATTTTACGAGAAATTCCGTCCGGACCATGTCTTAATCGCGGCGGCCCGGGTTGGCGGCATCATGGCCAATTCGACCCAACCGGTAGAATTTTTAAGCGAGAATCTGCAAATTGAGCTGAACCTCATCAATGGCGCCCATGCCGCCCGGGTCAAGAAGCTGCTCTTCCTCGGCAGTTCGTGCATTTATCCCAAATTCGCTCCGCAGCCGATGAAGGAGACCGATTTGCTTACCGGCAGCCTCGAACCGACAAACGAGGCCTACGCGTTGGCCAAAATATGCGGCATCAAGCTTTGCCGGTTCTATTGTGCCCAGTACGGGGCCAACTTTATTTCCGCGCAGCCGACCAACCTTTACGGTCCGGAGGACAATTTCGATCTGCAAACCTCCCACGTTCTGCCCGCGCTGATTCGCAAATTCCATTTGGCGAAGGAAGAGGGCCGGAAATTGATCACGCTATGGGGCACCGGCAACGCGTACCGGGAATTTCTCCATGTTGATGATCTCGCGGAAGCGTGCCTGTTCCTGATGGAAAACTACGATTCTCCGGAGCTGATCAATGTCGGAAGCGGCAAGGAGATCCAGATTCGTGATCTCGCGGCGATGGTTGCAAAAGTGACTGGATTTGCCGGTGAAATCGCGTGGGATACGGCGAAGCCGGACGGCACTCCCCGCAAATTGCTCGATGTCTCCAAGTTGACTAAGTTAGGATGGTATGCAAAAATTCCTCTGGAGGAAGGCATTAAGGCGACTTATCAATGGTGGTTGAAGTTGGAATAGTCGCAATGCCAAGCTAATCAGTTGCTTACTGGAGAAAATGAACGATTTGGCGGAATATCTATTTTCTTCGAAAAAAACCTCCGTACAAAAACAATTATTCAAACAGAAGAACTGACTCCCATAAAATTTGTCTTTTAATTCAATTCTTAAATTGTTAATGTTTGTGTCAAACATCGTCACGGCAGTTTTCTCTGATGCTTTCCCGGCAACATAATTTTTATCAGCGGTTTCTTCAGGTGGTCGATGCCATTCTGTTGGGTCTTTCTCTCTGGGGGGCGCACGCGATCCGGTTTTACGTTTTAACGCAGGTTGTCTGGTTTGATAGTCCAGCCAGCGAGACACAGTACGCCAACTGTACTTGGATGGTGGTATCGGCCACGATTATTGGACCGATGGCACTCGAATATTTCGGGTTGTACCAGACACATCCTTTGCTCAGTTTTCTCGGCTCCCTGAAGGCGATAGCGGGCGCCTTGGCTGTTATCCTGCTGGGCATCATTGTATGCTTCTTTGTCTTCCATGTCCCCGAAGACACAATGAGCCGCACCGCGCTGGCGCTTTTCGTTGTTCTCGGCGCCGGGCTCTTGTCGTTGCGAACGGCTTTATTTCAGGCATGGCTGTTGCGGCGGGGGTCGAAGGCGCATCTGCGGCAGTATATCCTGCTTTGCGGACGGAGGGAGGAGCGCAACCGCTGGAAAGAAAGATTTCTTTCCCAGCCGGGCAAGAATTTCGAAATTAAAGCCGAATTTGATCTCCGGCAGGAAGGGGTTGGACGCTTTATCGAGACGTTGCACGACGAGGCGGTCGACATCGTCGTCTTTACTCTCGACGAGCATCTTATCCCCCAGGTACGGGAGGCTTTGCTGGCCTGCGAAGCGGAGGGCGTGGAAGCCTGGGTTTCCGCCGATTTTATGCAGACCTTGTTTACCCACGTGCAGTTCGACCAATTCGCCGGCCATCCGCTTTTGATTTACCGGACTGCCCCGGCGATCTCATGGGAGTTGGTGCTCAAGCGGGGCCTCGACATTGTCGGCGCCCTCATCTTGATGATCCTCGCGCTGCCGCTGATGTTGGTCATTGCGGTTATGATTCGCCTGACTTCCCCCGGTCCGGTGATTTTTTCGCAAAACCGGAGCGGTCTCCATGGCCGGGCTTTTCGCATGTATAAGTTCCGCACCATGACTACGAACGCGGAGCAGGCCCGGAGCGAATTGAAGGGGCGCAATGAAATGTCCGGACCGGTCTTCAAGGTGGAGAACGACCCGCGCGTGACCCCGGTTGGACGCTGGCTGCGCCGGACCAGCCTGGACGAATTGCCGCAGCTCTGGAATGTTTTTTTGGGCGAGATGAGCCTGGTTGGGCCGCGCCCGTTGCCACTCTACGAAACGGCCAATTTCGGCGATCTCAGCCAGCGCCGCCGGATGAGCGTCCGCCCGGGCATCACCTGCCTCTGGCAGGTGCGGGGGCGCAATAAGATCAACGATTTCAAGGATTGGGTGCGCCTCGATCTCGAATATATCGATCGCTGGTCGCTTTGGCTCGACATCAAGATTCTCGTGCGCACCGTGCCGGTGGTGCTTTTCGGCTGGGGCGCCAGGTAAGCTGGGGCCATCTCAGATCTTTTAGTGTTAGCAAGCTCTAGATCGAAACGTCTTTGGCGTCGCGGATAAGTTCCAGTGTTCGCAGGACGCCGCGCGCCTTGGCGATTTCGTGGGTCCGCAGCAGGCTGGCTTGACCGAGCAGAGCCAGCACGGCGAAAAACGGCTCCGCCACCCGCACTTCATCCTCGAAGCACTCGAAGGCGTGAGGCAGGGCCTGACAAACAGGCCAGCCGAGGCTGCGCAAACGAAAGCTGTTGAGAAAAATCCGCATTTGGTGGCGAATGCGCTCGGCGCTATCCTGTAGGTTCCGGTAATAAAACCCGAGCCCGGGATCGATCCAGAGCCGCGAGACGCCGGCGTTGGTGGCGGTCTCAATCTGCCGGGCAAAGAAATCGTAAAGAGCGCCGGCCGGATCGCGTCCCAGATCGAGATCGCCCACCTCGCGCACATTCGCGCCCTGGATGAAGCAGATGATGGCGCCGGCGCCGAAGTCGGCGACTTCCCGGAAAATGTCTTCTGCCTGAGCGGTGCCGGTCAGGTTCAGAATCCGCGCGCCCGCCTTGAGGCAGGCGGTGGTGACTTCCGGCTGATAGGTTTCCACCGAGACGCAAAGACCCGCCGCGGCGAGATCCCGCACCACCGGTACCAGCACCCTTTGCTGCGCCTTTCCGTCCACCAGCGCCGCGTGGGCCAGCGACGATTCCGCGCCGATATCGATGATGGCCGCGCCCTGCTCATGGAGAACGCGGCCCCGCCGGATGGCCGCCTCCGCGTTCAGCGCCACGCTTTCGCGGTACCACGAATCAGCGGAGAGATTGATCACGCCCATCAGGTAGGTTTGTTTTTGGAAGTCGAACCGATGCGGCCCGAGCGCAAAGTCGGCCACCGGCAACGAGGCGGACTCGCGGTATTTTTCGTGCAGCGCGGCCAGGATGGAGAGATTGAGCATGGTGGGAAAAAGGTTGGCGGCGCCCCGTTTGGGCGGAGAATTCCGTTTCTCCGGCTTTTGGCAGGCGCCCTGGCTCATGGTACATTGCCCATTTATGGCTATGGAGGAAATCCGAATCGGCGGCGCCCGGCAGCATAACCTGAAGAATGTTTCGCTGACCCTGCCGCGCAACGCGCTGGTGGTGTTTACCGGAGTCAGCGGTT
>DATJMI010000118.1:0-10413 GCA_035508775.1 Methylacidiphilales bacterium
GTTGCCGCCATCCCGAGCCGTGACTTGAACCACTGCCGATGTTCATCCACCAGGGAAATAGTGGCCATTGGAACATCACAGAGCTCGGCCGCCAACGTGGTCAAATCATCCAATGCGCGCTCAGGCAAGGTGTCCAAGACAACATAATCTCGAAGCGTTTCAAGCCGACGAGGCTCATCTACGGTTGACGTGGCTGGAATCATTTGCAATTCTGGTTGCGACCTGAGCCACCGCATGCCCTTGGATCAGATCAGCTTTTGATGGTTAAGCATGAATCCCCTGTCAACCTTTGGAACTAATCCCTGCTTTCCATATTCTTGTAAGTACAACAAAGATTAATCTGTTGGTCAAGTCAATAGTTTAACTCCAGCGAGCTCATGTCAAATCGATATTTCAATTCGAGCTTGCCAAAGGATGGGTAAAGCTCGTTGATCCATGGGATGACGGCCAGCCAGCGGCTCGATCTTCTCGCCCGCGCGTATCCGCGGCTTTTTCCGCGCCGGGAACTGCTTCGCTTGTTGCGGACGCAGCTCGGCGATGCCAAGGCGCTCGACGGGTGGATCATGTGTGACGGGGTCCGCATCCGGGCGCGGCCCCCGGCGATGATCTATCACATCTGCGCCGGCAACCTGGCGGGATCGGCGTGGACCAGCCTGGCGCACGGGATCCTGCTCGGCGCGCGCAACGTGGTTAAACTGCCGGGAGACCGGCATGATTCGTCCACGCGGCGCGAGATTCTCCATTTCGTGCGCGGCCTGCCGAAATCGCTGCGCCGTCTGGTGGAAACGCACCGGACTTTGGACGAAAACCTCTTTTCCTGCGCCGATGTGATCATCGCGTTCGGCTCCGACACCACCATCGGAAGTCTTCGCGCCCGAACCCGTCCGGATCAGAAATTTATCGCGCATGGCCACGCCCTGAGCCTCCTCTGGATCGAGGAACCCGGCCACCTGACACCACGGCAGGCGCGGGCTTGCGCCACTGATGTGCTGACCTACGACCAGCTCGGCTGCCTCTCGCCCCAGGCGATTTACGCGCCGGCGGGAACGGACGCCGGGGCGCTCGGCGATCACCTCGCCCGCGCGCTCGAGGCGGAATGGCGCGCGGCCCGTCCCAAGCCACCGCGTCCCCTGCCCGTGGCGGCGCGCATCGCGGAAGCGCGCGACGTCGCGCTGGCGCTCGGCCATCGCGTCTGGTTGCCGCCGGAAAAGCATCTGGGCTGGACGCTGATTCATGATCCGAACCCGCTTTTCGAACCGTCACCGCTGCATGGGGTGATTTACCTGCGGACCGTCGCGGAATCGAAGCTGCCTGCGGCGCTGGCTTCGGTCGCGGGACGCATCTCGTCGGTGGGTGTCGCGGGGCGAATGTCCTCGCGTTCGGAAGAGACGTTTCTTAAACTGGGCATTTCACGCTTTTGCCCCGCCGGACGCATGCAATTTCCTCCTCTCACCTGGCATCACGATGGCCGGCCGGTCCTGGCCGATTTGGTGACGTGGGTCGATTCGGAACTGCCCGCATGAACGCCGCGCCGCAAAAACGTTCCTGGCCCGGCTGGGCCGCGCTGTTTTTTTGGCTGCTGATTTTTCTCGTCATCACCGGCGACTCGGTCCGCCGTCTCTACAAACATGACACGACGCCGGCTTATCTGAACGCCGTCGAGAAATGGTGGCGGGGCCAGGATCCCTACAGCCACGACAGTCATACCGGGTTCTTCTATTTTCCCCAGGCGGCGGTCCTCTTCACTCCGTTCACCTGGGGACCGCCCGCATTGGGCGAAATTTTATGGCGCACGGTGGTGTTCGGACTTTATGCCTATGCACTAATGCGGCTGGCGCGGTTTTTTCTCTGCGACGGCAAAATGCCTTCGTCCGCCACCTATCTCGCTCTGTCGCTGCTGGCCGTGCCGAGTTCGATGGCGAGCCTGCGCAATGCGCAGTTCGATTTACCCGTGGCGACACTGTCGCTCCTGGCGGCGGCGGAAATTGCCACGGACCGCTGGAAGGCAGCGGCCGCGTGGTTGTGCCTGGCGTTGGCGCTCAAGCCGCTGGCGGCGGTGCCGATTCTGCTCTTTTGCGCGCTGTATGGAAAATTAATCCCGCGGGTAGCACTGGGACTGGTCGTTGTCGCGGCGTTGCCATTTCTGCACTGGAATCCGAGCTTTGTGGCGCGCGAATATGCCCGTTGTCTCGAGGCGCTGCGTTGGGCCTCTCAAGGGGATGAACCGCGCTACAGCGACCTGGCCGCGCTGATTTCGCATGCCGGCCTCTATCCATCCTACGCGATGAAAACGGCGGCGCGCATCGTGTTCGCGCTGGCTTACCTCGGTCTCGGGTTTGCGGCGGTGCGGCGGCTGGACCGGGCCGGGGCCGCCTGGACCATCGGCGCCCTGAGCGCCGATTATCTCATGCTTTTCAATCCGCGCACCGAAACGTGCTCCTATGTATTCCTCGGGCCGTTTGTGGCCAGTCTGGCGATTCTTTACAGCCGGCAGCCGGCCCGGATATGGCTCGGGCGCGTCCTCGCTGTCGCGGCGGTGCTGCTGGCGTGCGACGCGTTTCCGAAAATCAACGATACGCTCGATTTTCATGTCCTGACCGACCGCTGGCTCAAACCGCTCATCGCGCTTCTCTTTTTGCCCGTGCTGATCGAGTTCATCTTTGGGCGAAAAAAGCCAGTGGATCACGCGGCGGCGGACTCTGCCATGCCCGCTTCAACTGTTGCGGTTTGAGATGCGCTATTGCTTCTGCTGAACCCGTTGCTGAAGCATCGCCTCCGCTTTGGCGAGATTGGCTTGCGTTCCTTGATCGTCGGGATTCAGCCGCACAGCCTCCTGAAATTGAGTAATCGCCTCGGCTACTCTGCCTGCCTCGGCAAAAGCGATACCTAGATTATTGTGCGCATCGATATAATTTGGAGCGATTTCCAGCGCTTCTTGAAATTGGACAATGGCCGCGTAGATTTGGCCCTTTTGGAAAAGGGCCTGCCCGAGATTATTATGTGCTGCAGCGTCACCAGGATCGATTTGCAGCGCTTCCTTCAATTGAATGATTGCCTGATCCGTCCGCCCCTTCAAGGATAGGGCATAACCAAGATTATTGTGGGGGAAGGCATCGTTTGGATTCATGGCCAAAGCCTTTTCAAGATAGACAATGGCCTCGTCAATTTGACCGCTTTTACCGAGAGCCATGCCAAGATTATCGTAGACCGCCCAGCAATATGGATTTTTCGACAGCGTATCAGTCCAAAGCGTCTGGTCATTTGCATAGATCCATGTTCGCTGCCAACTCAATATGCCGAGAGTCAACAGCACTCCAACGGCAGGAGCCCACGGCAGCCATAATCTTCGCGGAATAATGCAATTTGAGAATAAAGCTAATCCCGCTCCGGCCAGCGATAGAGGTCCCATGGCGGCCAGATATTGAAAATGATCGCTGACGAATGAATAACGGAAAGCATAGACACTAAAAAAACCGAGTATGGGAAATAGCCCCGCCAGAAAATAGACAAAGGCAAAAAAATAGGGCCGGGACCATGATCGGCGTTCGAACCACAGGATAGAGAAAACAAATATCGCCGCCAACAAAGGCAGATACGAAGTCCACTGTCCGGCATCGATTTCCCACTGCGGATAAATGGCCATCAGCGGATGGGGCCAAAGCAGCTTGCCCACGTAAAACCAGATAATCTTGCCCGCTGTTGCAAATCGCTGCGGCCATGTTTGTATCCATCGCGGGTCTTCGCTCCCGCTCAGCTTTTGTACCCAGACGGTTAAAACGCCGGCAGCGACGGACATAAAAAAAAGCGGAATCACTGTTGCCAGAGTACCCCATCGCCACCGGCCCTCCATCCACCAGGCACACAGGCAAAGAACCACAGGCAATATTACCGTCGATGACTTGCTCGCCATCGCCAAAGCGCCAAAAAATAAAACCAACCCATAGCTCCATCCACCACTAGTTTCTTCTTCAGAATCAGAATTTTTTGCTTTTAGATACTTCACAAAGAAAAGAATTGAGAGCAGGAAAAACAGACCCGATTGCATATTTTTGATCTCCATGACCCAGGCCACTGATTCGACCTGAACCGGATGCAAGGCCCAAAGCGCCGCGCCCAACCACGCGCCCGGATTTGGCATTTGCAGGCTCAGCAATACCCGCCAGAGCAAAACCGCGCAGGCTGTGTGCAACAAAACATTCACCAGATGATAGGGCAGCGGAGCCAAGCCCCACAACGCATGCTCTGCCCAGATCGTGGTCAGAGTCAGGGGACAAAGATCGGCAGATTTCGTAGTCCAGATTTCCTTCAGTCCCAGCGGCCCGACAATGCATGGGTTGTCTGTAATGAATGGCCCATCATCCCAAACAAATCCCGCCCACCACACTGGCGCGTAGGTCAGAATCACAGCCAAAATCAAAAGTAGCCCCCACATCCATTCGTCCTTCAGCCAATCCGGCAGCGGAGGAGCCAAGGCGACTCTTCTTGCCATTATTGACGGCGGCGCGGAAACCTCCTCACCCGCCGCGCTCTTTTTCGTGAACCGTTTCGCCATGCCTTTGGGCAATCAGGATGCGTCTTTTCCCAAGCCGGAAGAAGGCAAAAATCCATTTCGCGCGTCCTTGGCTGATTTTGAGATAGGTTCTAGTCATAGAGACGGACTCAATAACCCCCTCCTCGACAACGCCGGTTCCGCATGCCGTAATACCATCCGAATGAAAAAATCGCGGCATCGCCACCAAGGATCCAAGTCAAAGCGTGGTTCCCCATCTTCTCCACCGCCCAAAACCAACCGCCCTGGGCATGCCCGGAATGAAGCAAGGCAACCGCGCCGGCGTCAAAAGTTCCGGCCCAAACAATCTCAGACTCAAGCGCCGCGCCAGCCAAGTTCGCAACCACGAACGGAGGCTCCGCCGCTCCATTGGCGCGAAACGCTCAGGCCCCTGCTGGCTTCGCCCAACTATCACCCGCTGGATGAAAGCGCGCTGGCCCGGAAACTTCACGTGCCTTCGCACGAAGCCGCCGCCTTCGCCGCTTTTCTCCAAGACGAAGAAAAAGCGGGCCGGATTCTGCAGGTGCGTCACAGCCTTTACGTCCTGCCCAAGCGGCTCGGCTACTATGCCGGCATTTTGCAGATGAATGAGAGGGGCTTCGGTTTTGTCGTGCCCAACGATCCCGCCGAACCCGATTTTTATGTGGCGGCGGAGGACACCGGCGCCGCCTTTCATGGCGACTTGGTCCTCGCCCGGCTGAAGGAACAGCGCGGACGCGGGCGCGACTCCCGGCTCCGGGGCGAAGTGGTGAAGGTGCTGCAGCGCAAGCGGCGGCAGCTCGTCGGCACGCTGCGGAAGACACCGATGTTTTATTACGTCCTGCCCGACGAGACCCGTATTCCGCACGATATCTGCGTGCCCGCGCCGGCCGGCGATGTCCCGCTCGGCAACAAGGTCGTCGTCGAGTTGAAAGAATGGACCGACCGCCGCAAGCCGCCGGAAGGGGTGATCATCGAAGTGCTCGGCGCGCCCGGCGATCCCGGCGTCGACCTCCTCTCCATCATACGCAAGTATGACCTGCCGACCTCTTTTTCCGAAAAGGTGGAGCAGGAAGCCGCCGCCATTCCGGCGCTGATTCCTCCCGAAGAAATCGCCCGCCGCGAAGATTTTCGCAAGATTTTCACCCTCACCATCGACCCGGACGACGCAAAGGACTTCGATGACGCGCTCTCCTACCGCGCGCATCCCAATGGAGATTTCGAGGCGTTCATTCACATTGCCGACGTCTCTCATTACGTGCAGACGGGCGGCGCCCTCGACGCCGAAGCGCGTGCGCGCGGCAACAGCGTCTATCTCGTCGACCGGGTCATCCCGATGCTGCCGGAAAAACTGAGCAACGGGATATGTTCCCTGCAACCGAACGTTGACCGGCTGGTTAAAACAGCGGTCGTCACGCTCAGCCGCCAGGGCGAGATCAAAAAATTCCGCTTTGCCGCCGGAATCATCCACAGCGCGAAACGGCTCGCCTATCAGGAGGCGTTCACCCTGCTGCGCAAACCGGCGGCCACGCCGCTGGGGAGGCAGCTTCACGAGCTCAATGCCATGGCGCAGATTTTACGCCGCCGACGCTTTGCCCTGGGGGCCCTTGACCTCGACTTCCCGGAAGTGAAAGTCCGTGTGGATGAATTGGGCATCCCGATCCGTCTGGAACGGATGGAGAATGACCTCTCCCATCAGTTGATTGAAGAATTCATGCTGCTGGCCAATGAAGTGGTCGCCCTCGAAATGAAGCGGCGGGGGAAACCGGGCCTTTACCGGGTTCATGAAAACCCCGACCCCCTGCGGCTGGAGGAATTCCGCGCCCAAGCCAAGTCGATGGGCTTCTCTTGCGGCGACCTGACGCAACGGAGCGAAATTCAAAAGCTGCTCCAGCGGGTACGGAACCAGCCGGGCGAGGGTGCCGTGAAGATTGGGCTGCTCAAGTCGCTCAAGCGGGCCATCTATGGCGCCAAACCGCTTGGCCATTACGGTTTGGCCAAAATCAACTACACCCATTTCACCTCGCCGATCCGGCGTTATTCCGATCTTGCCGTGCACCGGATCCTTTTTGACCGAAGCCGGGATGGAGGCGACTCCAGTTTCGACGGCCTGTCGCGGCTCGCGCTTCATCTTTCCAATACCGAACGGATTGCCGCAGACGCCGAGCAGGAATCGGTCAGACTCAAGAAACTCGAATACTTCGATCGCCAAGCCCGGGCCACGCGTCATCCCTCTTTTCAGGCGTTGATTTTGGAAATACGCGCCTCCGGGTTATTAGTTCAACTTCCCGAGTTTCTGGTGCAAGGCATGGTCCCTCTTGCCGACTTGGAAGGGGACCTCTTTGTTTTTCACCCTCAGCGCCTCGAATTGCACGGTCAGCGGACAAAAATGGTACTTAAAGCAGGCCAAACCTTGCAGGTTGAGGTTTCACGGGTTGATTTGGCGCGACGGCAAGTCGACTTTCGCGTCACAAAACAAACCCTATTGAAATTTTCATCCAAAGTACGTGTTTAATGGCAAAAGATGTGCTATGTTTTTAAACCATTATGTCCTTCGAGGAATCGTTACAAGACGTCTCCATCCGCGAACGTCAACTGCATGCCCATATCCTTCGTTCCGCTGATTACTTAAAAAAGGCGGACCGGCAACTTAAACGGCAGGTCTCGACTCTTTATCTCGCCATTGCGCTTTTGATCCTGTTTCAAGGTCTTTTCGCCTTGCGCGAGGCGGTGCAAATTCCACTCAGTTGCACGGCTCTTATCGCGGTAACTTCCATTCTGGCGATAGTTAATTGCCTGCTCATGATCCGGACTAAAAATGGCCTGAGAGAGCTCAATGAAGCGTGGCTCAAGCCGGAAGAAAAAACCGCTCTCGATTCGCTCCGCGCCCAGCGTAACGAACTCCTTACGCGCCTGCCCCGTTCGCGCGAAGCGTCAACCGAAAATGCCGAGTTGAACTAAGAAGTTGTCCCGAAGTTTCCGCAGATTGGATCAACAAGATGGGTAAAAAGCGAGTTTGATCCGGCATTATTTGCCCGCAGCCGGTTTATTTTCGAGTTTCTTTAAGTTAGCTTCGGCATCGTGATTGTCCGGATTCAGACGCAAGGCGTCTTGAAACTGATCAGCAGCCTCCGCTTTGCGCCCCAGTTGAGCCAGCGCGGCGCCAAAATCATTATGAAATGATGAATCATCCGGCTTGAGCCGCACAGCTTCACGATAATGAGGGATGGCGTCTTCGAGTTGCCCGGTCTGTTTCAGAGCGTTGCCCCAATCATCTTGCGCGCCGGCCAGGTCCGGCCGCAGGCGTATGGCTTGTTCATAATGTCCCATCGCCTCCCAAAAATGACCCATTTGGCCCAAGGCAAAACCCCAGTTTTCCTGCGCCTCGGCATAATCGGGCTTCAGTCGCAAGGCGTTTTCGTCCTGGGCAACGGCCTCCTCGCATTGCCCCAATTGAACCAGCGCGACGGCCCAATAGTAATGGGCAACGGCACAATCCGGATCGATCCGCAACGCTTCCTGATCCTGCTCGATGGCATCCGCCATCCTCCCCGCCTGAAAAAGCGCCGCGCTCAGATTGGCATGAGCCAGGGCATCAGTGGGGGCGACTTTCACAGCCGTCTCAAATTGCTCAACGGCTTCGGAAACCCGGCCTTGCCGCAAAAGAACGTTGCCCAGATTATTGCGAGATTGGGCCAAGCCAGGATTCAACTTCACGGCTTCCTTGAGATGATCAATCGCTTCCGCCATCCGGCCCTGGCGCAAAAGCAAATTGCCCAGGTTACTCTGAACCACCCAGGCGTTTGGGTTTTTTGCCAGGGCGTAATTCCAAAACGTCTCCGCGCTGCAAAACGTGGCCGCGTAGACCCGGCTTTGCCAGATCATTAATCCGAGCGCCGCCGCTACCAGCCCCACCCCGCCGATACGAGCCCGCCTAGGCAATTGCATTTCCCCTTGCGCGAAGCCCGCGGCCAATAACCCGGCCAAGCCGATCATGGGCAAGTAGAGCGAGGAATCCATCACCCAGGCGAAAGTGGCCCCGCCTCCGGCATGGATCAAGATGGAGGGCAGAAGAGCGAGAACGAAAAAACCAAATCCAAGCATAGCATGCCGGCCCCATGTTCGCCGGGCGCTCCAAAACCAAAAGACGAGTCCCGCCAGCGCCACCAAGGGCAGAAAGTCCATTAGGGACGGAGGATCGACCGTCCACTGAGGATAGACCGGCATTAAATCGGCCGGGACCAATGCCTTGAAAAAATAAAAGGCCAGAGATGATCCGGCCAAGGCCAGCCATGATAAAAAACCGCCCGGCGCTTCTGTTCCGGAGCCGGGGAAATGGAGCGATTGGAATCTTTCGCCAGGCAAGACCGCCACCAGCCCAAGCAAAAGCGAAACGGCGAAAAAGGGCGTGGAAGCCTTCGCATCCCTCCATCCGATCCGGCCCCTCTTCCACCAGGCGTGAAGCAAGATGACGAACGGGAAAATCGCCATCGCCACATTAGCCAGCAGGGCCGCCACAAAAAGCCCAAAAGAAAACAGATAATGAGGCAGGCGTCCCCCGTTTTCGTAATCGAGATAAAAACCAGCCGCCAGCAGAAAGGGCGGCAGAGCCAAAACGCCTTTTAATTCCGGAACCAACGCCACCGATTCAACCTGCATCGGATGAACCGCGAAAATGAATCCGGCCAGCCAGGCGAATTTTAATCCCAGTTTACGCAAGCACCACCAGACCAGCAGCGCATTGACAAAGTGGAGCACGATATTGGTCAAATGATAACCGGTGGTCCGCTGGCCCCAAAGATGCCATTGCGCCCACTGAACGCCCGCGGTTACGGGCTCGTAGCCGGAAAGCAGTCCCGGACGGGACCAGGCGCTCAAGGGTCCCAGGGAAGCCTGCGTATCCGCATTCTCATTCTGCGTCACGTCCATGTTATTCCAGAGCCATTCTCCATGTAACGCGGGCCAGTAAATCCATCCTATGGCCAAGGCCAGCGCCAGCACCTGGAACCGGGAAAGGTTGGTTTGGAAAAAAGCCGCCCAACCCATGCCGGACTGGGGCCGGGATGGCCGGGATTTCCGGCTAACGGAAGGTGGTTTGGACTGAGACATTGGAGAGTAAAAGTGCGCCCTAGCCGGCCTTTGGCAAAGACTGCTCACTGACAAATTTCCTTATGCCATGATTATTCGTCCCATAAATATGGCCGCCGCTACCAAAACGGCAACGGATCAAAAATCAACCCGGTGTTTCCGAAGAGGGTACCGGCGCTTCTGGAGCGCCTTGCGCGGATAGGCTATCGGCCAAGGAAAGAAGGTGCGCCACTTCATCCTGGACAGCCTTAAGCTCGCCGAGCTTGAGACCGGGGTCTTCAATCAGCCAGACCTCACCGGTCGGCAAGTGCTCGTAAACCAAAGTGGCCGCGCCGTCCCCCCGCTGGCGCTCGATCTGGCGCAAGATCCTCTTGCGCTCAAGCATCAGGGCGAGGATGTAACGGGCATTGCGCGTCGCCGGCTCATGGGCGGCCATCAGCCGGCGCAACAGGCTTTCCGCATCGTCCTTTTTAAGCGGCTCCGGGGCTGGCGGCGCGGGGGGAACGAAATCGGACTGCCACACCGAGAGGGGCTTGATGTTTTCGTTGCGGGCGTTCCACGCCTCGGCGCTGAGATCAACCCGCGTGTACTCGCCATCGCGCCAGTAGAGCGCCGAGTAGACCCGCTCGTCCTTGGCAAAGGGGCGGCCGGAAACGGCGCACTGCAAGGCGCGCGACTGGATGTTCCATTCCTGAGTCAACATAGATAAGGGGAAGGGGCATTATAAAATGCCGTCGTGGCATGTCACGAGTTTAGATGCCAAATCATGCGCGCCGCTCTATCGCCAACTCTCATTC
>DATJMI010000119.1:0-15630 GCA_035508775.1 Methylacidiphilales bacterium
TCCGGACGGGCGCTCCGCCGTTGAGGGGTAGCGTGTAGATTTCCGGATTACCGTCCTTGCTCAGCGTCAGCGCGATCTGGCTTCCATCCGGCGAAAAACAGGGGCCTGAGTTGATACCCGGAAAATAGGCGATCCGGGTACGGCTTCCGCTGGCGATGTTGACGAGGTAGACGTCCGGGTAGCCGCTCTTGTACGAGGTATAGGCCAGCTTTCTTCCATCCCAGCTGTAAGCGGGGCTGGCGCAGATGACATGGTCATGAGTGATGGTGCGCGCGTTGGCTCCATCGATGTCGGCGAGATAAAGCTCCTTCGATCCGGTCGCCGTGGCAATAAAAGCGATCTTGCTGGAGGCGATTCCCGGCCATCCGGTCACCGCCTGGGTGATGGCGTCGGCGAATTGGTGCGCCGCCGCACGGCCCGGTCCGCTAAAACTCTGCTGGAAAACTTCCGCACCCGTTTTCAAGTTCACTAACCGGCCGGTCAAGCCCGCTTCGGTCACGCTGCCGGTGGCCTGGAAATCGCCCGGTTCGGCCCCCACGGGCGAGATCATTCCGGTGCGGCTGAGATCTCCGCTCACGATTTGTACCATGGCGTTGCCTTGGAGGCCGTTGACCGGACCGATCACCACCCGCGCCAGCGGCGAAACGGACACATTGACTTGTGCCTCGAGCGGCGGCAGGGTCAAACTAAGAAGGATGAAAAGCGAGAGGAAAAATCGAGCGGCGGTTAATTTCACGTTAACGGGTTAATTTAAAGTTGATGGAGATATCAGGCGGACAGCCGTCCGGCAAGGGCTGAAGCAGGTTGCCCAGGCTGCGCGCGGCATCGAGGGCCGATTGATCGTAGGCCGGGTTGCCCGACGATTGTTCCAGCGTCACCAATTCCGGCGGAACACGGCCATCTTTTTCCACGTGAATTTTCACGACTGGATTTATTGCCAACTCGTCTTGCAGGTTGGGGTGCTGCCATTTGCTCATGACCTGATCACGAATCATGAGATAAAATTCCTGGTATTGGTTCGCCTGCGAATGATCGGAACCATCCTCCCCAAGGTTCACTTGATTGGCCGCGCCCGCTTGTTCCAGTTTTTGCCCAAGCGTGGCCGCGATTTCCTCTTTGCTCAATCCGGTGGCGCCGGTATCCGGCGTATTGGCGCTGGTCTCATTCTCGGCTGGGGCCACGCGCTTTCTTTTCGGATGCGGTTTGGGTTTGGCCGGTTCATCCGGTGTGGGGCCATCCGCCAGACTGAGATCCGCTTTGGTCAGTTTCACTACCGGCTTCGGCTTCGCTTCAGCTGTTTCCTGTGCCTTCGGTTTGATCATGACCGGCTTCGGCTTGGATGGCGTGGCGGACGATACGGGCGTGGCCTGGCCAACTTTTGGCGCGGCCTGCAACCCAGGGGTACCTTTGACTTCGCGCCCTGCCGGCAAAAGCGAAATGAACGGTTCCGGTGGCGGCGATGTGGGCGCCAGCCGGTAAAACCAGATCGCACCGGCGAGAAGCGCCACGTGTAAAAGCGCAACGATTCCCACCCAGCGCCAGAAATGGCCGGTCTGCCGGTTTTCGATTTCTTCCGGCTCGGGCGGCGGTTTGGAACGGCGCAAATTCATCCGGACTTGATTCTTCTGTCCGGTCAATCGCTTGGGCGGGGGATAACCCACAGGATGATTCATCACTTGCAGGCAAACTATAGGATAGCGTGCGCAAAAGACCAGTCCGCAAATAGCAAAGACAGGCGTGCACCGTCCAGGATACGACTTCCGGAATGTGCCAGCGAAACTCTTCCCTATCGGAGTGATCTCAAGTAAGCCACCAAAGCCGACACCTGGGCATCATCATATTTTTTGGAAAAATTGGGCATTTCTCCTTTCACGCCTTTTTTAATCGTTACAGCGATGCGCGCATTGCTGATCGCGAGGTTACGGAGATCGGGCCCTTCATCGCCGTGCGCGTCGTCCCCGTGGCAACTGGCGCAGGTCATGGCAAAGAATTGACGACCCTGCCGGACCAGGGCGGGAGAAGATGCCCTTTCGGGAGAGGAAACCGTGGGAGCGGACTGAGCGGCGTCATGATCCGGTTTCATGATCCATTGGACCGGAATGGCGGCCAGCAAAGCGCCGCCCAGCGAGACTGAAGCGACGGCCAGCGCCAGCCCCAGGGCTTTTATTTCCAATGGCGGATTCATTTCTAGGAATCGAGAATCAATTCGCCACCCCAGTAGCCTGCGCCCGCCATCAGACCGGCGACCAGAAACAGTACGGCCAGATAACAAAGGAAGCCCCGGCGGGAGAATCTCTCTCCGACCCAGGCCCGCCATGTTCCCAATCCGATGAGTCCCGTAAAGGCGGGCCAGACGAAAAGATGGTGAAAGAGGAGGGCGTCGTGGCCCCCCATTTCACCTTTGGTTAGGAGTAATCCCGAAAGCACCGCCGGAAACGTGCCCAGCGCACCGAGAATGATCGTGTAATAGCCGGCGGCAAGCAGACTGGCCTTGGCCCGCGCGGAACCGGGCAGAACAAAACCCAAGCTTTCGAAAAAGGCTGCGGACATGGTCAGCGCCACGGGGAAATGAGTGCTGGCGCCGTGTATCTTGGCCCACCACGAGGGATCGATCGACATAGAAGTCTTCCGCGCCAAGGCTCAAGCCAACGTTGCATCTAAAATGGCAAGATGGTGATCTACTTCGAGATAGTTGACGCTGGTCAAGCCCAGCATGCCGCGCAGTTGGTCCGCCGGAACGATCAAAGGCCCGCCTTTGGGCGCCGTACCGGGAGTCGGCTGGGGGAAAGCGGTGGAACGGGCGGTATGAAAGGTCATATTTCCCTCGATTTTCTGCGCGATCTGATGGATGTGGCCGTTAAGAATCGTCACGGAACCGAAGCGTTTGAGCAGACCGAGCGCTTGGGCGCCGTCGGTAGTGCCCCAACCCCATTGCGCATAAACTTCCCAGAGTGGAACATGGGCAAAGACCACGATGGGCGTGCTAGAACCGAGCGGCGCAAGATCCTTTTTGAGCCAGTCGAGCTGATCCGCCCCCAGAATGCCGAGGCTCTGTTCCGCCTTGCCGAAAACATTAACCAAGCCGATGAAATGAACCCCTTTTTGATCGAAGCTATACCAGCCGTTGCCCTGGGTTCCCTTGCCGAAACGGGAGAGATACTGAGCGCCGTTGTCGCTGAGAATGTCGTGCTCGCCCGGGACGTAAAAGACCTGCGAGGATTTGGCATCCTTAAGGACTTGTTCCACGGTGTCGAATTCGTCCGCTTGGGCGAGGTGGCTTAAATCACCGGTATGAAGGATGAATTCGGGCGTTTTCGATAAAGCATTAATGCGTTTGACCGCTTCCTGAAACGTGGCGGTGACATCTTTGTTCGCCGCCTTGTCGAAGCCGATATGGCTGTCGCTGATTTGCACGAAATGGAGTTCCGCTACCGCGTCCGGAGCGGCATTATTCAAGGCATCACCGAGCGCGCGGGACGTAAGCACGCCCCCGCAAATGGACCAGACGGTGGCGGTGCCGGCCCAGCCCATGCATTTGAGAAAACCGCGCCGGTCGATGCCGTCCCGGCTCGTATCGTGAAGAATAATATTATCGTTCATAGAAAAACTCCGTTGGAAGGTTTGTAGATTTGTTCTGCGTAAGCCCCCCGTGGGCTTCACTCATGCACAACCCAACGGCATGTCGGTTTATTCCCGGAAAAAGAAAATTTATTTTTGGAGCCACCCGCGGGAATAAATCTGCTAGCAAAGGCGTATTACTTATGATGGAAAACCCTCGCGAACGGGGTGACAGTCTCCCGGCTCGGCAACAATTCGAAGAGGCGTTTCTTCCCCATTTAGATGCCGCTTACAATCTTGCCCGTTGGCTCCTGCGCAACGATCAGGATGCGGAAGATTGTGTCCAAGACGCCTATTTGCGCGCCTACAAGGCCTTCCCCCGTTTTCGAGGCGGCGACGGAAAGGCGTGGCTGATGACCATCGTGAGAAATGTTTGTTATACCGCGATCAGAAAATTACGGAGACATGAGACGCCGGAATCTTTCGATGAAAACATTCACCAGGCGACCGATGACACCGCCACAACCGAAGAGTTCCGGCAAAAGGCGAATGCGGAAACGTTGCGGCGGGGGTTGGAGAGATTGCCTCCGGAATTCCGAGAGATGATTGTGCTGCACGATCTGGAGGGCCATTCTTACAAGGAAATCGCCGCCATTGTCGCCGTGCCCATCGGCACGGTGATGTCGCGGCTGGCCCGTGCCCGTGAAAAATTACGCGTGGAAATCATCGCCATATCCACCAAGGAGATATCCTATGAATTGTGAAGAAGCCGCGCGATTGATCGGGCCCTATCTCGATGGTGAACTGGACCTGACAGCCTGCCTCGAAACCGAAGCGCATCTGGCCGCCTGCCCTTCCTGCCGTGAAAAACTGGATCTGCAGCGGGCGCTGATCACAGTCGTGCAGGAAGAGATGCCCCGCCACAAGGCGCCGGCCTTTTTGGCAACACGCATCCGCGCTTCCTTGAAAGTGGATCAATCCCCGACGGAAACAATTCCGTGGCGGCAACCGTGGCCGGTGGTGTGGACTTGGTCCGGGCTGGCCGGAGCGCTGGCGCTCCTGGCGCTTATGCTGGTTTTTTCCAAACCAGGAACATCTTCATCGCTGGCGCAGGAGGCCATTGCGGATCATGTCCGTTCCCTGCAAGTTAATCATCTCCTGGACGTAGCCTCCACCGATCAACACACGGTCAAGCCGTGGTTTGCTGGAAAGCTTGATTACTCGCCGCAGGTAGCCGATCTCGGGCCTTCCGGCTATCCACTGATCGGCGGGAGGCTCGACGTCCTCGATCATCACGATGTGGCGGCGATCGTCTATCAACGCCGCAAACACTTCATCAACCTATTCATCTGGCCAGCCAATAAATCGCCTTTGGGCGAGAGATATTATGAACAGGATGGCTACCATGTGCTGGAATGGACCAAATCGGGCATGAATTATCTCGCCGTTTCCGAATTGGGAGAAAAGGAGCTGCGCGATTTCACAGAGATGATCAAGAACCAAACCACCCCGCCGATGGAGTAAATGGCACCGTGAAAGCGAACCAAAGTTTTAATTGCATTATTCGCCCGTTTGGTCTTGCATCCAAGCGCATGGGAAGGCAATTGGTCCACCGCTTTGACGCCGCCTCTTCGGCTCCATTCCCGCCGCTCCCGCCCGGCATCGTTGTCTTCTGAAGATTCTGTTACCCATCAGCCCAACTTCTATGCAGATACCTCTACACTCGATCGACTATTTGATCATGCTGATTTACGTCGGCTTCGTCATCGGGATCGGCTTTGCCCTCACCCGTTACATGAAGACGAGCGCCGACTTTTTCCTGTCGGGCCGTTCGATTCCGGCGTGGGTCTGCGGTTTGGCCTTTTTATCGGCCAATTTGGGGGCTTTGGAATTGGTCGGCATGGCGGCTAGCGGCGCCAAATATGGCATGGCCACCTGCCATTTCTATTGGCTGGGCGCGGTGCCCGCGATGGTTTTTTTGGCGGTGTTTATGATGCCCTTTTATTACGGCTCCAAGGCGCGTTCGGTTCCCGAATATTTGAAGATGCGGTTCGATGAAAGGACCCGCTGTTTTAATTCGATGACCTTCGCGGTGATGACAGTCTTTGCCTCCGGCATATCGATGAATGCCCTGGCGGGTTTGTTGGAGCGCCTGCTCGGCTGGAATTACTACTTCGGTTTGACAATCAGCTCCGTGGTGGTGCTGATTTACGTTCTCAAAGGAGGACTTACTTCGGCTATTTACACGGAAGTTCTGCAATTTTTCATGATCGTTCTCGGCTTTGCCCCCGTCGTGATGCTGGGACTTAAAGACGTCGGCGGATGGTCCACGCTTCAATCGATCCTGCAGGGAGTGGCAACCGATCCCCGGAAATTGAATTTAAACAGCTCGGCCGGCTTTGCGCCCAACGCCTGGACCAGCGCGTGGCAGCCTCTCATTGCGGGTCCCTCGGCCAATCCAATGGGGGTCGATCTTTTCGCCATGGTTTTTGGTCTCGGATTTGTCCTGGCGTTTGGCTACTGGTGCACGAACTTTCTGGTGGTGCAGCGCGCCATGGCGGCCAGAAATATGTCCGCCGCGCGCCGCACCCCCATCATTGCGGCCCTGCCCAAGATGCTTTTTCCCGCTTTGGTCATTCTGCCGGGCATGATCGCCGTCGGCCTGGCGGCGACGGGAAAAGGCGGTTACCGTCTCCCGCCGGTGGTGCTTTCCAACGATGCTTTTTCCGCAGGCGTCAAAGCGGTTAAGGAAGCTTCCGCCAATAAAATCGATCCTGCGGCAGCGACGACCACGATTTCGGCGGCGATTCATCAAAGCGTCGACCCCGGCAAAATTGCCTCTCTTTTGAACGACAATGCCGCGCAACCGCTGAGCGACCAAACCATCCAGGAGCGATTACAGGACGCGGTAACCGATATCGATTATAACGACGTGATCTTTTCCTTGGTGGAGAAATACTGTCCACCGGGATTGATGGGACTGGCGCTGACGGCGCTCCTGGCCTCCTTCATGTCGGGAATGGCCGGAAATGTCACCGCCTTTAATACTGTTTGGACCTACGATCTCTACCAGGCCTACCTGGCGCCGAATGAAACCGACGAGCACTACCGGCGTATGGGAAGTTATGTAACCGTCGTGGGAATCCTTCTGAGCGGCGGCTGCGCTTTGTTCGCCAGCTTCTACTCCAATGCGATGGACGTCATCCAACTCGTCTTCGGTTTCGTCAACGCCCCGCTCTTCGCCACTTTTCTGCTCGGAATGTTTTGGGCCCGCGCCACAAGTCATGGCGCATTCTTTGGCCTGTGTGGTGGGACGTTGACTTCGGCGCTCTTTCACGGCTGTACGCTGACCACTGGCGACATTCCCGGCATCAAGGGCGGATGGCTTCACGTTGTCACCACTTTCCCCAGCGAAATGGCGCAGAATTTTTGGCTCGCCAGTTTTGCCTTCTCCATCTGCTTTATCCTGACGGTGGTGATTTCGCTGGTCACGCGGCGGACGCGCACGGACGAAGAACTTAAGGGCCTCGTTTACTCCCTCACCCCGAAAATCGCGGAATCCGGCCAAGCCTGGTACTCGAAGCCCATCGTGCTCGGAACCATTTTGCTCGTTGCCTGCCTCGTCCTTAACATTATCTTCTTTTAGAAAGGAATTATTATGGGTCTGGATCTCCGTTTTCCCATCGGCCTGATGTTTTCCCTCATCGGCGTGCTCCTGTCTCTTTATGGACTAATGACCGGATCGGATACCGAGATGTACCAGCATTCGCTGGGCCTGAATATCAACCTCTGGTGGGGCATCGTGCTCTTTATTTTTGGCCTGGTCATGCTGGTCTTCGCGCTCGCTTCGTCAAAAGCGGATAAGGGCGAGTAGGAAGTCATTCCTTTCCCGCCCCATCTCATTCCATAAAATTTCGTAAAAATGAGAGGCGACTCCTCTTATCAACTCGACTTGCATTCGGGGCGGCAAATCGTATTCTAGGTTAGCAGTGAAAATTCAAAATTTGCTCAAAACCTCGAGCGAATGGATTCGAGGCGAAAACGGCGGCAACCGTATCGTCTTTAGCAGCCGCTTGCGCCTGGCCCGCAATCTCAACCATCATCCGTTTCCCGGCTGGGCCAAGAAGGCCGAACGCGAGAAAGTGCTGGCCCTGGTTCAGCCCGCCGTCGCCGATTTGCCCGAGATGAAGGACGCCATCATCAACGATTCGATGGAGCATTTCACGCCGCTCGAAAAGCAGGTGCTGGTCGAACAGCATCTCATCAGCCGCGAGCACGCCGCCAAGAATGCCGGCAGCGGTCTTGTCATCAGCAAGAACCGCAGTGTCAGCGTCATGATCAACGAAGAGGATCATTTGCGTATCCAATCGTTGCGCTCCGGACTGCAACTCCGGGCCCTCCTCAAGACGGTCGACAAGCTCGATACCGAGCTGGAGGCGCGGCTCGATTTCGCCTTTTCGCCCCAGATCGGTTACCTTACCGCCTGTCCGACCAACGTCGGCACCGGCATGCGCGCCTCCGCGATGATGCACCTCCCCGCGCTCGTGCTTGACGACCAGATCACCCCCATCATCAAAGCCGTGAACAAGATCGGTCTGGCAGTGCGCGGTCTCTATGGAGAAGGGACTGAGGCTCTCGGCAATCTTTTCCAGATTTCCAACCAGATGACGCTGGGGGAATCGGAGGCCCAGATCGTCGACAAGCTGACCAAAGTCATTTTGCAGGTGATGGAACACGAGGAAAACGCCCGGCAGAAAATGCTCGAAGACAAAAGCCGCATGATCGCCGATCAGGTCGGTCGCGCCTATGGCATCATGATGCATTGCTATTCCATCTCCTCCAAAGAAGTGCTAAATCTCCTTTCCATGTTACGGCTTGGCATCGATCTCGGCCTCATGCCTGAGGAGTATCGCACCACCATCGACGAGCTGTTTATTCGCACCCAGCCGGCCCATCTTCAGAAGGAACGCAAGCTCACCACGGAAGAGCGGGACGGGCTTCGCGCCGATCTCATGCGGGAATACCTCAAGTCGGCGCCCATGCCCAATACCAAGCCTCTTATCCTCGGCAAAACGATCGACGATGACCGGAAAAAAACATGAATAATTTCACCCCGCGCGCGCAGCAAGTCCTGGCCCTCGCCCGCAAGGAGGCCGATCGCTTCAACCACAATTATGTGGGAACGGAGCATTTGCTGCTGGGCTTGATTAAGCTCGGTCAGGGAGTCGCGGTCAACGTCTTGCAGAAGCTTGGGCTCGACTTGGAAACCGTCCGCATCGAGGTGGAAAAGCAGGTCGGTTCCGGTCCGGACACCAAAATGTCGGGCAATATCCCCTACACGCCCCGCGTGAAGAAAGTTCTCGCTCTGGCCGGCAAGGAAGCCAAGGCGCTTAATCACAGCTATGTCGGCACTGAGCACATTCTGCTCGGTCTGCTGCGCGAAGGCGACGGCGTGGCCGCTCGCGTGCTGAAAACTCTCGAAGTCGACATCGAACGGACCCGCAATGAAGTCCTCAAGGAACTCGATCCCAATTTTGCCTCTGGCGAAGCGGAAAGCGAGGAGAGCGAATCTTCCGCCCAGGGCGGTGGGGGCGCCGGCCCGCAAGGCGAAGGCGCCGCAGGCAAGAAAGATGTCAAGACGCCAGCGCTCAAGGCCTTTGGCCGCGACCTCACCGAACTTGCCCGCAAAGGCGAACTCGATCCCGTCATCGGGCGTAAAAATGAAATCGAGCGGGTCATCCAAATTCTCTGCCGCCGCACCAAGAACAATCCGGTTCTCATCGGCGAAGCCGGCGTGGGCAAAACCGCCATCGCCGAAGGCCTCGCTCAGGAAATCGCCGCCGGCAATGTGCCCGAGCTTCTTCGCGACAAAAAAGTCATCACTCTCGACCTCGCGCTTATGGTCGCCGGCACCAAATACCGCGGCCAGTTCGAGGAACGGATCAAGGCGGTGATGGAGGAAATCCGCAAGGCCCGGAACGTCATTCTCTTTATCGACGAGCTGCACACCATCGTCGGCGCCGGGTCCGCCGAGGGAGCGATGGATGCCTCCAACATCATCAAACCGGCCCTTTCCCGCGGCGAACTCCAATGCATCGGCGCGACGACCCTCAACGAATTTCGCAAACACATCGAAAAAGATTCGGCCCTCGAACGCCGGTTCCAGCAGGTTATGGTCGAGGCGCCCACTGTCGAGGAATCGATCGAGATTCTCAAGGGTCTCCGGCCCAAATACGAGGCGCACCACAAAGCCAAAATGACCGACGACGCCCTCGAGGCCGCCGCCAAGCTCTCCGACCGCTATCTCACCGGACGTTTCCTCCCCGACAAAGCCATCGACGTCATGGACGAAGCCGGTTCGCGCGCCCGCATCAGCGCCACCATGCGTCCGCCCGATGTGAAAAGCATCGAGGCCGAAATCGAAGACATCAAGGGCCGCAAGGAAGCCGCCATTAAGGCCCAGGATTTCGAAAAGGCCGCCGCCCTGCGTGATTCCGAGAAGGATACCAAGGACAAGCTCGAAAAAGTTCTCGCCGAATGGCGCCAGCGCCGCGACGAGCAGGAAGTGCTCGTTACCGACGAGGACATCCGTCAAGTCGTTTCCAAATGGACCGGCGTTCCCCTCTCGCGCATGGAGCAGAAGGACATGGACCGCCTCCTCCGCGTCTCCGAGGAGCTCAAGGGCAAGGTCATCGGACAGGACGAGGCGGTCTACGCCATGGGCAAGGCGCTGCGCCGTTCCCGCGCCGACCTCAAAGACCCGAAGCGCCCCATCGGCTCGTTCATCTTCCTCGGTCCGACCGGCGTTGGCAAAACTCACCTGGCCAAAACGCTGGCCCAATATATGTTCGGCGACGAGACGGCGCTGATCCAGATCGACATGAGCGAATATATGGACGCCCACAATGTCTCCCGCCTCGTCGGCGCGCCTCCCGGCTACGTCGGATACGAGGAGGGCGGGCAGTTGAGCGAAAAAGTCCGCCGGCGCCCTTACAGCGTCGTTCTCTTCGACGAAATCGAAAAGGCCCATCCCGACATCTGGAACCTGCTTTTGCAGATTCTCGAGGATGGCGTGGTCACCGACAGTCTCGGACGCCGGGTCGATTTCCGCAATACCATCATCATCATGACCTCGAATGTCGGCGCGGAACTAATGCGCAAAAACATGGTCATGGGCTTTGGCGTCAAGACCGATGAGCACTCCTACGAGCAGATGAAGGAAAAAATGCTCGCCGAGGCCAAGCGGGTCTTCAAGCCCGAGTTCCTCAACCGTCTCGACGACATCATCGTCTTCCACTCGCTAACGCGCGAGGATTTGACCAAGATCGTCGACATCGAGACGGCCAAGGTGCTGACCCGGCTCAAGCCGCGCCAGATTACCTTCCGCCTGACTTCCGGCGCCACCGCTTTCCTCATCGAAAAAGGCTACGATCCTGCCTACGGCGCCCGGCCTCTGCGCCGCGCCGTCGAGCGTTATCTCGAAGACCCAATGGCCGAGGAAATTCTCCGTGGCACGATCAAGAACGGCGATTTCGTGGTGGTCGATGAGAAGGACAGGGCGCTTACCTTCACCGTTGGCGTCGATACCCCTGCACCGGTGACGCCGCAAAGTAGTGCCTCTCAATAGAGGCTGTCCTCGGGTCTCTTCCGTACAAGAGACTCAAAACGTCCCCGGCTTTCTTTTTAAGCCTTGTCAACTGCCATCTAGGGCCTGTTAACACTAAAAGGCGCCGACCGCCAAGGGCGACTTAGCCGTGCTCTCGGAAAGAGCCGCTTTCCAAGTGAGGAAAGGCCGTTCAAAGAAATGCCACGACAGCGAGGCAATGATGACGGTGACCGCGAACAGCAGCAGGATGCTAAACATTTCGCTCAACCCGTAAGGCGCCAACAGGGGCGAGACCAGAACGATGATGAAAATATGGTAAACGTAAATGCCGTAGCTGATTTTCCCGAGATAGACCATCGGCGCCCAGCCCAAGAACTGCCCATACCGGCTGGTGATTCCATTTAGCGCTGTGACCAGCAGCCAAGCCAGGAAGACTTCGTCGCAGGTCTCGGTCAGGGCGAGAAAAATGTTCCCTTCGGGCAATGTTGTCATCGCGCGTCCGAGGAAGAAACAACCAAAGGCGATCAAAGGCAGCGCGAACAGCACGGTCTTCGGCAAGAGCGGCATTTTCTCCAGCCACCGCGAGCGCTTGAACCAGGCCACCAGCGCGCCCACCGCAAAAGAATCGATGCAACCGAAAATCGTCAGCCAGCGCGTCAAGGTCGACACCTCGTTCACCATGCAAACGACGCGAAAGATCAACCCGAAGATGATAAAGCCCACCACGACCGGAAAAAACCATCTCCGCGGCAACGCCAGCACCACGACCGGCCAGAGCATGTAAAATTGTTCCTGCACCGCCAGGGACCAATAGTGGGAAATCGCCGGGGGAAAATAACCGAGATAGGCGATGTAATTATTCGCCTGGAAGATTGCCAGCCAGAAGAAATTTGTCCGCACTTCTTCAATGCCGAAGAAAGCGCCCACCAGCAGTGAGAGATAAAACGGCGGTCCGATGCGCAACAGCCGTCCCAGGTAGTAGCGCCCGAGATGGTTCAACCCCCCGTTGTGCGGACGTTTCATTTGCGCCTCCACTTTCCAGAGCGAAAGTGTGATAAAATAGCCAGTCAGCACAAAGAAAAACCGGACACTGACCGGCCCGCACCGCAGCAGATCCGGCAACGCCAGATTAAATTGCTGGCTAAAATGTTCGGAAAGCACACCCAAAATGGCGAGGGCGCGCAGACCGTCCAAATGCGGTAAATAACCCGATTTAATTTTCCCTTCTTCCTGCCGGGGAGCGTCAATTTTCTTTTCCGGCAACGTCATGGAGGAAAATGTCATGTAAGCCCACAAATTAGCAGGAGCTGTTCCGGATTAGACGATGTTACGGGGAAAACAGTCAATTAAATTTGGACCGGCCCCAGGCCTCTCCCTCTAGGGAATGAACATTACAATTTTGCCAAAATGCCGTCCCGACTCTAAATGCCGCAAAGCTTCGGGCGACGACTCGCATGGGAAAACGCGGTCGATCATCGGTTTTAGCCGGTGTTGTGAAATCGTTTGGCTCATTGCAGCGAACATCGCTTTTGAACCGACATAGATGCCACGCAGCGTGATCGCCTTATGCAGGATGTGGGCGGTTTGTACATCCCCTGCAATGCCAGAGAGAACGCCGATCAAACTGACATGACCGCCGTAACGCGTCGCCCGCAGGGTCTTTGATAGCGTGCCCGCGCCTCCAACCTCCAGCGTCAGATCGACCCCGCGCCCATCGGTTAACGCCAGTACCTGCTTTTCCCAATCCGGCTCTGCGCGATAATTGATCGTTTCGTCCGCGCCCAAAGCGCGCGCGCGTTCGAGTTTCTCATCGCTGCTCGAAATCAGGATCATTTTTGCCCCCGCGATTTTTCCAAACTGCAGCCCGAAAAGCGAAACCCCCCCCGTCCCCTGCAAAAACAAAGTCTGGCCCGGCTGCAGATTTCCGGAAACAAACAAGCCGTTCCATGCCGTCACCGCCGCGCAAGGCAGTGTCGCCGCCTCTTCGAAGCTCAAATGCTCCGGCATTGGCAGAAGCGCTGCCGCCCGGATGGCAATAAACTCGCTCAACACCCCATCCACGGCGCCGCCCAGCGCGCTCTCCGCCTTTTCCGCGTCGAGTTCTCCCTCCAGCCAGCCCGGCATGAACGGAATCATCACCCGGTCGCCCGTCTTCCACGCCGTAATCGCCGCTCCAACCGAGGCTACCTCGCCCGCGCCGTCCGAAAGCGGCACCCGCGGAAGCTTCATCCGTGGGTTATATTTGCCCTGCACGACCAGCAGGTCCCGGAAATTGAGCGACACCGCGCGAATCCGCACCACCACCTCATCCGCCGCTGGTTCCGGCGCGGACCGTTCCGCCAGTTTCAGATTTTCAAAGCCAAAGCCGTCTCTGATTTCAAAAAGTTTCATAAAGGGAAAACCAGAATTTATCTAGTTGGCCATTCATGGCAACTCCTAGCCAAAGCCCAAAGGAAATGATGATCAGGGTATAGCGGCATGCCCATCGGTCTTCTTGTAAAGGCTCGACGGAATAACAAGGCGATAGCTTTTACCCTTAACCGCAATTTCAATCTGGCCCCAGCAGCGCACGCCGTCGCTTTTGCCTTCATACTGGAAGAGACGATTGCCTTTAGCTTGTCCCACGATTCCGGTCGCGTTTCCATTCAGGTCGAGAATCTGTGAAGAGCCAAGAGGCGTCGCCCTATCTTCCCCATGTTCTGCGTAAAGGTTCAATTTGCTTTGGCATATGCCGGAATTCGATAGATCCAATTCGAGACCCCAGTCCTCTGGAATGGTATCCAAAAGATGATAGCGCACCCCCTGCCACGGGACTACATGATCATGGCTGGTGAGATGTTCCATGACCGAAGCTATTTTGGGCGGCCCAGCCGACACGGAAGGCGGCAGCGTATCTTGCGGGTTTCGGTCGAATCCGTAAGGGATTTCGAGCCAATAGCGTTCCGTGCCTGTGGTAACTTCAATCCAGCTCTCTTCCAGTGTATTCGGCCCCCAGGGAAAAAACGTCATCGCGCTCCAATCCGCCCAATCGTTGTCCTTCGGTTCGTAAGCCGTGCGAATTCCGATAGGCGCATTGAGTGATTTTTCCCATTCCGGAATCGGATGGACCACTTCTCCGTCAGCCCGATGCAGCCGCGCCGTCAGGTGATGGGTTTCGAAAAATGCACGGGAAGGACCATGAATGTCCAGGCGAAGTCCCTGCGATTTTCCGCTAAAACCAAGGAGAAAGTTAGGTTCAGGTATCTGGTTGGCCTTTGTATCCCGACTGGGATAAGAAGCATAGTCGATATAGTCCCAGGCGTGCCCCAGCTTGGGAGAGGCCGGCTGAGCCGCCGCCAGCGGTTTCAATTTCGTTATCGCTTGCCTGCATTCCTTGATCTGTTCCGCTATATCACCCGGCTGGCCAGGGTTATTTTTTTGGAGTTGCTCCAATTTCTCGTAGCATTTGGAATAATCGACGAGGGCGCTCCGGTAATCGCCGATGTCCTGGAATTGCTCCGCATCAGCCATCTCGGCCTCGACGTCGAGTGAGTCGTCCCATGACTTTTCTGAGCGGGCATAGGGAGTAAGCATGAATAGGAAGACGAACACGCAAATTTGGCAAATGTGCCGTCGCATAGAATTGAGCTAGATTACAGTAATTGCCGAAAAAAGTTGTTAGAAAATTGTAAAATCATCGAAAGCCAAAAAGCAGACGCAGGCACACTATTCCTCCTGTCCAATCGCGGTAATTTTGCCAAAATGGCCGCGTGCTGACCGACGGTTTCCTCTTCAACCATTCCATTTCTGTTTTTCCTGAATTTGACCGCCGCAAACCACGGCTCTACCCTCTCGATATGTCCCCGAAAACCCGTCGCACCGTCAGCGTCAGCCTCGAAATCGTGGAAGCGGCCAAACAACGAGGCATGAATCTCGGCGATTATATCCTCCAGCTTCACCACAACCAGCGTTCCGCCCGCGTCGCCTATGTCGCCAGCATCTTTCGCGGCTTCGCCCTGCTCGAGATGGCCCGCGTCCCAGTCGACCCCGCCTATTTCGAGCTCGTCGACGGTTGCATGAGCAGCGCCGAAAGCCGGGAATTCCGCCTCCTCGCCTCCAGCGGTGAGGACAACGCCTTGCCCCGCGCCGCCGCTTTGTTGCTTGGCGCCGATACCCGCCGCTCCGCCGTCCAGGCGCTCCTTCTGGCCGCTCAGCGCTCGCAGGTGCTGCACGAAGGCTTCATCGAAGCCGCGCGCCTTCTCGAAGCGACCTATTATCGGTAAGGCAAAGGTCGTTATCTTACAGAGAGCATGAGTGGTTCCGCCAACGAGTTTAAAAAAACGCCCCTTCACGCCGCTCACCAGAAACTTGGCGCGCGGCTCGTCGAATTTGGCGGCTGGCACATGCCGGTCCAATACAGCGGCATCGTCGATGAACATACCGCCGTCCGCCAGGCTGCCGGCCTTTTCGACATCTCTCACATGGGG
>DATJMI010000120.1:0-8583 GCA_035508775.1 Methylacidiphilales bacterium
TTCCGGGTTGGTTCCGGCGTAATGTCGGCAAGAAAACCCGTGGAAGCGCCGAGGACATCGGCATTGCAAATTAAAAAATCGGGCTCTGATCTGAAGCCATTTTGCGCGGCGGCCTCCTTGCCGTCCCAATGAGTAGCGATCGTGCCATAGCGGAAAACGACGCCCTGGCGCCCGGCCAGCGCGGCGAGAGCTTCGGAAATTTTGTTCATGCCGCCGCGAACATACCAGGCGCCGAATTCGGCCTCGACATAGGGAATAATGTTGAACGTGGCGGGAGTATGGTAGGGCGACGAACCGTTGTAGGTGGCGAACCGGAGAAAAATCTGGCGCAGATGCGGATCGGAAAAGCGGCGTTCCACTTCGGCGGCGAGAGAGCGGGTGGTGGCGACTTTGCCAAGGTGACGCAGCTTGGGCCAATTCCGCGGGGTAAAGGCGCGCCAGAATTCGCCGGGTGGACGGTTGAGGTAAGTCTCTCCGGAAAGCTCGTAAATTCCGCGGGTATAATCGAGAAAGCGGACGACTTCGGAACGCATCCAGAAAGAGGCATCCTCGTCGATGACAGCGCCATCACTCCAGAAATAGCGGCAGGCCGATTCGAGCCGGACCAGACTGAGGTGATCGTCGAGGCGTTCACCGGCGGCGGAAAAAAGATCGCGCAAAACATGCGGCATGGTCAGCAACGACGGCCCCATGCCCCAGGAAAAGCCATGAAGGCGCAATTCCTGGAGTTTGCCGCCGGGCGCCTTGTTCTTTTCCCAAACTTCGACCGCATGCCCGGCGCGGGCGAGACGAATCGCGGCGGCGAGCCCCCCAAGCCCGGCGCCAACGACGAGGATTTTCTTCATGGCGACCCTCCTCTAATGCTCCCTCGACAAAAGCGTGGAGAAGGGTACTTATAGGCCACGATTCTCTTTATGCCCCCCTTTGCCCGTCCGATGCACGTATGAAATCGCGCACGTTTCTATCCCGGCTGGACGAAGCGCGCGCCATGATTGTCGACGCGATCAGTTTTGGTTTCGTGAATTTGCTCCAGGCGCGCCATCCGATGCCGTCCGATTTCCGGCAGAGATGGGATCTTTTTGTTTCGGAATGGGGGGAACGTCCGGTGGAAGAATATTACCGGGTGCCGGACGGCTTTGTTCCGCCCGAACTGCCCGACCGGGGACGGCTGCTTTTCCCGAGTCCCTATCCGGGCGATCACGGGCCGAACAATCAGGCCGCATTCGATTTTTTCCCCTGCGCGCAAGGTTGGGGCGCGCCGACGATGTTCTTGGCGCACGGTTTGATGTCGGTCAGCGATTTCGGATACCGGCTCTGGGCGCGGCGTTTGAATTTGCGGGGCTGGAACGCGGTTTTCGTTCACCTGCCCTATCACTATTCCCGCCGGCTGCCGTGGCATTTTCACGGTGAATTATGTGTTGGAGGCGAACTGTTGCGCACGGCGGCGGGAATCCGGCAATCGGTGACGGAATGCCGGATCGTCCTGCAACAACTGCGCAAAAAAGGCGGACAACTTTTCGGCGGCTGGGGCACGAGTTACGGCGGATGGATTATGGCGCTGGTAGGCTGTTTCGAGCCGCTCCTGCAGCGGATGATTCTGGTCGAGCCGATCCTGAATATTGATAACGCGATCTGGCGCGCGCCGAGCTCCGTGACGACACGCGCCGGTTTGCGCAAAAGGGGAATCAGCCCGGAGGACACGGCGGGCGCCATGCGCCTGGCGTGTCCGGCAAAGCAAAAACCTCTCTTGGCTCCCGCGCATATTTTGATGATCGCCGGGCAGTACGACAAAATCGCGCCATCGGAGGAGGTCGAAGAGCTGGCGCGGTTGTGGGGTGGGACGCATTTCGCCTGTTTTCCCCAGGGGCACGTCGGTTACACGCTGATGCCCGAGAGTTTCCGGATGGCGCAGGAGATTTGGGCGTCCGATTTCGCACGGGGCCCCTCCTTCGCCGCCCCGGCGATGGAGTTGAAGAACGAAACGATGGATCTGGCTTAGGAAGTTCCTTGAAGGTCCAATTCGGGATTCCGCAGACAAGTTTTAGAGGGAGGAAGGCACCTCGACGACGTCCGGCTGCTTGATATACCGCTCCAGGTCGCGCATTTTTAAATCGGGGAAAGGAAATGATTTCTCCCAGTGGGAAACGATCCGGCTTAAACCCGAACTGAGCAGATTGAATCGCCACCGGATCGATTGCACCAAATAGGGATTGAAACTGTAGAATCCAATAAACTTTTTATCCGTGAAAAAAGCCGTGCGGTTCACCTGCTTGCAAAGCAAGACCGCCCGCGTTTCCTCGCTGTCGAAGAGAACCAGCCAATAGCGCTTGAGCCGGTCTTCTTCCGTTTGAACGAAATCAATCTTTCCGCAATTTTTCGGCACGGTGCCGCATCCCCAAACGCGCACCGCATCGAGGTCCTCGGCCAGGCTCATGTACCGTTTTTTATAGGGAAGAAAATTCTTAAAATCCTGGAAGGTCGCAATCAATTCTCCGCTGCGGACTTCCCCGGCGATATCCTCAATGGCATGGCTGATCGCCAGCGCCGCCTCGCAATCCATGACGTGATGCAGATCACTGTCGGGGATGGTCACTAAATCGCCCAGCCGTACTTTCTCGGAAGAGCGCCCATGATGGACGCAGACCGCCTTATCGCATTTGTCGAAATGATGAAGATAGGGGCGAAGCTTGACTTTGAACCGTTTGGTGGTGGTGTGCTCGCAATTGGTTTTGGCTAACATAAAAAGCAATTACCGTCTTCCGCTAACTAAGCTCAATCGCTGGCTGCGGCAACCCCTATTTCGAAATTTCTTTTCGCCGGGAGTTTTGTAAAATTACTTCTTTGCCATTCGGCATTGAGAAAACGCGCCCTAGCCTTGCGTTACATCGCTGCGCCCTATAAAAAGTATGAAAATGTCCGCCGGTTTTTATCGGGCCTTCGACCGCCGCTACCTGCTCGACGCCGCCAATGCAAAACGGACGCCCGACTACCGCAGCGTCTTTCACCAGGATCGCGACCGGATTATGTTCACGCCGGCCTTCCGCCGTTTGCAGGCCAAAACCCAGGTCTTCCAGGCGGGCGAATACGATTTCTACCGTACACGCCTGACCCACTCGCTCGAAGTGGCCCATATCGCCAAGTCGATCGCGGTTTGGCTCCAAAAATCGCGTCGCGCGGTTGCAGTCGATCCGAATCTTCTTGAGGCCATCTGTTTTGCGCACGACATCGGACATCCCCCGTTTGGCCATGCCGGCGAACGGGTCCTCAACCAAATCATGGAGCCTTATGGCGGTTTTGAAGGCAATGCCCAGACTCTTCGCATTCTTACCCGGACGATTTATAGCCGCGCCTCTGGCCAACGTGGTGGAATGAGCCCTACCCGCGCTCTTCTCGACGGCGTTCTTAAGTATAAACGTTTCCACCGTGACCGTGGCGCCGAGGCCAATCACTTCATTTACGACGACCAGGACGAAATTCTCCATTTTTGCTTTGGCACAGCCGGCTTGTCCGCCATGGCCGGCGTTTCCGATCCCAACCGTTTTCACAGCCTCGAATGCCAGATTATGGACCTGGCAGACGACATCGCTTATTCCTGCTTTGATATCGTCGATGGCTGGAAAGCCCGCTTTCTCGCGCCGGACCGCCTGGCCGAGTGGCGTGAGGAACAGGGCGCCTCGCTGGACCGCCGCCAAAGAAAGTATATCGACGAACTGCTCGGAATGATGGCAAATAACAACATTCAATCTCGCATGAATGCCCTGATTGGAAAATTGATTGCCGGTATCTCGCTTAAGCCGCGGAAAAACTTCATGACCGCCCGGACCAACCGCCATGCTTATCGCGTCCATTTGCGGCCCGAGGCGCGCAGCCGCATACGCCTCCATAAAAAAATCTGCCACGATCTTATTTTTGGCTCCAGCACTCTTCAACAGATCGAGTACAAGGGCGGGTATGTTCTCCGGCGCCTGGCGCTCAGCCTCTTCTCCAATTACCTGGGCGAAACCACCCGCCCCGCCGGACTTGTGCCTTCCGGCGTTCATCGCGCCGTCCTCGAGGCCGAAAGCAAACCCGCCCGGGCCCGGTTGCTTTGCGATTATCTCTCCGGCATGACCGATGTGTATGCCCAGCGCAGTTATAAGCGCCTGTTTAGTCCCGGCTACGGTTCCATTTCAGAACTAATTTGACCATGGCATCGCCTTTTATTGTTGTCCCCACTTACCATGAATTCGAGAACCTTGCCCGGTTTACCGAACAGATTTGGGGCGCGCTCCCCCATGCCCGCATTCTCCTGGTCGACGATGCCTCCGGCGATGGCACGCCCGCCTGGGTTCGCGCCCATTCCCGCTGGGGCCAACAGCTATTTCTCCTCGACCGTCCCGGCAAACTTGGCCTTGGTTCCGCTTACGTTGAAGGCTTTACCTGGGTTTTAAAACGGCATGCTATTGAGCCTTGCTCAGCTATTGTGCAGATGGATGCCGATCTTTCTCACGACCCCAATTCGGTGCCCAGCCTGTTACGGGCTCTTGAAGAGGGCGCCGATCTTGTCCTCGCCACCCGTTATCGCGACGGCATCCGTGTCACCAACTGGCCGCTTCGCCGTCTCATGCTTAGCCTGAGCGCGGCCACTTATGTTAAGCTCATTACCGGCATGCCTTTCTCCGATCCGACCGGCGGTTTTAAGGCCTTCCGTCCGGAAAAACTCGCTTCGCTCGATCTCGGTCTCATTCATTCCGATGGATATGCTTTTCAGATTGAAGTTACTCATCAAGCCTGGCGGCTTGGTTGGAACATTGTGGAAATCCCCATTATTTTCGGCGGCCGGCATGCCGGGATTTCCAAGATGTCGGGCCATATCGTGCGTGAAGCCATCTGGCGTGTTCCCTGGATGGCGTTGCGTGGACGCCATCCCCATACGCATCCTGGAGCCAACGGAAAGCCTGTCGCATGAGCCTCACCACGATCGCCTCCACCGTTCAGCCGGAAAAGCGGCTTGATCTGCCCCCGTCCCGTCCCGAGCGTTTTCAACATTCCGATTTGACCGCCGCGGCCATTGTTTTCATTGTTACCACCGCGGTCTATATCTTTACCGCCGCGCCCAGCGTCACGCTGGAAGATTCGGGCGAACTCATCACCGCCGCCACAAAGTTTGGTGTGCCGCATCCTCCCGGGTATCCGCTTTGGACGATGTCGGGTTTTATCCTGAGCCATCTTATTCCCGTGGGGAATCTCGCCTGGCGAATCAACATTCAGTCCGGCCTTTACGGCGGAGTGGCCAATGCCCTGCTTACCCTCCTCGTTTGTCACTCCGGGCGCTGGCTTCTGCAACGCTGGACCGAGCCGGCCCATCAAGAGTCCGTCCGGCACTACCCTTTTTATGCCGGTCTCCTGGCGGGCATGACCCTTGGCTTTAGCGATGTGATGTGGAGCCAGGCCACCATCTCCGCCGTGCACGGCACGGTCAATGCGCTTTTCACGAACATCATCCTCTTGTTGCTCTACTTCTGGATGCTTGAGCCGGCCAAAACCGAGCGTCTCATTATCACGGTCTTCGTTTTCGGTCTCGGATTGACCCATCATCACACGCTAATTCAGATCATCCCCGCCATTCTTGTGGCCGCCGCCGTCATGCGGGCCGGTGTCTTTTGGTCCGTTTTTCTCGCCGTCAATCTTTTCAGCCTTTCCATTCTCATCTATCTGAGCTGGCTTTCCCTCGACGACGAACTGCACACGATATCCTGGGACATGTCTCTTCTTATTCTTGTCCTGACGGCTTGTGTCTCCTTTTTTTATTTGAGCAACTTTCGGTGGAAGCTCTTTCTGGCCGGCGTTGGTGTTGCCCTTCTCTTTTTCGCCTACGGCAATTACGTCATGAACCCGAACGACCAGGATACCATGCGAATCATGCATCCCGGACACCGTTTTTGGCTTTACGGCACTTTTGTCAAAACCGGCTGGCTCCAATTCACCAATCTCTACGCCCTCTTTGCCCTGCTGCTCACCATGATTGCGCTCGGGTTCCTCTTTACCTCAAGTCTCGACCGGCGGCTCATCATCGGCCTCTTTGCGGCTGGATGGGTCGGCCTCGTCCCCTACGCCTACGAACCCTTCGCCTCCTCGACCCATCCTCCCATTAATTGGGGCTTTCCACAATTGCGGAGCGGTTTCTATTACGCCGTGAGCCGGGAACAATATCCGATGAGCCTTCCCAATCTGATCAAAACCACCATCGGAAAAGCCATCGGCGCCGTGCCGTCCGATGAACAGAACGATCCCGGATTGGGCCGTCCCGATTACTTCCACCGGCTCATTCTCACCTTTTACTATTATGCGGATAATCTTCAGAAAAACTTCACTGTTCCCCTCATCTTTCTCACGTTGACTATTTTTGTTTATCTCCGGCGATGCGATTCCCGGCAGACTGACTGGTTTGTTTTTCTCGCCCTCGCTTTCTTCTTTATCGGTTTCATGCTCAACCTGATCGAGCCTCCCGAGTCATTCGATTTTGAACGCAATCTTCAGTACAAAGTCTTCCATCTCCAATCCCACTGCATTTTCGTTTTACTGATGGGTTACGGCGCCCTCGCCGCCATGGTCTGGCTTCATGAAAATCTGCCCGAAGTCCCGGCGCGTGCCGGCCTGCTCGGTTTTGGCATGCCCGCGCTCTATCTTTCCCTCCTTCCCCTTTGGAGCAACATCGGCGATTCCAACAAAGCGGGCCACTGGTTCGGCTATGACTACGGCTACGATATCATGCAGCCCATGGACAAAAACGCCGTTTACTTCGGCGGCTCCGATCCGGGACGTTTTGTGCCCACCTATATGGCCTTTGTGGAAAGCCAGCAGAATCCGCGCTGGAAAACCACCCCCGGCTTCGACCGCCGCGACGTTACCGTCATTACGCAAAATGCCCTTTGCGACGGTTACTATTGCCGATACATCCGCGAACAATACGATCCCCGTTTTCGTCCCGTGAAATTCACCCCCTTTGAGCAATGGCTCGGGCGCGATCAGGCCTATCCCAAGATACCGGTGACCTGTATCAGCGATCAGGAATTGATTGATTGTTGGAATTACTATGAAGCCCTCAACGCGGATCGAATCAAGGCCGATCACGGCGTCATTCTCCGTACCGGCACAGACGATGTTTTTGAAATCAACGGAGTCGTGGCCCGGAAGATCTTTGAGAAAAATAAAAAGAACCACACTTTTTACATCGAGCAGAGCGTCCCCATCAAATGGATGTATCCTTACCTCGTTCCCTTCGGTCTCATTTTCAAAATGAATCCGGACCCCCTGGCTCAAGGTCAGCCGCTTCCTGCCCCCGTCGTCCGGGCCGACTATGCGTATTGGGATGCCTATAGCGCCCGCCTCCTGAACGATCCTGGATTCCGCATCGATGACGACGCCACCACCACTTTTGGCAAGCTCGCCTACTGGCACGCCGATCTTTACCGCTGGCGTGGCATGAAGGCCGAGGAGGAGCATTTTCTCAAACTTGCCCTCATTTTGAGTCCGCAGCTCGGTTCCGCGGTCAATGACTATGCCCGTTTTCTTGTTCAGAATGGGCGTTTCGACGAAGCCATCGCCGTGGTGAAACAGGCTGAAATCGACGATCCCCGCAACGAAACTTATGGCGATCTTCTCCAGGAGGTTACCATCGCTCAAGGTTTCGGCGCGCGTGAAAAAGAAGTCCGCGCCGAACTCGCCAAATCGCCTTATGACGTTCACCTGAATCTTGAACTCGCCAGCCTTCTCGAGAGCCAGGGCAAATCCGGCGAAGTCGCCAACCTTCTCACCACCGTGGCCGGCCTGACGAACTGGAGCCGCGAAGACATGGGTCCAGTGATCGGTTACTATGTTGATACGATGCACGATCCCGCACCCGCCATCGCTTTTCTCGAGGCCCGTCTCAAAATCGATCCCAAGGCAAGCGAAGTTGCCTACTATCTGGCCGCTCTCCAGGCCGGTCTTGGTCACAAGGACCAAGCCATCAAATATCTCGTCCAGGCCGCAACCACCGGGGGGACCAATGCCCTGATCTCCGCCAGTATCGATCCCCGTTTTGAGGGTTTACATGACGATCCCGTCTTCGAACGGCTCTTCGAAACCAATTTCCCACCCGGCACCAACCAGACCTCGCGCCCCGCCGTCAATCTTCCTCCGGGTGAAATTCCCTCCGTCAACCATCCACCCAAACCTCCGCAGAAATAAAACTGATTCTTTATGTGGATATCATTGCTATAGGGCGTTAGGTAGATCAGACTTGCGTTTTAATAGAGGAGATCAAATTGATCGTTATCTAGCGGAGTTGTGTCTGAGATCGCATTACGCAAGCTATATACATACTGTAAATATAAATAATATTCTCGAACCGAAGGGTGTTTAATTTGTGAGGACAGGCACTATAGATGACTGCATATTTGCCGCATAAAATCCCCATCCATAATAACCGTTACTATTTTTCATGGAGGCACATAACCTTAGGTGCATGAGTTAGGATAGCAGCTCAATCACTTCTTCCAAGCTCCAGGTAGTGTATCAGTTTGAATTACTTTGGGAGCTAGGGCCACGAGTCTGTCATTT
>DATJMI010000121.1:0-13261 GCA_035508775.1 Methylacidiphilales bacterium
TTGGTCTGAAAAAAAGAATTTGGTCGGATGACGGACGCAAACCGGTTAGCCTCGGCTCGAAACTCTTGGCAAAAGTAGAATGAAATCCCGGCGTCTCGACATGGAACTGATGGCGCGCGGCCTGGTTGAATCGCGCGAACAGGCGCAGCGGCTTATTTTGGCTGGGGAAGTATGGGTGGAAGGTCAACGTTGGGATAAGTCGAGCAAGCTGTGTGCCGCGTCGGCGGCGATTGAAGTCCGCGGCGCGGACCGTTACGTCAGCCGCGGAGGCCACAAACTTGAGGGCGCCCTGAATGCCTTCCGGCTCGATGTGGCCGGTTGCCGCTGCCTCGACATCGGGGCTTCCACCGGCGGATTCACCGACTGCCTGCTCCAGCATGGGGCGCGCGAGGTTGTCGCCGTTGACGTTGGCACCGGCCAGCTCCATTGGCGGTTGCGCCGGGACAATCGCGTGAAAGTTTTCGAGGGCGTCAATGCCCGCGATCTGGCCGCTTTTGCGGCCGGACATTTTCCCGAACCGTTCGATTTTATCACCGCCGACGTCTCCTTTATTTCGCTCAAGCTGGTCTTGCCCCCGGCCTTCGGTCTGCTTCACTCCGGTGGACGGATATGTGCGCTCATCAAACCCCAGTTTGAGGCCGGGCGCGCTGAAGTGGGCCGGGGCGGCATTGTGCGGGACGTAAAAGTCAGGGAACGGGTGGTGCAGGATCTCCGCGATTGGGCGGATGACTATCCGGTGACGACGGTGGACGTGGTCCCCTCGCCATTGCCGGGACGGGACGGAAACGAGGAATTTTTATGGCTGCTGCGAAAAAAATAAAAATTGGCGTCGTGGTCAACCGGACCAAACCGGGCGCCCGGGATGTCCTCCGGCAACTCATCGAATTTTCCCACCGTCATGCCAATCTCCAGCTTCTTTTTGAGAAGCGGACCAGCGCCTTGATCCGGCAGCCGGGATTTTCCGAAATCGAATTGGCGAAAAAATCGGATCTCCTGCTCGTCGCCGGCGGGGATGGTTCCCTCCTCGATGTCGTCGGGTCGGTCTTCCCCTCCTCCACTCCCATCCTCGGCGTCAATATCGGCAGCCTCGGTTTTCTGACTGCCGTGGCGGAAACAGAAGTCGCGACCATCCTTCCTTATCTCGCTGAAAACAATCTTCGCCTGAGCCCGCGGCTCGCGCTGGAGACCTGTTTTCATCACGGCAACCGGGATCAACTTATTCCCTGCGCGCTCAACGACGTCGTGATCTCCCGCGCCAACGTCGGACGCCTCGTCCGTATCCGGGTCGAGATCGGCAATTACCTCGTCACCGAATACGTCTGCGACGGTCTCATCATTGCCACACCCACGGGTTCGACCGCCTATTCCCTCGCCGCCGGCGGCCCGATTCTCAGTCCGGATGCCGAATCGGTCATCCTTACCCCCATCTGCCCTCACACTCTCACCAATCGCGCGCTGGTTGTCGGCGCTGACGATACAATCCGCATCCGCCTCGTCAAACAATCCGGGGTGCCCCCTCCCACGGTCCAATTCGATGGACGGTCCGGAGGACATCTCCATCCCCACGAATGGCTCGAAATCAAACCGGCTCCAAGCAAGGTACCCCTCGCCTATCTCCCCCACTCCGACTTCTATCACGTCCTGCGCCAGAAGCTGAAGTGGAGCGGATCGAGCCTTTAGAGGTTGCTCTCTATGTGTTATGCCAAAAGCCGGTCGATTCCAAACAACCGGCGAAAATAGGCGACACGCAGGATGCCTCGGCTTGGATTGAGCTTGGCATCACCGATAAATTGTGACGAGAGTGGCGGTGATGTTCTCCGGAAGAATTTTAACGCTGGATGAGGCGGCCGCTTTTCGCGCCACGTTGCGCCAGGAGGGCCGCAAGGTGGTGGCGACGAACGGCTGTTTTGATTTACTCCACGTGGGTCATCTGCGTTACCTGACGGAAGCGCGAGAGCTGGGCGATTTCCTCTGGATTGGCCTGAACGGGGACGCCTCCGTGCGCGAATTAAAAGGGCCGGACCGTCCGGTGGTTCCCGAAATGGACCGCGCCGAGGTACTGGCCGGATGGCGGATGGTCGACGCGGTAACGATTTTTCCGGAGGTGCAGGCGACGGCGTTCCTAAGAGCCGTCCAGCCAAATGTTTATGTTAAGGGCGGCGACTACAGGCCCGAAACTCTCGATCCCAGCGAGGGCGAGGTGCTGAGGGCATGCGGCGCCCGAATCGAAATCGTGAAGCTGGTGCCGGGGCGGTCAACGACAAGCCTCGTCCAAAAAATCAGCAAAACATGATCCGAGTCGAGAACGCGACGAAGCTTTATGGCCGGGCCGGCGCAAATGGAGCGGCCGTTCACGCGCTGAACGGGGTGAACCTGCGGATTGAGGCGGGAGAATTTGTGGCCATCATGGGGCCAAGCGGCTGCGGCAAAAGCACGCTGCTCCATGTCCTCGGCGGACTCGATGTCCTTTCCAGCGGTGAAATCTACCTCGATGATGAGCCGGTGCACCGGCTGGACGAAGCCGGGCTAACCCGGTTGCGGCGGCGAAAAATTGGGTTTGTTTTTCAGTTCTTCAATCTGTTGCCGACCTTGACGGTGGAAGAGAATGTGCGGTTGCCTGGCTTGTTGCAGAATCTCCCCGAAAAGGAAATCGAGCGGCGGGCCCGCGCCTTATTGGAGGCGGTGGGTATGGAACACCGGGCGGGACACCGGCTGCACCAGCTTTCCGGCGGTGAAATGCAGCGGACCGCACTGGCCCGGGCGTTGCTGATGGAACCAAAAGTGCTGCTGGCTGATGAACCAACCGGCAATCTCGATTCCGAGGCGAGCATCCGGGTGGTGAATCTGTTCCGCGAAATCGGCGAGCGTCACCGTGCGACGATCGTGATGGTCACGCATAGCCGTGAAGTGGCCAATGCCGCCCACCGGGTGGTAACCATGCGCGATGGGCGGGTGGAAGAGTAAAGCTGGGAGGCTTTGGTTTTAACTGCCGCCTGACAACACATTTATATATCCACACATCCAGATACGTTCATATTGTTCTTGCGCTAGGCAAACCGTAAACGTACCTTCGAAATCATGTCCAAATCTTATATTTTTTCGTCGGAGTCGGTGACGGAAGGTCACCCGGATAAGGTTGCCGATACCATTTCCGACGCGGTGCTCGATGCCTGCCTGGCTCAGGACAAAAACAGCCGCGTGGCCTGTGAGACGCTGGTGAAATCGAACCTTGTCGTCGTGGCGGGCGAGATTACGACCAAAGCCGAATTTGATTACAACAAGGCCGTGCGCAATGCCATCGAGGAAATTGGTTACACCGAGCCTGGCGAGTCCTTCAACGCCAAGGGGGTTCATATCCTCAACGCGCTGACGGCGCAGAGCCCCGACATTGCGCAGGGCGTCGATGAATGCGCCGCCGACGGGAAGGCGACCGCCGAGCAGGGTGCCGGCGACCAGGGACTTATGTTTGGTTTCGCGGTGAACGAGACGCCCGATTTGATGCCCGCGCCGATTTTTTACGCCCACGCCCTGGGTCGCAAGCTGGCGGACTTGCGCAAGCATAAGAGGGTTTCCTGGCTGCGTCCCGACTGCAAGACCCAGGTGTCGCTCCAGTATAACGGAACAAAAATCGAGCGGATCGACGCGGTGGTCGTGTCGACCCAGCACCGTGATTCGGTGAAGCACAAGGAGATTTACGAATTTGTGGTCGAAAACGTGATTAAGACGGTTCTCCCCAAGGAACTGCTCGACGCAAAAACGCGGTATCTGGTCAATCCGACGGGCCGGTTTGTTATTGGCGGTCCGGAGGGCGACTCGGGGCTGACGGGACGCAAGATCATCGTCGACACCTACGGCGGCATGGGCCGTCACGGCGGTGGCGCCTTTTCGGGCAAGGACCCCAGCAAGGTGGACCGCAGCGCGGCTTACATGGGCCGGTATGTAGCGAAGAATATCGTGGCGGCGGGACTGGCCGATCGCGCGGAGATTCAGTTTGCTTATGCCATCGGATACCCCGAACCGGTTTCGGTTCACATCGACACGTTTGGCACCGGCAAGGCCGGAGACGATAAAATCGCCGACGCGGTGAAGCAGGTTTTCAGCTTCAAGCCGGCCAATATCATCAAACAGCTCGATTTGTTGCGCCCGATCTACAGCAAGACAACGAATTACGGCCACTTTGGCCGCACGGACGATCTCGACGCGCTGACCTGGGAGAAGACAGATAAGGCGGCGGACCTGAAACGGGCTGTGGAAGGATAAAGTCTATCCCGTTCAAAAAACCAACCCCTACGGGCCAGGAATTTCCCAGCTACGGGCAGATGCCGCGCACCGTATAATCGTTCACTTCCCGATGACGGGGAACAGCCCATGTCTTCCGGTTTTGCGGATTCCACCAGACCGAATGTTTTCCACCCTCCCGGTAGAGTTTGCAGCCGTGACGGCGAAGATGCCGTTCCAAATCGTTCCGCTTCACGCCAAGACGAATTCCTCGCGCCGGGTTGCCCCGTTCTCCTTTTCCGCAAGCTCCCGATTGACTTCGAGCACCATTGCCGTAATCGCGAGACCGGCAACATACCAAGAGACATTCAGCCGGTTAGCCGGCTTCATCCCGCTCATTTTCACGTCCTCAGCTTCACCGACTGTTTGGGGGCGTCGGCATGGAACGATACCGGCGTGGCCGCTTTCGATAAATCGCCGCCGTCAACGATGATCGCCTGGCTGGCCGCGCCTTCGACGGCCAGGAAAGTGGGAACCGGGGCCAAAATTCGGGAGGCGCTTAGCAAAATATCGCGAGCATCGGTGAACCGCAGCAGGGAGGCCGCTTTGTTGTTTCCCTGCGCGTTGAGGCCGTTGACCGCGGCATCTTCCACATGATCGAAGACAACCGCCGGCCGCAATTCGGGAGTTGCCGCCTCCAGGCGCACGTTACTGAGAGTGAGTCCGCGCACATTACGGGCGAAAATGCCGTAGGCGGACGGAGTGCCGATCTCGAAATACTCGCCGTTGATCTTGGGAACAGTCGCGGCGGCTTCCTCGGCGGTGCCACCCCCCGGAAACATAACCTGGATATCGTTGAAGCTGATGTTTTCCAAAAACGCGTCTCCCACCCCGTTCAGCACAATGCACGATTTTATTTCCCCCGGACGGTACCCACTGGGAAACGGGAGATCGGGCAACTGCTCGGGAAACACCACCGTGGCGCGAATTCCGTTGAAGGAAATATTACGGACGATGCCCGATGGGCCGTGCGTGGAGGCCTCGTTTTCCGCTGTCTCAGCCGGCGCGGGCGAAGCGGTCTCATGATGTGGCGGCGTTGGAGAAGCCGTGGCGGGGGCAGGCGAAGCGCTGGACGATGGCGCGGATGAGGCCGCAACGGGCGAAGACGTGCCGGATGGCAAAGCGGGAGACACCGCGCCCGGCGCGGCGCCACCGGCTGCCGGAGCGGGCCGTCTCGCCCCGGCACCAACCCCGATGGAAATCGGGCCCGTCACTTTATTCATGATTAAATTGGAAAAAGAGATGTTCTCGAAGCGCGAGTTTCCGCCGCACTGCATTTTGATGGGACACCCATAGACCTCGTAGATAAGACAATTGGAGACGGTGATGTTTTCCGCCACGCCGCCGCCGAACCGGAAAACCGACCAGCGGGTGCTGAAGGAAGAATTGGTGATCGTCACAAACTTGCAACTGCCAAAAAGGGCGCAGGCGTCGTCCTGGCTTTGCACGTCGCAGTTGGTGATGTGGACGTACTGGCAACTGATGAAATGAAAGCCATCGTTGTTGCTGTTCACGCGATTGTGGATATGCAACCCCTCCATTTTCACATAACTCGACTGGATAACCCGGATCGAATGAAAGGCGCTGGATACCAGAGAGACATCGCGCACCGTGAGATTCCGGCATCGATAGAAAAGGAGGTGATAGGGCCGGTGACCGCCGGTAAGGCCGGCCGGGGATGGAGCGCCGCGGGTGGGGCTGTGAAACTGCGCGCCCTGGCCGTCGATGGCCCCCTGCCCTTCGATGAGGATATTCTCGGCCTTCACCGCGAAGATCAGCGCGACATTCCCATCGTTCAGCGTGGAATCTCCTCTGAGGGGAATCGCGTCCACCGCGTGATACTGCTTGCCATCGGCGGCGCCAAGCAGCTTTCCACCCGCGGCCAGATGCAGTGTGACATTGCTTTTCAGCTCCACCGTCCCGATAAGAAAAACTCCCGCAGGCACGAGGACAGTTCCCCCCTGGTCTTTGGCGCAGGCGTCAATGGCAGCCTGGAGGGCGGCGGTGTCGGGAGCCTTGCCATCGCCTTTCGCGCCGAAATCGCGGATATTATAGACGCGGGCGCCCAAGCCGTTGTTATTGGGAGGAGCGGGGGCGGGAGTGGCCTTCTGGCCAAATTCGGTCGCGGCAACGGCGCCAACCGAAGCCGCGATAACCGACGTTGTGGCGATTCCGAGCCAATTGCGCCGTGATAGAGATGGATCATCGGGAGTGGTCATGGGGTGTGTTCCTGGTTGCGGGGCAAAAACTCCTACCCCTTTGCTTATGATGATTGCTAAAGGCCCGATGAGGTTACCGGGAAAAATGCAAGTATTGTTTCTATATGCCGGTGTTCAAGCCCTTTCCAAGTAGCTCAGTATTCGGCGCGGTTTTTCGTCCAAACGGGAGATGCTTTCGCAGATGGCGGGGCGGATGTGGGTGCAGGTGCAGTTGCCATAAGCAGCGTTTACTCTTGAGAAGGCTTCTCCATCCATCTCTTCGTTAAGGCGTGATCGAGGCCGAGATGGTCGAGGACACGGGCAACCACGGTATCGACGAGATCAAGCACCGTCTCCGGACGATGGTAAAACGCCGGCATGGCCGGGATAAGGTCGGCTCCGGCTTCCATAACCGCGACGATATTGCGGGCCTGGATCAGGTTCCAGGGAGTCTCCCGCGGAACAAGGATCAGCTTCCGTTTTTCCTTCAGGAAAACGTCGGCGGCCCGGACGATGGCGCTATCGGAATAGCCATGGGCAATCCGCCCAATCGTCCCCATCGAACATGGGATGATGACCATGCCATCGAAGTGAGCTGAGCCGCTAACGTAAGGAACTTGCATGGAATCGTCGCCGTGGACGGTAAAGCCAGCCGGTATGGTTAACTTGCCGACCTCAGCCTGGGCGACTTCCCGGGCATGGCGGCTGAGCGCAACATGGACTTCGTGAGGCCCTCCGGGGTCATCACGCAGCACCTGAAGCAGCCGTTGCGCATAAAGAGAACCGCTGGCGCCGGTGATAGCCATAACGAGCTTCATAAAGCCATATAATACATGCAAACGCTTTACAGACAATATATTAAGAAAATCTACTCTTCCTTTAAGCTAAAATACGATTTTATTGCTTAGATTTAGATATTTTAGCTCACTAAGATTCTAGATGTTGATTTTTTCAGGCTCCAACCTTACAGTCAAAAGGTGGAGATATCGAAAATCTTGGTGGCACGTAGCGCTAACTTGGGTTTTGTCAAAGTAGTTGGGCGTGGGTCCTTCCAAAATTCAAGTTGTTTCAAGGCTTTTTATCAAAAACTGCTCAAGGATACGGTGAACCGTTTTGTAGTCGATTTGGGCACCTGCACCTATTTGGATAGCACGTTTTTGGGTATTTTACTTGGTTTGGCACTTAAGTTGAAGGAGACCGGAGAGGGGCGCCTTCACATCCTAAACGCCAGTCAGCGAAATCTCGAATTACTTCGGAATCTTGGCTTGGATCGCCTGATCGTTATCGATTCGCAGAACATTGAGATGAATGGCGTGATGGAAAAGTCATTGGAGGAAGTCGCGTGTCGCGAACCGACCCGTAAGGAGGCAGCCCCCACCATCCTGGAAGCTCACCGGAATCTGATGGAATTTGACGCTCGCAATATTCCAAAATTCAAGGATGTAGTCGAATTTTTGCGGGAAGATTTGGGCCAGCCGGCGACCCAAAACGGTCATTGAGTCTCTGTCCGGCAAAAAGTAGTGCATTCGTGACCATGCTCGGCGTATGCAGCCAATCGGGCCGTGTTTTCAGAATGGGGCAACGGCATGCACAGCTTGATCTTCTTTTTTATTACCGGCGGTCTCTTCGCGATGGTTTTCGGCGCAGGTTACCTGTGGCGTAAATTCCGGACCGACCGCGAATTGCAGAAACAGCTCCGTTGCGAAGTTGCCGCGCTTCAGCAGGAAAAGAAAGTCATCTACGATTTTCTTCACGATCTTGGCGAAGGCCTCACCGAGGAGATAGACCGGGAACATCTGCTGCGCATCATCGTTCACTGCGCCCGCAAAATTACCTCCGCTCAAGGCGGCGCCATTTACCTCTGGGATTCCGACCGGAAAAAGCTCATGGCTGCCATGGTCAGCGGCAACTTTCCCCCGCCCCTTAAAATCGATAACGCCATTGCGGACCAAATCGCCGCCCAAACAGAAAATCTTGAATCCTTCCTGCGTCTCGAGTCCATTCCCGCCGATTCCGGGGCGGCCATTGCCACCGTGGCGCGTACCGGCGTTCCCCTGCACGTTGAGCGGGCCGAACTCGATGAGCGTTTTCCCTGGTTCCGCCAAAAAAACCTCCAAACCGAAACCTACCTGGCCGTGCCGCTTCACTACCGGCAGGAGCAACTTGGCGTTTTGGCGCTGGCCAACCGGAAAAATGGCCAACCGTTTACCAAGGCCGATTTTGACCTCATCCAATCGGTGGCCGATCAAGCGGCCTACTCTCTCCAACACGCGCAAATTTATCGCCAGCTTGCCGAGAAAAAGAAACTCGATCACGATATCGCAGTCGCGCACGATATCCAGCGCATCCTCCTGCCCGCCAAAGCGCCGGAAATTCAGGGCTTTAACTGCGCGGCACTTAATATCCCGGCCCAGCAAGTAAGCGGCGATTACTTCGATTTCATTGAGATCGAGGCCAACCGCTGGGGTATAGCCGTCGCCGATGTCAGCGGCAAAGGCGTGCCCGCTTCACTGATCATGGCCATGTGCCGCAGCGTCCTGCGCAGCAAAGCGCCGGGCCGTCTGTCGCCGGCCCAAGTTCTGCGCGAAGTCAACAGCCAAATCTACCCGGACATGCAGGAGGATATGTTTATCACGATGATCTACATGGTTACCGACCCCTCCGGTCATCTTGTCCTCGCGCGGGCGGGACATGAATCGGCCTTCTTGTGCCGGAATCATTTCCGGCATATCGAATCCATCGAGGCGCCGGGGATGGCCCTCGGCATCGATTCAGGCGATATCTTTGACGAAGTCATCAAGGATGTTACAATAAAACTCGATCCACTGGACACGGTGGTGATATATACCGATGGCATCAATGAAGCATTGGATAACGAGGGCAATGAATTTGGGCAGGACCAATTGAAAGCCGTGCTGAGGGCCGCGGGCCCTCAGAGCGTCGAATTCCTGGTAGAGACGATTGTCAACCGGGTACGGACTTTCAGCGAAGGTCACGGACAAACCGACGATATCACCCTGGCCGTTGTCCAACGATCTTTAGATATATGAGTTCCGAAAAATCAGAAAAAGAAGCACCGAAACAGCCGGAAGCACCCGCTTACATTGTCGTTTCGAACGAATTGTTCCAGGAAACGGCCAAGCTCGCCGCGGAAAGCACCGTGCTCAAGGACCGTCTGCTACGCTCCCAAGCCGACTGGGAAAATTCACGCAAACGCATTCTGCGCGAAAAGGAAGACGCGGTTCGTTACGCCGGAGAAGAGTTGCTCGAACGGTTGCTGCCCATACTCGACAATTTTGAAATGGGCATGCAGGCCGCCAAGACGGCCACCGATACCAACGCTATCGTCCAGGGCTTCGAAATGGTCCAGGCCCAATTCCGGCAATTTTTGCGCGAGGCGGGAATCGAACCAATCGAGGCGGTTGGACAACCTTTCGACCCCCATCGTCACGAAGCGCTCGGCCACCATGAAACAGACGAGCACCCCGAGGGTCACGTCGTCTCCCAAATGCGCAAGGGATATAAACTCAAAGACCGCCTGCTGCGGCCCGCGTCGGTTTTTGTCGCCAAGACGCCCGAGGGCAAGCAAGCTCCCCGGAAGAAGGATTAGTCTCTGATGGCTACGACAAAGCGTGACTATTACGTGGTGCTGGGAGTCGAACGCACCGCCACCGCCGAGGAAATCAAAAAGGCCTACCGCAAGCTGGCGGTGAAACACCATCCCGATAAGAACCCCGGCGACAAATCGGCCGAGGAGAAATTCAAAGAATTAGGCGAAGCTTACGAGGTGCTCAGCAATCCCGAAAAACGGAGCGCCTACGACCGGTTCGGTCATCAGGCTTTCGCGCCTGGCGGCATGGGCGGAGCCGGCATGGGAGGCATGCATGATCCTTTTGAGATCTTCCGTGAAGTCTTCGGCAGCGGAGGGCGGGGCGGCGGCATCTTCAGCAATTTCTTCGACGAAGCCTTCGGCCAGGAAGGCGGCGAACGGGGCGGACGCGGACGGGGCGCGGATCTTCGCTATGATATGCGCATTTCCTTCGAGGAAGCGGCGCGTGGGGTCGAGCGGGAAATCGAGATTGCGAAACTCCAGACTTGCGAAACATGCCAGGGCTCCGGCGCCGAACCCGGCACCAAAATCACTACGTGCCCAACCTGCGGCGGCCACGGCCAGGTGGCCGTCACCCGCGGCTTCTTCAATATCGCCCAGACCTGTCCCCGCTGCCGCGGCGCGGGCCAGAGCATCGAGAAGCCTTGCCGGACCTGCCGCGGCGAAGGGCGCACCGAAAAGACGGCGAAAATCAAAATCAAAATTCCCGCCGGCGTCGAGGACGGTACGCGATTACGCTCTTCCGGCCAGGGCGAGGGCGGCATCCGCGGCGGTCCGCCTGGCGATCTCTACGTCGTTCTCCATGTCGATACACATCCCATCTTTGAGCGCGAGGGAACCGACCTATTTTGCAACATCCCGATCAGCTTTGCCAAAGCCGCGTTGGGCGGCGACATCCGCGTCCCGACGCTCGACGGCAGCGCCGTGCTCAAAGTTCCAGCAGGCACGCCTTCAGGCAAAGTCTTCCGCCTTCGCGGCAAGGGCCTGCCCGAAGTCCACGGGCGTGGCGTCGGTGATCTGCATGTAAAGCTTTATGTCGAGGTGCCGGCCAAACTCAATGCGGACCAGAGACATAAATTGCAGGCTTTTGCCGAAAGCTGCGACGAAACCACCAACCCCGAGGAAAGCTCGTTTTTCCGCAAAGCGAAAGACTTCTTCAAATGAAACGCTACTACACTCCCGCCCCCGAACATGGCTTCCTTGATGCCGAAGAATCCCACCATTGCGCCCATGTAATGCGTCAAGCCGTTGGCGATCTCATTACCGTATTCGACGGTCATGGGCACGAGGCCAAGGCTCGCATCACCGGCATCGGCAAGGATCAAGTCTCCTTCCAAATTCTGGCCAAAGCCACCTCCTCTCGTCCCGCGCATCCGGTATGGCTCGGACAAGCGCTGACCAAATCAAAATCGCTCGACCTCATTATCCAGAAAGCGACCGAACTTGGCGTCTCGGAACTTGTCCCTCTCCAATCCGGCCATAGCGTATCGCAGATCGATGAAGAGAAGACTGAGACGAAGACCGGAAAATGGCAGAAACTTGCTATCGAAGCGGCCAAGCAGAGCGGCCAGAACTGGCTGCCCGTCATCCATCCTCCTTGCGCCCCGAAAGATTTCTTCGCCACCGTCCCGGCTGGTGCGGTCAAGCTCATCGCTTCGCTGCAAAACGAAGCCCATCCGCTCAAAACGGCCCTGCGCGAGCATCTTCCCAATCTCAAGCCGGGGGTGCCCATCGTCGTCCTCATCGGACCTGAAGGAGATTTCACGCCTGCCGAAATCGGCCAGGCTCGTGCCGCTGGTTTCCATCCGGTCTCCCTTGGCCCCATCATACTCCGCGCCGAAACAGCCGCCTTTTTCGCTCTCAGCGCCATCGCCTATGAGTTTATGGAGTAGAGACTGTCCGGCCTTGCAAAATGTAGAAAAAGAGGCAACCCGACCCATGGCTACTTTTGATAAGAGTACTAGAATTGTGCGCCGAGCTTGGCGCACTCTCGCCATTTTCACCTGTGCCGGATCACTCTCTCTTCACGCCCAAACTCCCACACCGGCGCGTCCCGTCGACCCAACCCAGGCCATGCCCCCGCAACCGGTCGCTCCACCCAAGTTGGCGCCGGACACTCCGCTACCTGCCACCGGCACGAACACGCCATCTTCGGGCACAATCGCTCCGGCTACCGGTACCAACACCACATCGGCAAATCCGCCGGCTCCAGCCGTCACCCTCACCGTGCTCGCCGACACCAGTCTCAAAAAAGTCTTGCAGGAACTTGCCCAAAATTGGGCTGACAGCCGGCCGGACAGCCCACGCATTCCGCTTTCGTTGGCTAATGCCGGCACCATCCGCAGCAAAATGACCGACGGCGCGGTCTGGGATGTTGTCATCAGTGCCGACCTCGACGACGTCAAAGCCATGACCGGCCAGGGCATTCTTCTCGCGGACGGGCAACGGTCGCTTGCGCGCAATACGGTTGTCATTTATGGCCGTCATGCGCTCATTAAGGATGATGATCTTGAATGGTTCGATCTCATCGGAAGCGAGTGGAAACAAGTCGCTCTCGGCAATCCCGATTCGGTTGCTTCGGGACGCGTCGCCAAGCGCGCCCTCGGCAAGCATGATCTCTATGACAGCAATCACCTGAAACTCTACACCACCGCTCCCAACGAAGAACGCGTCCTGGGCTATGCCGAACGCGAGGAAGCCGACGCCATCTTCGTCTATAAAACCGACCTCGCTGACATTAATCTGCCCGGATTCGAGGTCTATCCCATCAAGGATGATGAAGCCCCGCCCGTTTTCTACGTCGCGTCTGTCGCCGCCAAGGCCCAAAATCCCGTTTTGGGCCGCGCCTTTCTCGATTATCTCACCGGCGATTCAGCCCGTCCCATCTGGGTCAAATACGGATTTGAAACAGATTGAACAAGGAACAGGGGGAACCGTTGTCCTTTCCAGAATCACACTAATCACACTACATTGCCGGACGCCACATCGGTCGTCCAAACATCGTATTGCGGCCCGAACTGGGCCAAGCAGTCGAGGGAAAAACAGCGCACAAAAATGAGCGCAGGCAGCAGCACCACCGTTCCCAAATAGGGCAAGGCGGCGATGCAGCAGGTAAGGCAGCAGGCAATGGTTGAAAGGATCACCACGGCAATCCAAAGAACAATACGAAGAACAA
>DATJMI010000122.1:0-23756 GCA_035508775.1 Methylacidiphilales bacterium
GGATTCAACAACGCCACCGCCTCGGAAATAAGCGTGCCCCAACTGGCGTCGGGCGCCTGGACGCCCAGGCCGAGAAAACTGAGGAACGATTCGTCGAGCATAACTTGGGGAACGGTAAGCGTAAGATACACCAAAATGATGCCGCTGAGATTGGGCAGAAGGTGTTTGAAAAGAATGCGGGCATGGGATTGACCCAAAGCGAGTGAAGCGTGCACAAAAGGTTGCTGCTTAAGAACAAGGACCTGACCGCGAATGATGCGCGCCATGGTGAGCCATTCCGTGAGGCCGATAAAGACAAAGAGGAGAACGAAGCGGGGAGAAATCGAGGACAGGCCTAGGGCTTTGAGCAAGGCGATAACGCTGTTTTCCAGCGTGGCAACCAGGACGATGACGAGGATAAGGGTCGGCAGAGAGTAAACGATTTCGATCAGGCGCATCATGAAGTTGTCGACGCGGCCGCCGGCATAGCCGCTCACCATCCCGTAAGTGACTCCGACGATGAGGCTGACCAGGGTGGCGAAAGCGGCAATCTTGAGGGAAATTTGCGCGCCATAAAGGGCGCGGGTGAGGAGGTCGCGCCCATGGAGGTCGGTTCCGCACCAGTGGGCGAATGAAGGAGGCTGGAGCGAGTCGTTGGATATCGCCTGGTAATCGTAGCCGGTAAAATAGATGCCCAGGACCGAGACAAGGACAATCATCACGAGGATGATGGCGCAGAGGGAAAGGAGCCAGTCTCGGCGGACCACGCGGTAAAAGCGGAGGAGGGTGCTCATGCGAGTCTGACCCGGCGGTCGAGCACGGAGTAGAGGATGTCGGCAATCAAATTGAAGATGAGAAGAAAGAGACTGAAGATGAGAACAACGCCGCAGGTCATGAAGGGATCGCGGTTGAGGACGCTGTTGACGAAGAAGGGGCCGATGCCGGGAATGCCGAAAAAGGTTTCGACCACGACGGAGCCGGTCAGGACGCCGGCGGCGGCGGGTCCACTGTAGCCGACAATGGGCAGGATGGCGACTTTGAGGGCATGGACAAAGAGGACGGCGTTTTCGGAGAGGCCCTTGGCCCGGGCGGTGCGGATGAAATCGAGCTTGAGGACGTCGAGCAGGCTGTTGCGCGTAAGCCGGGCGATGCTCGAAATGAATGGGAGGGAGAGGCAAAGCGCGGGCAACACAATCTGGTCGGGAGAGCCCCAGCCGGCAACGGGCAAAATCTGCAACTGGATCGCGAAAAAAATGACCAACAACGACGCGGTGACAAAATTCGGCACCGAAATGCCCAGCAGAGCCAGCAGCATCAGACTGCGGTCGCCGGGACCGTTGTGGCGGATGGCCGCCATGCCGCCGATGGTGATACCGATGACCAGAGCGAGGGAGTACGCGAGCGTCCCGAGGACCATCGAAACGGGAAGGGTCTGGGCCAGAATCTGGTTGACGTTGCGCCCCCGGTACTGGGTGGAAAGGCCGAGATCGCCGCGAACGACATCATGGATGTAATCGCCGTATTGCTGCCAGATGGTGCCATTGAGTTTATATTTTTTTTCCCATTGGGCCATGATTTCGGGCGGCATGGCTCTCTCGCCCGAAAACGGGCTGCCCGGTGCGTTGCGCATCAGGATGAAGGTGAGGGTCAGAACGATAAAGAGGACGGGAATCGCCTGCAACAAGCGCCTGAAAATCAGAGCCAACATAGACGGCGTCGACTCTATCTCAAAATTGACCAGAGGCACGCGAAATGGGTGCCGCGCACGGCAGTCGCATGAGGCCGCGCACGCGAGTGAAGGGAAACCGATCCGATATCCGAACCCGGACGTCAGGCAAAATTGATGTTGCCTGCTATTCCGGCCTCACCGGCGCGGTCGAGAAGATTGATGGAGCGGCTCGTTCCGCTGCGCGAGTTTTGCGGCGAAAACCAGAATGATACCCGCATGGGCGATGTTCCGGGCTTCTGCTACGAAGTCTTCGCGATTGCACATGATGACCACGTATGCCCACTCACGCCGCAAGGCGGATGATAAACGGTCGATGGAGAAGTAAAATAGGTAGAGCGCAAATTATAGAACTCATTACGCTTGAATGTTTAAATGGACGATTTCCTGCGTATGGCGAACCGGCGCAAACTTTACAGAGAAATAGAAAAAAGATGGAGTATTTCAGATATTTTTTTAATATCTAAATAGGTAGAACACAGTTCAATGAAGGAGCACTCTAAACGCATCGCAACCGAAGACATTCCTCTCGTCCCAGAAAAGGACTTTCGGAATGCGGTGAAGCAAATCCTATCGAACAGCAAGCGACAGTCTAACAAAGACCTTGCTAAGTTTCAAGCTTCTAACGCGGCGAAGAGGGAAGCAAAAAATAAATCCATTCGGTAATGAAGAAGCTATTGATCCGCTCGCCTCAAAACTGCGCAGTTCTTTTTACGTGGTTTGAAGGATTATTTCTGTTCGGTTTTATAGGTGTTCCGATTTCTCTCTTCGTATTTCATTGGTTCTTTTATATCCAGCTAGCTTCTGAAATTTTGTTTATTTGCGTCTGTGGCCTCCTTGTTTACCAAATCGAATACCACCCGCTAATCGCCATAGCTTGGATTGGCGCTTTTTATATACCGTATGCCAACCTTATTGCACTTGTGGTGTTATTTTTTCAGGTCAAAGCCTATCTTAGAAAAAAGAATTACAGGATTGGCCTATGGGGCGCTCGACCAATTCCCCCCGAAATTGGCGAAATTGCGTTGTAATAGGTATATTATTACCCAAATTAGGACACTGCCCATTGAAGCGGTACGCGGCCCTCATTTATTTTTATTCGGGATATAGAAATCGCCCCAGCGATGATCGTCGACAAAATTGGGCTCGAAGCCGGCGACTTTGTCCGGATAGTAGAGCGCCATGCCGACCCAAAAATAGACGGGAACGATGGGAACCTGGTCGTCGACGAGGATTTTTTCCATGCCCTGGAGAATCTGCATGCGTTTGGCCGGGTCGGAGGTGTATTCAGAGGTCTGGAGCATCTGATCATATTGCGGATCGCCCCAGTTGGTCTGATTATTGCCGCCGCCGGTGACGAACATATCCAAAAATGTCTGAGGATCGCTGTAGTCGCCAATCCAGGCCGAAAGGCACAGGTCAAAATCAATAAGAGTCTGGGTATTGAGGTAGACTTTCCATTCCTGGCCGCGCAAATGAATTGAAGTGATGCCAAGTTCGCGCCGCCAAAGCGCCTGGATTTCCGTGGCCACATCGACGGCGGTACCGCGGGCGGCGTAGAGAATGGTGACATCGGGAAAACCCTGGCCGTTGGGATAGCCGGCCTCGGCCAGAAGGCGGCGCGCCTCATCGGGATGATAGCCGAGGCCCTGAGGCGCTATATAACCGGTACTGCCGGGCGGAACGAGAGTGTCGGCGACGGATTCACCACCACGGGTGATTTTTTCGACGATGTCCTTTTTATCGAGCGCGAGGGCGAGGGCTTGGCGCACGCGCGGGTCATCGAAGGGTTTTCGTTTCACATTGAAGCGGATAAAAGTGGTCGCTCCGTAGGGATTGGCGTGAAAATAGGGCTCGTTTTTGATGTCCTGGACGAGAATGGACGGGATGCTGCGGGTATCGAGAATCAGATCGGTTTTCTTCGAGTAAAAAAGATTGAAACAGGTGGTGGCGTTGTTGGTGGGGAGGACTTTGATGCGGTGAATGGCGACCGGGCGCCAATAATAGGGGTTGGCTTCGAGAAGAATGTAGTCGTTGAGCCGCCAGCGCTTGAGGATGTAGGGGCCGTTGCTGACGATATGTTCCGGTTTGGTCCAGTCGTCGCCATATTTTTTGATGACGGTGAGAGGGACGGGGCAAAGGGTTTGGAAGGCGGCGAGTTGGAGGAAGTAGGCGGTGGGATGGGCCAGGGTGACGATGAGGGTGTGATCGTCGGGCGCTTTGACGCCCACTTTGGAAAAATCGGTGATTTGACCTTTATTGTAGGCATCGCCGTTGACGAGATAGCAGAGTTGGTAGGCATATTCGGAAGCGGTCGCGGGATTGAGCGCGCGTTCCCACGAGTTGAGGAAATCATAGGAGGTGAGAGGCTCGCCGTTGCTCCATTTGATGCCGGGACGAAGATGGAAAATGTAGGTGAGCCCGTCGGGGGACATCGTCCAGCTATCGGCCATGCCGGGAGCAACCTCGCCGTTCGGCTTGCGGGTGGTGAGTCCTTCAAAAAGCGCCAGAGCGATCCGGCTTTCGAGCTGGCCGGTCATGATGGCGGGGTCGAGAGTCTGCGGCTCGTCGCCGTTGCAGAGAGTTAGGTCGGCCTGGTCGCTGAGCGTCCAACTGCCGAATAGATAAAAGAAAACGATGAGAAGGAGCACTGCTCCAACACAAAAGGCGGGCAGGATAAGGCCCGGCGCGAGGCGGCCATTCGTACTCTTATCAAAAGTACGATAGGGAATGGCGGCTCGGTTCACTTGATCCGAACCGGCGCCGCTCATCAGGATTACTTCGTGGCGGGCGCCGCGGGAGTAACCGGCGCGGCATTGCTGGCGGGGGCCGTTGAGGCCGGGGCAGCCGAAGTGGAAGCTGCCGGAGGAGCGGGGGCAGTCTGGGCGGGCGCAGCGGCGTTATTGGCTGGAGTGGCTGGCGCCGTTGATCCCGGAGTTGGAGTTGTCGCAGCCGGCGCCGTTGGAGTTATCGTGGCCGGCGCTTTCGAGGATGAAGCCGCCGGGATAGCGGGGGCAGATTTGGTGAGGTCCTGGTAGAGGCTGGAGGTATGGCTGTTAAGCGCCTCCCGGTGGGAGTAAAGCCGCGCCAGGGCGATGCTCAGGGCAAAGAAGAGAATAGCCAGCCAGACGGTGGCCTTGACGAGAACCTGAGAAGTTTGCGCGCCCCAAACCGATTCGGTAAACCCGCCTCCGAAAGCCGCGCCGAGGCCTTCCTGCTTGCTCCGCTGCATGAGCACGATCAGGCACATGAGCAGCGAGACGATCACATAAAAAAAAAGCAGGATATTGATGGCGATGTTCGTCCAAAACATAAGAGGGCGATGGTCGCCCTTTTGCCTAACGGAGGCAAGAATTTTTGATGATGGTGGCGAAGCCCCGCGCATCGAGGCTGGCGCCCCCGACCAAAGCGCCATCGATATTGGGCTGGCCGAGAAGTTCTTTCGCATTTTCAGGTTTGACGCTGCCGCCGTACTGAATGCGGATGCGTTCGGAAACGGTTTGGCTGAAGTGGGCGGCGAGAATCTGGCGAATCCACTGGTGCGCCTCTTCGGCCTGCTCGGGCGTGGCGGTCTTGCCGGTGCCGATGGCCCAGACCGGCTCATAAGCTATGATGACGTCGCCGAGTTCTTTTTCGCTGAAACCGGCGAATCCTTCGCGCACCTGCGTTTCGAGAACTTTCTTCCACTCCTTCGCTTCCCGTTCGGGCAACGTTTCGCCAATGCAGACGATGGGGCGCAGCTCGGCGGCAAGAGCGGCTTTGGTCTTGCGGTTGACCGTCGCGTTGTCCTCGTGGAAATATTGGCGGCGCTCCGAATGGCCGATGATGACATAGCGAACGTAAAGCTCGCGGAGCATGGTGGCGGAAATTTCGCCGGTGTAGGCGCCGGACGGAGCTTCGTGGAGATTTTGCGCGCCAAGGCGGATATTGACGACGGGACTGAGAATTTCGCTGACGGCGGCCAGGGCGGTGAAAGGGGGGCAAAGGACGATTTCGGCGTCGTCGAATTTGCCGATTTCGCGCAAAATATCTTCCACCAAAACGCGGGCTTCGGACTGGGTTTTGTTCATCTTCCAGTTGCCCGCGATAAGTTTCTTGCGGTAAAGTCTCAGTCTTTGTGAATCGGTTTGAGGCAATGCTTGCGTTTTCGTCATACACGTTCTCCGGTTTGGCTTTTACCTGGCTTCTTTTACCTGGCTTTTAAGGATAACGTCTTTTTGTCCAAACCTGTTCAAATTCCTCCTTGGGAATTTCAACCGGCTCGAATTCGGCGTCGCGGGCAATCACAGAGAGGTCGGGTAGAGGGCGCGTGTGCAAAAGGGTGCTGCCACTCGATTCGGTGGTGGTGGCGTAGTCACAAAAGCCGTTTCTAAAACACTCCACTTTGCGCAATTCGCAGCCCTGGTCATTAAGTTCGCTAAAGATCCAGACCGGCTCATCCGGATTCGTATGTTTCCATCTGACCCGAATATATTTCATTGGGGAACTTTTGATAAGAGTTCCTGTTCATTGAATAACGTTTCGAGCCAAACCGCAATGTTTCGTTTCGTGCCGTTTTACCGGGTAAAGTTTATTTCTTATCGGGAATGCTGGCGACTCCGGGCAGTTCCTGGCCTTCGAGAAACTCTAGCGATGCGCCGCCACCGGTGGAAATAAAGGAGACTTTATCGGCCACTTTGGCCTTTTTGACCGCCGCCACCGAATCGCCGCCACCGATGACGCTGATGGCGCTGGTGTTTTTGGCAATGGCCTCGGCAATCGCGAAGGTTCCGGTGGCACAAGCGGCGATTTCAAAGACGCCCATCGGCCCGTTCCAGAGAATCGTCTTGGCCGCGGCAATTTCGACGGAATAGAGTTTCACGGTTTCGGGACCGATATCGACTCCCTCCCATCCGTCCGGAATCTCTTCGCCCGGCTTAAGATACTTTCCCGGCGAAACGGTCTTGGCCTTGAAATCGAATTGCTCGACGATGTAGGTATCCACCGGCAGGAGAAACTTGACGCCTTTTTCCTTCGCCTTGGCCAACGCCGATTTGGCGGTATCGATTTTATCGGGTTCGGAGAGCGACTTGCCGATTTTTTTGCCGAGCGCGAGGGAAAAGGTGTAGGCCATTGCCCCACCGATCAAGATCGCATCGGCCTTGTCGAGGAGCCGGTCGATCACTTTGATTTTGTCCGAGACTTTCGCGCCGCCCAGGATGACGACAAACGGGCGTTTCGGATCGTCGAGTTCTTCGCCGAGATAGCGGAGTTCCTTTTCCATCAGAAAACCGATGGCGCGCGTGGCAACATACTTGGCCACACCCGCAGTCGAGGCATGGGCGCGATGGGCGGCCCCGAACGCGTCGTTGACATAGACGTCGGCAAGCCGGGCCAGTTTCTGGCAGAAGGCGTCGTCGTTGGCTTCCTCCTGATCGTAAAAGCGGAGATTTTCGAGCAGCGCGACCTCGCCGTCCTTGAGTTCCGCGGCGGCTTTTTCGGCCGGTTCGCCAATGCAATCGTTGACAAATTTCACCGGCAGACCCAGCAATTCGGAGAGCTTGGCCGCGGCCAGAGCGAGGCTCTGCTTCGGATCGCGTTTGCCTTTGGGGCGCCCAAGATGGGCACAGAGAAGAATGCGCGCGCCCTGCTCCTCCAGATATTTGATCGTCGGCAAAGTCTCCCTGATGCGCGTGTCATTAGTGATGACCTGCTTGCCATCCTTCTCCTCCATGGGAACGTTATAATCGACGCGGACCAGGACGCGCTTGCCTTTGAGCGGAATGTCACGGATAGTGATTTTAGCCATAGTAAGCTCCGAGTAATACGCCGGAACGGCGCCCCAGGTTAACCAATGAGATATCTGAGAAGATCGACGCAACGGTAGGAATAGCCCCACTCGTTGTCGTACCAACTGACGAGTTTGAAAAACCTGCTGTTGAGGGCGATGCCCGAGCCGGCGTCGAAGATGCTCGAATGGGTATCGTGGATGAAGTCGGTGGAAGTCACTTCGTCCTCCGTGTAAGCCAAGATGCCTTTCAGGTAGGTCTCGCTCGCCTTCTTCATCGCGGCCTTGATTTCATCGTAGGTCGTATCTCTGGCGCTTTTGAACGTGAGATCAACCACCGAAACCGTCGGCGTCGGCACGCGGAACGACATGCCGGTGAGCTTGCCCTTAATTTCCGGCAACACCAGTCCAACCGCCTTGGCCGCGCCGGTGGTGGAAGGGATAATGTTGATCGCTGCGGAGCGCCCGCCCTTCCAATCCTTTTTCGAGGGGCCATCCACCGTTTTTTGCGTCGCGGTGTAGCTGTGGATGGTGGTCATCAGCCCTTCCTCCACGCCGATGCCTTCCTTCAGCAGGACGTAGACAACCGGCGCGAGGCAATTCGTCGTGCAGCTCGCATTGGAAATGATGTGATGTTTGGCGATGTCGATTTTGGTGTGGTTGACGCCGACCACCACGGTGATGTCCTCGCCCTTGGCCGGCGCGGAGATGAGCACCTTTTTGGCGCCCGCCTCGATATGCCCGCGGGCCTTTTCCGCCTCGGTGAAGAGACCGGTCGATTCGATAACATATTCCACTCCCAGTGCTTTCCAAGGGAGCGCCTTGGGGCCTTCCTTCACCGCGAGGCACTGAATTTTGTGGCCGTCCACCACCAGCACATCGTCCTCCGCCAGGCTGGGGCTCGATTTTTCACTGGTCACCGTGCCTTTGTGTTTGCCCTGGGTCGAGTCGTACTTGAGCAGGTAAGCCAAATTGTCCGCGGGGACGATATCGTTGACCGCGACGACATCGATGGTCTTGCCGAGAAGTCCCTGTTCCGCGATTGCGCGAAAAACAAGCCGCCCAATTCGCCCGAAGCCGTTGATGCCGATTTTTGTCATAGGTTGTGTCTTTTTTAAAATGAAATGAAGCTAGCGAGACGCCAAAATGGCACACTGAAATTAGTTTTTTATCGGCGTGCGTCAACGGGAAAAGACTTCGGCGTCATTGCCTATTTTGCCTCCGAAGGCGCACAGGACGATTCCCCCCTGTTATCCGATGCAAAACGGACTGCCTCCAGACAAAATCTGCCTGGCATTCGCCAACCGGCGCGTAGTCGCGCCGTGCTGCGTCCGGTAGTTTAGAGCGGAAAGGTCGTTTATGAATAAGCTTTTTTCTCCCCCATTGGTTACTTCGTGTGGATGCTTGCCGAATTGTGGCGGCTATCACCTCCACACCGCCGCCGCGGGACATGGCGAAATAAAAATTGGATTTATCCGGCTCAACGATGAGCCGGGCAAGAGGCGTTTTCAGGAACGGTTTTCGCATGAGAACTTGGTTCATGTGAGTTATCCCTTCTAAAACTCTTATCGAAAGATCCGTCCTTTCCCCCCATCATTTCCGCTCAACAACCCATGGATTTCAGAAAGACTTCGGACCGGCTTCAAAAAAACGAGCATCATGGCGAGCATGTGATCCGCTTGGCCCAGCAACTGGCGGATGGCAATCATCCGGGAGTTCTTGCCACCGTGGGCCAGGAAGGGAACCCCCACTTGCGCTGGATGGGTACCTTATCCTTCCAGGAATTTCCTCATCTCTACGCGCTGACCTCCCCGCTGAGCCGCAAGGTCGGGCATATCCGCGTCCATCCGCAAGTCAGCTGGATGTTTGCCACGGATACCTCGTCCATGGTGATTAATCTTTCCGGAAAAGCCTCCATCCTTACCGATCAAGGGGCGATCAATCGCATCTGGCGGCTCATCGAAAACAAATCAAATGCCTACTTCCTAAGCCTTAACATGAATGCCGATGGGGTCGCGGTAATCGATACGGTCGTTGAGGATATCGAATGCATCGTTCCTCATTACGATCTGCGCTACACTCACGCGTCAAAATAGAAAGTATCGGCGGCAAAAAGAACCATCTCTCCGGTTTACGGAGGGCTGGCGCGAATGGGAAGAAAAACGGCCGTGCACGACCTATCCGCCAAAATCACGATATCTGGCCAAGATGTTCCCCGGGCATGTCCAGCACTTCCCGTACTTTGGTAATCAGCCCTTCGGCGGTGAAGGGCTTGGTCAGGAAGGGAGCTTCGTTGCCGAGAATGCGGTGCCTCACGATCGCGTCTTCGGTGTAGCCGGACATGAATAAGGTCCGTGTGTCTGGATGCAATTGTTTGATCTGATCCGCCAATTCCCGTCCGTTGAGATTTGGCATCACGATATCGGTAATCACCAACTGGATATTCCATTCCGTGGTTTGCTGAGCGACCAACAGGGCCTGATAGCCGTCCCGGGCTTCAATCACCCGGTAGCCGCGCAGTTGCAAAATGTCTCTGACGAAGTTCCGGACCAGTTCTTCATCCTCCACCAGGAGGACGGTTTCATTCCCGTTTTTACGCGGAAGCCGTCCGCTTTTCTGGGTGTCGGTCACCCGGGGTTCGTCCAGCCGGGAAAAGTAAATTTGGAACGCCGTGCCGCGGCCCACTTCCGTGTCGACCGTGATGTATCCGCCGGCCTGTTGCACAATACCATAAACGGTCGACAGCCCGAGTCCCGTCCCCTGTCCCATCGCCTTGGTGGTAAAAAAGGGCTCAAAAATATGCTTCCGCACCGAATTTTCCATTCCGCATCCGTTATCCTGCACCTTGAGCACGACATAAGATCCCAGCGGGAGACTTTGCCCTCCCACAACACTGTCTCCATGCGACTCGTAATTTTCGGTGCCGATCTCCAGCCGTCCGCCATTCGGCATGGCGTCGCGCGCATTGACTACGAGATTGAGGATGATTTGCTCAATCTGCACCGGATCCGCCTTGATGCATCCCAGCTGCGGATCCAACTGCGCCACCAATTGGATGTCTTCCCGGATGAGGCGATTCAACATCGATTTCATGTCCGCCACCACGGCGTTCAAATTCACTTGTTTCGGCTGCCAGATTTGACGCCGGCTGAAGGCCAGCAGTTGCCGCGTCAAAGCCACCGCCCGCAAGGCCGCCTTTTTGATTTCATTCGCCCACCGGGAACCCGGAGAATCGGTGAGCGCGTCGAGCGCCATGTCGGTATACCCGAGGATGACGGTCAGCAGGTTATTGAAATCGTGCGCCACGCCTCCGGCCAGACGTCCGATCGCCTCCATTTTCTGGGCCTGGCGCAATTGTTCCTCGCTGCTGCGCAGGGCTTCCTCCGCGTTTTTGCGGTCGGTGACATCAAAGAGAAATCCCTGCAGGATGCCGGGGGGCTGGCCATGATTGCCCGGCGCGAGAGAAATCAGCGCCCGCAGCCAAACAGTCCGCCCGCTGGCGTGAAGCATGCGAAACTCGAGTTCCTGCTGCTTGCCATCCCGGGCGGCCTCGATCATCCGCTGCACTTCGTTCCAATCGTGTTCATGAATGTGCCGCCGCCAAAAATCGAGATCGCTCCATTGTCCCTGCTCCGCCGGATGGCCCAGGATCGCGCCAACCTGATGTCCCACGAAGGTGAATTTTCGCGTGGCCGGATTCAATTCCCACGGAATGACGTTGGCGGTCTGGAGCAGATGCCGGAAACGCTGTTCGCTCTGCCGCAGCGCCTCCATCGTTTTGCTTCTTTCGATGGCGTACCGGACGCAGTGGTCCAGAAGCTGGGCGTCGATCCGGCCCTTGGTCAGATAATCGGCGGCGCCAGCCTGCACCGCCTGGCGGTCGATGTCGGCATCGCCTTGCCCGGTAATCAGGATAATGGGCGCCGTGCATCCCTGGCGAACCGATTCCCGCAGCAAGTCCAGCCCGCTCTCCATGCCTAGCCGGTAGTCGACGAGATATACGTCGTGCTCGCGCCGGGCCATGATCTCTTCAGCTTTTTCCCGCGTCGGCGCCCATTCGACGTGGAATCCTCCGCCCTTGATTTCCATAAACAAAAGCCGCGTCAACATGAAGTCGTCTTCATCGTCATCGACAACCAGAACGCGGATGCGGGGAATGCTCATTTTCCTTCCTGGTTGGGCAGCGTGACAATTTGAAACCAATACTTGGAAAGCGCCTTCATGATCTCCACCATTCCTTCAAAGGAGACCGGCTTGGTGATGAAGGAGTTCACTCCGAGTTCATAGGATCGGTAGATATCCTCCTCCGTCTTCGACGTGGTCAAAATTACCACCGGGATATTCCGCAACGCGGGATCCGACTTGATCTCCTCGAGCGCTTCCCGGCCGCTTTTCCGCGGCATGTGCAGGTCGAGCAGGATTAACCCCGGCTTGGGCGAGAGATGCGGATCGCTGTAACGCCCCTGGCGCCGCAGGTACTGCATGAGTTCCTCTCCGTCTTCGACGAAGAGCAAATCGTTGGCCAGCTTGCTTTCCGTCAAGGCATCCCTGGCCAAAAGCCGGTCGTCCGCATCGTCGTCGGCCATCAGAATGGTAATGGGTCTTCCGCGGTGGGGCATAGAGTTAGTCCTTGTATCCATTGATCTTTGTATTGTTTTGTCCGGCGAATTGGCTCGGCAGGGTTACTTCAAAACGGGCGCCTTTCCCCAGGATGCTATGGGCCTCAATCATGCCGCCATGACGTTCGACAATTTTGCGGCAAACCGCCAGGCCCATCCCCGTCCCCTCAAATTCGCTCCGGTGGTGCAGGCGTTCGAAGGGAGCGAAAAGCTTGGCCGCATATTTCTGGTCGAAACCGACTCCTTCGTCTTCAACCACCAGCCGCCAATGCGGCTGGCTGGACAATATCCCATGGTGAATTTCCACCTTTTCCGCGAACACCCGCACCATTGGCGGTTTATCCGGCGCATGAAATTTCAGCCCGTTTCCAATCAAATTCTGCAACAATTGCCTCATTTGCAACGGATCCGCCTCCAGCGAGGGCATCTCCCCCACCTGCACCCTGCCCTTGGATGTCTCCAGCCGCGCCGAAAGGTCTTCCACGACTTCCCGGGCCACGGCATTTAAATCGACCATTTCATAAGGTTTGGCCTTGGTCGACACCTGGGAGTAAGTAAGTAACCCATTAATCAGCGCTTGCATGCGAATCGCCGCATTTTGCATCCGTGACAGATAATCGAGCGCTTCTTCGTCCAGAATGTTGAGACACTTGCTGCGCAGCCGTTCTCCAAAAGCCCGCACTTTTCGCAACGGTTCCTGCAAGTCGTGTGAAGCGATGTAGGCGAAATCCTGCAACTCCTGGTTGCTGCGCGCCAGACGCGCCGCCATAATTTTCAACTGCTCCCGCGCCTCCACCTGTTTGGTAATGTCGCGCGATATCCCGAATGTGCCCACGATTTCTCCCTTCGCGTTGCGCAAGGGCAGTTTTGTCGTCGTGACCCAAAAGACCGCCCCATCCGGACGGGTCTCTTTTTCCTCCAAGCCCACAATGGGTTCTCCCGTTTTCATGACCTTTTGCTCATCGGCAAACGCCGCGCTCGCATGCTCGTAGGTGAACATGTCGAAATCGGTCTTACCCACCGCTTCTTCCGGCGAGGCCATTTTGAAATGCCGCGCCGCCGCCGGGTTGATCATGATGAAACGGGACTCCTGATCTTTAAAGTAGATATGGTCCGGAATATTTTGCAGCAGGCTCCGCAACAGAAATCCTTCCGGGCTGGCTGTCAGCAATGGCGGTTCCAAATTCACGTTTTTGGCTCGAGGGGTTTCTTGTTGTAATCTTACCACCAGTCAGGCGCAGAGCACGAAGTTTCAATTACAACCGTTTATAATATTATATCATTGTATTATCAATGTCAACAATAATTGTACAAAGCTTTTGTAAATTTATAGTTTACCTGGTTCGGAATTTCAACTGGGAAATTTCGTTCCCTCCATGGAGAAGCTTGTTAATCTTAAAAATAATTCTAAAGTCCAGCCATAGCCCAATGAGATTATTCGTTCTGTTCTTCTTGATTGTAAACTCGATGACGATTCCGGCTTCCGCCGCTAATTTGGGGCTGTCCGAACCTTACGAAACCGTGACGGAACAATATCTCCTCATCCACCACAAACTGGTGACCGACAATTTTGACGGAGTTACCGCTGCGGCCCAAGCCATCCAGAAAACCGTGGCGGCCGATCCGCATAAAACTTTTTCGCCCGAATTTGCGCAATCGGTGGGGCAATTGGCTGCGGCCAAAGATTTACATTCCGCCCGGCTGGCCTTCAAGGGGGTCAGTATCCAGCTCATCGACGCCTTCAAGCTGGCCAAGATCAGCACCGGCTCACTGCATGAAGTTTTCTGTCCTCTGGCGAACGCCTATTGGCTGCAATCGGATCCGAAGGCCGCCCATAACCCTTACTTTGGCCAGGCACGGGAGAATTGCGGCGATACGCTGGCTAATTTTTAAGAGGCGACGGGCACGGAACCAGGTTGGCGGCTGACCGGCAATCTCTGATGCGAACAGGTTCGCGTCTCGATTCGGGCCAAATTGACATGCAACACGACCTTGCCCTATTTTGAAAGCACACCCTAAGTTGTGGTGATTCATCCATGAAGCTCCTTGCTTACTCGAAATGGGACATTGTGCCGGTGCTATGCGGGCCGGCTCAGCTCGCCTTTCTCCTGGCATTTTTCGCGGTGTTTCCCGTGGCGCCCTGGTGGGTGCTGGTGAGCATGGGGTTGATTTATTCGGTGAGCATTTCGTGGAACATCAATGGCATTTCCCATAATTTCCTCCACAATCCCTATTTCACATCGCACACACTAAACCGGATTTTCAGCCTGATTGAATCGCTCGCCATTGGATTTTCGCAGACATTTTACGAATGCGTGCATCAGCGGCATCACATGGGCAACAGCGACCGGCAGGACGAAAAAGGCGAAACGGTCGATTGGCTTTCCATTTACCGGCACGGCCATGACGGCGAAGCGGAAAACCCGTGGACTTATGTCTTTTTCAGTTATTTCCGGGACGATCCCAAAGCGATTTACCGGGAAATTTACCGGCGCAATCCGGCGGATGCCCTCTGGGGGGTGTTCGAGATCGCGGCGTTTGTCGGTTTTTATGCGCTCGGTTTTTTTCTGAACTGGAAATTCATGCTCTTTTTCCTGCCGTTTTACTATTTCGGCCACTGCCTGTCCTACCTGAACGGCTACTATCTCCATTATGGCGGCAATCCCGACAAACCGATCGCCTGGGGGGTCAGCAGTTACCACAAGCTTTATAACTGGCTTTGGTTCAACAACGGTTATCATGCCGAGCACCATTTCCGCCCCAAAATGCACTGGACGCAAATGGCCGCATTTCACCGCAAGATCGCCGAAGAGCAACGCCGGGAGGGTGTGCGGGTCATCCAACCGCCGCATGCGCTCGGTTTTTTGGACCCCTCGCTGCCCAAGACCAGCCGTCCGCTGGAGCCGGAACTGGAGCCCATGCTTCCGGCGGCGACTTCCGAAAATTCGTGAGCGTGCACTTGCATTGCTCAAGCCGATCATTAGTCTATGGCAACCACAAAGCCTTGATTAAGCCCAAGCGCAACTGGAAGCCACTCCATGCACAAGGAAATCGTTTTGCCCTCCTCTGCTGGTTATAATGACATTTCCCTGGGCATCGCTTCGTCTTCACCCAAAACGGCGCAAGAGGATTTGCAACTGGCCTCGGTCAAAACTTCATTTGGCCGCGCGGTTATCTTCCGGCGTGTGCCGGAAGCCGATGCCGCCATTTGGGAGGAAGGTTTGCGTCACGCGGCCTGCGATCATCGTTATTATGAATTGTCGCATGACTCCCTTGGGCAACAATTCGATCACTACTATCTTTTACTCAAGGATCACACCGAAAAGACCCGCGCGATTCAGCCGTTTCTCATCGTTAACCAGGATTTGGTGGCTGGTCTGCCCGGCAAGATACGGCAATTCATGAACGGCATCCGCCGCCGGTTCCCCTCAACGCTGGTGATGCGGATGCTCATGGTGGGCAGTTCCGCGGGAGAAGGCCACTTGGTGCGGGATATCTCGACGGGCGGCATCGAATGGGTGGCGCAGGCGTTGAGTGAATCGCTTCAGGCCGTGGCGCGGAACTTCAAGGCGTCGATGATCGTCTTCAAGGATTTTCCCAACGTTTACCGCAAGGCGTTGCGCCCGCTGCGCAAGGCTGGCTTTGTGCGCGTCCCGAGCATGCCGGGTTCGCGGCTGGACCTTCATTTCAAGGATTTCGAGGAGTACATGCAGACGCATCTGAGCCACAAGACGCGCAAAAATCTGCGGCAGAAATTCCGCAAAGCCGCGGCCGTGGCGCCATTGAAACTGCAGGTGGTATCCGATGTTTCCGGCTGCATCGATGAAATTTATCCACTCTATCTGCAGGTGGTGGAGCGGTCCCGCTACAAGTTTGAGGAGCTGACCAGGGACTACTTCGTGCAGATGGGCCGGCGGTTGAAGGACCGGTCGGTTTTCTTCATCTGGCGGCAAAACGGCAAGGCGGTGGCCTTCAGTTCCTGCGCGCGTCACGCCGGGGTGCTGCGCGATCACTACATCGGGCTCGACTACCAGGTGGCGTATGACCTCCATCTCTATTTCGTGACGTTCCGCGATATCGTGACTTGGGCGCTCCAAAATGGGTGCCACACCTATTACAGCGCGCCGCTCAACTACGAGCCGAAATACCACCTGCGCCACGATCTGGTCCCGCTCGACCTTTACGCGCGGACCGTGTGGGACTGGACCAACCCGGTATTCCGGCTGATCATTCCCTACCTCGAACCGACCCGATACGATCCAATCATCCGCCGTTTCCCCAACGCGCGTGAGTTGTGGTGAGAGGAGACAGCGTTTTCTTTCAAACCGATGGGGCGTGGGATTTCGCGCCGGAGGGGAAGCTGGCCGGGTTGGAGAAGGCCGATGTCCGCGAAGAGTCGAAAGCGTTGCGGTTCGTCACCACGGCGGGGCGGATTGAGGCGTTTGCCGCGCGGCATGCGGAACGGCTCCGGCCCTTCACGCTTTTCGGTTCGGGCGATTTTCATCACTTAAGCGCGGTCTGGATCAGGCAGTTCACGGAACCGTTTGTCCTCCTTTCGTTCGACAATCATCCCGACTGGGATATCCGCCCGCCGAAGTGGTCGTGCGGGGCGTGGATCAATCGCGCGCTGGAAAACCGGCTCGTGCAAGAGGCGAGCATTTGGGGCTGCGGCAATTTCGAGTGCGATTTTCCCTGGCGGCTGCTCGGCAACCGCGCAGCGGCGCAAACAGGCCGGCTGACCGTTCAACCCTGGGCGCGCGGCAAGACCAATTATCCCGCCTGGCTAAGCCCCCTCACCCCGGAGACCTGGCGTCCCGATTTTCTCCATTGGCTGGAACGCCATGACGGCGGAAAAGTTTATGTCACCATCGATCTCGATTGCCTCGCCTCCGGCGAAGCGGTGACAAACTGGGAAAATGGACGCTTCACGTGCGATGACCTTCTCTGGGCACTGGCGGCACTGCGGGAAAAAGCGCAAGTGATCGGCGGTGATCTGTGCGGAACGTGGGCGCCGCAGGAATATGCAACAACCTTCCAACGGCTGGCCGGGTGGTTTGATCATCCGGCCATGGAAACGCCAAGCCGCGAAACGTTGCAGACCCGGAATCTCCCCGCGCTGGAAAAACTTTGGCCTGCTTTGACGGGAGAGGGAAAGATGTGAAGGTGGAACCACCGCCAGTTCAAGTTTCTCTTTGCTCGACTATGGGTTAATATTCTACTTTCATCATTGAGGCCATGAATCCAAAGAAGCCAGACCGTTTTTTTGCCTATTCGGCGTGGGATGCCCTGCCCGCGTTGTGCGGTCTGCTCAACGCCATTTTTGTCGTCCTCATTTACCTGGCCTTCGCCTATTGGCGGCTGCCGTGGTGGGCGCTGATTTGCATGGGGTTCACCTATTCGGTGAGCATCGGCTGGAACATCAACAGCGTCTGCCACAATTTCGTGCATAATCCCTTTTTCACGTCGCCGCTGTTGAACCGCCTCTTCAGCCTGATGCAGTCGCTGGCCCTCGGTTTTTCGCAGGTCTGCTACGACGCGGTGCATACCCGGCATCACCGGGGCAACAGCGACCGGCAGGACGACACCGGCAACACCATCGACTGGGCGTCGATTTATCGCCACGGCCACGACGACGACGCGGAGAGCGTCTGGACTTACACTTTCCTGAGTTATCTGCGCGAGGACCCGATCACCATCATCAAGGAACTCAAACTCAAAGACCCGGCGGAGGCGCGCTGGGGCATGGTTGAAATCGTGATGTTCATGGGCCTTTACCTCGCCATGTTTTTTGTGAACTGGAAGTTCATGCTTTTCTTTCTTCCCTTCTACTATTTCGGCCACTGCCTCTCCTATCTCAACGGCTATTACCTCCACTACGGCGGCGACACCGAGCAGCCGATAGCCTGGGGCGTGAGCAGCTATCACAAGCTCTACAACTGGCTCTGGTTCAATAACGGTTACCACGCCGAGCACCATTTCCGGCCCAAGCTCCATTGGACGAAAATGAAGGAGTTCCACCGCCAGATCGCCGCCGACCAGGAAACCGCCGGGGTGCGGGTGATCAAACCGCCCCATGCGCTCGGCTTTCTCGATCCGAACCTGCCGGAAAAGAGCCGCTCGGTAATGGCGGAACGGGCGATCAAAATCGCCAAGGCGCTCGAGGCGAAACAGCTCCAGCAGGCGTAACGGGCTTGGGCGGAGCGGAATCTTTCTTCATGCACGATCAGTTGCGTTCCGAATCCGCCGCCCAACCATCGCCGGGGATTTTCTGGAATCCTTACGTGCAGGTGTTTTTTGTCGTGTTGCTGACGGCGGCCGCGCAAGTTCTGCTCAAGATTGGCGCGGAGCAAAGCGCGGCAAATGATTCGGTCTGGAGCTGGCTGGGCCTCACGGAACTCGGTTCCGGCTGGACCTGGCTGGGCATTTGCGCCTTCGTGGCGAGTTTCGGCGGATGGCTCTACGCCCTCCGTTTTTTGCCGCTCGGGCTGGCCTTCAGCCTGACCAATGGAGTCCATGTTTTCGTGCCGCTCGGTTCCTGGTTCTTTTTGCATGAGCACATCGGCCTGTTGCGGGCCAGCGGCATTCTGCTCATCATCGCCGGAATTTTGCTTTTGGCGCAGCCGGTGGTGAAGGCGGAGGAACGGATATGAGCGGGTTGATTTGGACGTTGGTCCTCGGTTCTCAACTGGCGCTGGTGGCCGGGCAGATTATTCTCAAAAAGGCGATGTCGCAGCGGGAACAGAACGGTGGAACATCGCGCGGTTGGATCGTGACCCTGGCCCTCGGCATCGCGGCCATGACAGTCTGGTTTTTGCTCTGGCTCGGCGTCATGCACGAAGTCGATTTGAGCAAATTGATGCCTCTGGAGGGAATCAGTCCGCTCCTCATCGTTCTGGGCGCGGCGATTTTTTTGCGAGAACGGCTCCCGCTGCGTGGCTGGGCGGGCGTGATCCTGACCTCCGCCGGGGTGTTGCTCGTTTCGGCGAGTTAGGGCAAAGATTCTTGCCCTCAACTTGCCGTTTATCCTCCAAAAAGAGGATAGACCAAATTGGTCGCTTAAAATTACATAATAGTAATGAGTATATCCGAGGGAAAACCGTATTCGTTCTTTTCACTCATGCCGCGCCGTGAAATTCTATCCTTTCGACCATGCTTTACCTAGCGAATATCGTCCTGCCCATGTCATCGCCTCCGCTCATCCGCGGTGCCGTTCGTGTCGAAGGCTCCAAAGTGACAGCGGTTGGGCCCGCCGCGGAATTACCGGCATTTCCCGGTGAAGAGGTGGCCGACCTGGGGGCAAGCACGCTCTTGCCGGGGCTGATTAATGCGCACTGCCATCTTGATTATACAAGGTTCCGGGGCGCCATTCCCCCCAAGTCGAGTTTCACCGAATGGATCAAAAGCATCAACGCCCTCCGGCGTTCCTTCACCACGCGGGAGTATGCCGAAGCGATTGCCGAAGGTTTCCAGATGCTGATCGAAGGCGGCGTCACGACGGTGGCCAATATCGAAGCTTTTCCCGAGCTGCTGCCTCAGCTCCCCGTTCCGCCTTTGCGCACCTGGTGGTTTCTGGAATTAATCGATGTCCGCACCCGGCTCAACGAGAACGAGACCTTGCGGGGGGCGCTGAGTTTTTTCGACAATCATCCCGATTGGCTGGGCGGTTTCGGACTTTCTCCGCATGCGCCTTACACCGCGTCGGTCGATCTCTACCGCCTGGCCCGGAACTGCGGGGAAAAATACGGCATGCTTTGCTCCACCCATATCGCCGAGTCGGTGGAGGAACACGAAATGTTCTCCTATGCGCGGGGACCTCTTTACGATTTCATGGAGAGCCTGGGACGAGACAATTCCGATTGCTGCCAAGGCTCGGCTCTGTCCCATTTGGTCGAACATGGCGTAATCGGCAGGAATTGCCTCATCGCCCATCTGAATTACCTCCAGGACTACGATTACGATCTCGTGGCCGGCACGGGCGCATCGATCGTGCATTGTCCAAAGTGCCATACTTACTTCGGCCATGCGCCCTTTCAACTGCGGGCTCTGCGGCAAAACGGCATCAATGTCTGCCTCGGCACGGATAGTCTTGCCAGCAACAACCAGCTCGACTTGCGCTCGGAAATGCGCGAAGTCCAACTCTTCCATCGTTTGAGCGACCGCGAGGTTCTGGAGATGGGCACGCTCAACGCCGCCCGGGCTTTGGGACAGGAAGGCAAGCTGGGAGAGATTTCTCCCGGCAGCCTGGCCGATCTGGTGGCGTTCCGGCACGAATCGGACGGAGCGGAAGCCGATCCCTATCGCTCGGTGGTGCATTCCCGCGGATTGCCGGCGCTGGTCCTGATCAATGGCCGCCCAGCCGGGATTTCTCTCACCCCGGTTTAGAACCGAACCGGTTGCAGCTTCTAAGTCTGCCCCCCAAGCAACGGTTCGAACATTTTTTTCTGTTCGGCGCGGTCGTAGGCCTCGAACGGGGAAATAATCTGCTGATTGACCAGCTCCATGAGAGCGTCGTCCATCAGGCACATGCCGAGTTTTTTCCCGATTTGCATCTGACCGGGAAGCTGGAAAGTTTTGGCCTCCCGGATCAAATTGGCAACGGCGGGGGTGTTGATCATGATTTCAAATGCCGGGATGCGGCCATGGCCGTCGAGACGCGGAATCAGCTGCTGGCTGACGATGCCGCGCAGCGATTCACTGACCATGGTACGAATCTGTCCCTGCTGCTCGATTGGGAAGGCGTCGAGAACGCGGTCGAGCGTCCGGGAAGCGTTGGTGGTGTGCAACGTGGCCATGACCAAGTGGCCGGTTTCCGACGCGGTGATGGCCAGACTGATCGTTTCCAGATCGCGCATTTCCCCCACCATGATCACATCCGGATCTTCGCGCAGGCTGGCGCGCAGCGCGGCCGCGAAAGATTCGGTATGAGAATGAACTTCCCGCTGGGTAATTTGGCAGCCCTCGGACTTGAAAACATACTCGATGGGATCTTCCAGGGTGATAATATGGTCTTTCCGGTGCGTATTGACCTCCTGTACCATTGCGGCCAGCGTCGTCGATTTGCCGCAGCCGACCGGACCGGTGATCAGCACCAAGCCGTTATGATACTGGGTCAAAACCTTCAAAACCGAAGGCATGCCCAATTCGTCCATGGTACGCACCTTGGTGTTGATGACGCGGAAAACGGCATCGAGACCCTTCCGCTGCTGGACGACACTGGAACGGAATCGGGAAAGATTGGGAACATCGTAGCTAAAATCGAGGGCCTTCTTCTTTTCGAGCACATCGAGCTGCATCGGATTGAGGAACGAATGGACAAGCGCCTCGGTCTGCGCGGGGGTCAGGATTTCCGCGTCGGGATAGAGAGGCTGAAGCGTGCCATAACGGCGCATGAGAGCTGGAGCGTCGACGCCGAGGTGAATGTCGGAGGCGCCGGCGTTGAAGCCCATGCGGAGAAGCTCATCAATATAGTAACCGCCCGGAAACCGGCTGCGATCGGCTTGGGATTCTTCAACAATCACACTAACGTCCGGATGGCTTTGGGCCTGGGCGACGCCAGCTTGCGCCGGAGCCGGCTCGGGAACGGCGGCCGGAGTCGGCGGCACGAGGGCCTGGCGCAGACCCTCGGCTTGGCCGGCATTGATGATCGATTGCTCATGCAGCAGGTCGATGGCCGAAAGATGAGGCATGGCCTGAAGCGCGGCGGCGGCGGCGGCATACTGCTCGGCGGTGATCCAGTTGGAATGATAGGCCAGATCGAGGGCCTGTTGGTTCAACTCAGGGGACATCAGGAAAAATAGCGATATACAGCGACCTTGACAAATGGCAAGCGCCGAGAACAAAAATTGTGCGCAAATGCCGCCTCTTGTCCGCCCAACCTATTACGTGAACACGGGATTACCTTCTTCGCCAAAAGCAGGCTTTTTTTCATATTCAGGTTTTTGACAAAGCAGGATAGCTTCTGGTCTTTCCACTATTTGACCAGGCGGCAAGATTACCGTTTTCCCCAAAGAATACCCCTCCTCATGGATACGCCCAACGAACCGTCGCCATCGCGAGCGCCGCATGACGCGGTGGAGTATCCGACCCTTCAGCAGCGGCGGATTTTGTGGACATCGCTGGTGGCGTTGGCGGTGACGGCGCTGCTCGGCGTGGCCGGGCTGGTTTTCCTCGGTTTTATCGCTTTTCTGAGCTGGTCCTATCCAATCCTGCTGCCGCTGGGGCTGGCAATAATCGTAGCCCTGGTCCTCGATCCATTCGTCGGATTTCTGCAAAGGCGTGGTTTGCGGCGTGGTGCGGCGACCCTTCTGGTCTGCATCCTGTTCGTCCTCGGGTTCCTCTTTTTCTGGGCGTTTCTTCTTCCGCCGCTGTGGTGGCAAACGCGCGATTTCTTTATGACATTGCCCCTCAACCTGAGCAACGTCGCCAAAAGCCTCAACGACAGCCTCCAGGGCCAGCCCGCCGCCCAAACCTGGCTCGACGCCAATTTGCCCGGATTGATCCAGGAAGTCTCCCGCAACGCCGCCAACTTCGCCTACGCGGCCCTGGCGCCGGTGGGACACGCTTTCGGATTCATCCTCGGCTTTGGTTTCGTCCCCATCTACGTCTATTATTTCCTGGCCGATCAGGACCGCATCTCCGCCCAGTGGAAAGAATTCGTTCCGCTACGGCGGGCTTGGTTGCGCGATGAAGTCATTTCGGTCCTCGCCGAAATCAATCAGATTTTGGTCAACTATTTCCGGGGTCAGATCATCGTCGCCGCCTGCAACGGCGCGCTGACCATCATCGGGCTGTTTCTTATCAACGTCCCCTACTGGCTCGTGTTGGGCCTGGTAGCCGGCGCGCTGAGCATTGTGCCGTTTCTCGGGATCATCATAAGCATCCTCCCGGCGCTTTTGCTCGCCTTTCTTTCCGCGCATGGAGATCCCACCTGGCAATGGTTGAAACCCGTGTTGGTCCTCGCCGTGTTCGCGACGGTGCAACTATGCGAGTCGATGTTCATCACCCCGCGCGTGCAGAGCCATAGCACCGGACTTCATCCGCTCGCCATCATTCTGGGCATCTTGTTTTGGAGCATGCTGCTGCCGGGATTGCTCGGCCCCATCGTCGCCGTGCCGCTCACCTGCGCCGCCGTCGTCTTGCTGCGGCGTTATGTCTGGCAGGAATCTGGAAATTGATTTTGGACGGAATTAACGGAATTTTTTGGAGATTAATTCAGGGAGATACCGGGCCGTCGGGAGCGAGCTGGTGATATGTCATGCCGCCGGGAGCGAAAGTTGGAGCTATAAAATTGGTTGCCACGCCATCGGCCAAACCATCGTTACGGGCAAAGCTGGTGTAATGGGAAAAATAAGAGACTGCGATACCTGGAAATCTTCCGCTGATGTCTGGAAGGCGCGGTGCCGCCTTTCCCGAAACATAATCAATTTTATAGCCGGTGGAGAAACCGCCGGTATCTCGTCCCGAGTATTTGCATTCAGATCGGCGGTGATATCCCAATAGACATTTTCCGTCTAGAGGCTATCCGAAAAGTAGGCGTGGGTCCCACCGAAAGGATTTTTGCCTTGGAGCAAGGAGCCGAGCGACGACCCTAGCCGAAGTGCTACGTGAGGAGCGAGCGACAAAGCTCCAAGGCAAAAAGGCTTCGGCCCAGAGGGTGACGGCGAAT
>DATJMI010000123.1:0-29915 GCA_035508775.1 Methylacidiphilales bacterium
TATCGCCAAAAATGAGAACGAGTATCCGTCCCCAGTCTCTCAACCGGAACTCGGAAATAAAATGAAGCGGCTCGTCCCGGTGAAAAAACAGATGTTCCGCTCCACTGGCAAATTCACGGACTAGTTCCAGGGAAAAGATGCCTTGGTACATCACCATCGCATCGCGCACGCAATTAGCACGAAAAGCGACAAAGGTGAGCGCCACCAGAATAAACGTCAGGATCATTCGCGACGCCTGGATCAGTTGGGCCGGTATCCCGGCCGTCTTCCAAAAGGCGTCGCGCCCCGCCAGCGTAAAAGTGGAACCAATGACGAGCAATCCATGCATGGCGCCAAAAATCAGATAACCCCATTTGGCGCCATGCCAGGCCCCGATGATCAAAAACGCAAGGCCCAAGGCTGCGGCCATGCCCAGCTTGGGATATCGCCGCCAATGGGTCCGCAGGGGCGCAAAGATGTAGTCGCGCACCCAGGAAGAAAGGGAGATGTGCCAGTTGCGCCAAAAATCGGCCACGGTCGCGCTGAGAAAGGGCTGATGAAAATTCGGCCTCACGTCCAGACCGAACAGGTTCGCGCTGCCAATGGCGATCAAGGTGTAGCCGGCAAAATCGGCGTAGAGGTAAAAAACATAAAAAATCAGGCCGAAAAGCTGCTCGATGGGGAGACAATTCCCAGGCGCGATAAAGACGGAATCGGCCGGCTTTTGCAGCACCTCGGCGAACAACAGTTTCAACATCAGGCCGATAAAAATCAGGCGCAGACCCGAAAGCGCACGCGCGGAAGAGAATTTTGCCGTTAGCCCGAATTGGGACATGAAAGAACCGGCTCGCTCAATTGGACCAGCGGTGATCACCGGAAAAAAGGCGAGGAAAAGGGCCACACGCCCGAAATCCTGCTCCGGCTCGGCCACTTCCAGATAGACATCGATAAGGTAGCCGAGAGCGGCGAAAGTGAAGAACGAAATGCCGATCGGCATGGTCAGCGAGGAAAGGCCGGCTTGCATCGAATGAACCAGCGGAATGGCCTCGCCTCCCAAGCCAAGCAAAGCACCCAAATATTTAAAAACCAGCAGCGGGATCAGGGCCACGGTGGCAACGAGAACGAAGAACCGAAACCTGCGTCCTTCCTCTTCCCTCGGACGCAGGCCCAGCGCGCCCAAGTAAGTAACCAGGGTTACCAACCATAAAACCAGGATGCAGAAGCGGGATAATTCGAAATAAAAAAAATAACTCGCCGCCAAAAGCAGCACGCGGCGCGGCATTCCCGGCGCGAAAAGATAATAGAGAAAAAAGACCGCTCCCAGAAAAGCGAGATAGAGCGGATCGCTGAGAGACATGGGGCGGGCTGAATGAAACGAATGCTAACGGCGGCATCCTTCCCCGCTATTTTCATCCATTCTTTTTGTCCTCGGCTTTGTCCATGACACCTGCAAACGGAACTGCCGGTATTTTCGAAAATACCTTTGCCACTTGTGCCGGCGGCTGCATTGTTCTTTGTAGGCTATGCCCCCCCCCAAGCCTCGTCAACGTGAAAGCGCCTTTGTGCCATGAGTTGGAATGATTGGATCTCCCGGTGTGCGGCCCGGTCTCAATATCTTTTAACGGGCCGCCCCGAACACATCATTTTTTTCGGGTATGGGCTGGGAGACGACCTGCTTTGCGCGACGGTGGCCCGCGAATTGAAGAAACGCGGCGCCGGCAAAATCGTCATGTTTTCCCAGTACCCGTCCCTTTTCGAACACAACCCGGATGTAACGGCGGTTTACAATTTTGGCTATCCCGCCATCGGCCGTTTGCGGCGCTGGGGCTATAGCTGCCTCGTGCCTCAGTATGGAAAGTATGATTCTCTCACCGACAAGGATATCACGCCGCCGGGCCACTTTCTTGAGATCATGTGCCGCATGCTCTCGATGAAGGGAACCATTGATGTGCGCACCTATTTTTATTTAACGGCGCGCGAAAAGGAAAAGGGACGCCTTTATCCCTGTCAAGCGGTGATCCATTCGACCGGCCTGGCCACCATGGCCAACAAACGATGGCCCACAGAGCGTTACCAGAAAGTCGTTGATGAAACCCGCGGGATGGTACAGTGGATTCAACTCGGACTGGCGGACGATCCTCCCATCCGCGGCGCGTTTGATTTGCGAGGCAAGTCAACATTGCGGGAATCGGCGGCTCTCCTCGCCGGCGCGAAGGTATTTCTCGGACAGGCAGGCTTTCTTATGCATTTGGCCCGGGCCGTGGACACCCGTTCCGTCATCGTCTATGGCGGCAGGGAAGACCCGGCGGTTTCCGGTTACCGGGCCAACGAAAACATCGTGGGCCGGACGGTTTGCTCGCCTTGCTGGCAACGCACCCGGTGTGATTATGAGCATGAATGCATGCGAATCATCGAGCCCGATGCCGTTATCGCGGCGGTGAAACAACAGATCGAACGGGCCGGAACGCCACTGGAGGTCGAAGCAGTCGATTTGGAGTCTGGGCTGCAAGCGGCGCAAAATTGACCCGCAAAAAACCGGCTGATTATTCGCCATCGTTGCCGATGGAACCGGCGGGACAGACATCCAGGGCGCGCTGTGCGGCGTCCTCCTCCTCCGGGGTGGAAGGTTGCTTAAAGAAATAGACCTTGGTTTCATCGTCGTTGAATTTCAGCAACTCGGGCGCTTCGACCAGACAGGTCTGGCAGGGAACGCAGGTTTCGTCGACGTACCATTTGCCGGGCACATTTTCGGCGACTTTTTGGGTTTTATCGGCCATGACTTGCTCCTTGGGTGGGGTGGTTTATTTAAATTCGGCCGGCTGGCCGGTGGCTTCGAGAACGGAAAGCCACAAATCTCCCTGAGGATTCACCTTCCGCCGCCGGACGGTGACAACCCCGATCGGCAGATGAACATAGTGGCCGTGCCACCGGCCCACGACCATACTGGTCTTGCCCGCCATGCCGGCATGGACGGCGTTCTGGGCCAGGCGCAGGCAGTAGATGGCGTCTTGGGGCGAAGCGGGCACGCTGCGGATGACATAGCTCGGATCGATGTACTTAATGTTAATCTCCCGGCGAATCGCGCGAAAATGGGCTTCAATCTGCTTTTTCAGAAAAGGGCCAATGTCGCCGAAACGCGCGTTGCCGGAGGCGTCTTTCTGCGTCGCATCAACCTCGAGCAGATGCTGTCCCGCTCCTTCGGCCACGGCAATCACGGCGTGGCCCCGGCCGGAAAGCCGGTCCTCCAGGCATTTGAGGAGGCCATGTTTGCCCTCAAGATGGAATGGCACTTCGGGAATCAGCACATAATTGACGCTGTTATCGGCCAGGGCCGCGAACGCGGCGATGAAACCCGATTCGCGGCCCATCAGCTTGACCAAACCGACGCCGTTGGGATAACCCTTCGCTTCGCTGTGGGCGCAACGGACGGAGCGGACCGCCTCGGCAAAGGCGGTTTCGAAGCCAAAGCTCTGGTCCAGATACTCAAGATCATTGTCGATGGTCTTGGGAATGCCGATGATTCCGATTTTTAGCCCACGATTTGCAATTTCCGCGGCGATTTCGTGCGCGCCGCGCAATGTGCCGTCGCCGCCAATGACGAAAAGAATATTAACCCGGAGTTCCCCGAGATGGTCCACGATTTCGGCTTTCGATTGCGGACCGCGCGAACTGCCCAGGACGGAACCGCCATCGGTGTGAAGGGTGCTGACAAAATCGGGCGTCAGATTGACCGGCATATGGCCGTAGCGCGGAATAAAACCTTCGTAACCGTAAGGAATGCCGTAGATGGAACGCACCCCGTAGCTATAATTGAGAGTCATGACGATGCCCCGGATGACATCGTTGAGGCCGGGGCACAATCCGCCGCAGGTTACGATGGCGCAGATGGTGCGCGCGGGGTTGAAAAAAAGGCGTTCGCGTGGACCGGCCCGTTCGATGGTGGCGGGACCGTCTCCGTTCTGCATCGCCGCCTGGACCTTTTCGAATGAATAATCAAAGAGAACCCGGTGATAATCATCAAAAATGAACTCGGCGTCCGCTTCATGGCGCATGCGCTGTAAAGGAGAGAGAAATTCGGCCGGGCCAAGGTTTTCAATGATGAAGTCCTTGCGGTGGAGCATGGACCTCCTGAAAGCACTAACTGTTCCCGTTTAAGAAAGATGGCGCGGGGTAAACAGAGCAAAACGAATGCCCTACCGGCCTCCCAAGACTGAGGTAAAGCGGCTCACAGTCAGGCCGCCTCGGCCCCAGGGCAAAAATCCTTTCGGCGCGACCTATGCCCACTTTTCGGGCAACCTCTAGACTATGTCGAGGTAAGGATTGGTCTCCCGCTCGTGGCCAATGGTCGTGCGAGGGCCATGCCCGGCATAAACGCGCGTTTCCGCCGGCAGCGGGAGCAAGTGCTTGCGCAAACCCTGGAGCAGCGCCGTCCGGGAACCGCCGGGCAAGTCCCATCGCCCAACCCCGCCGCAGAACAGGGTGTCGCCGCTAATGAGCACACCCCAGCCGGGATGATAAAACACCACGCTTCCCGGAGAATGGCCGGGAATATGAAAAAGCTGGAATTCCTCGCCGGCGCAGACGAATTTCGCCGAGCCTTGGTCGGGAATGTTAAAAGCCTCAACATGGGAAGGCGCGCGAATCGGTGGAACCACGCCGAACATCTTCACATAGGAGGTGTCGGTGACCATCTCTGCGTCGGCGGGATGGACATAAATCGGACAATGGTAATCTTCCTGGATCAAGACCGAATCCCACATATGGTCGAAATGGCCATGGGTCAGTAAAAGCGCGACCGGCTTGACTTCGTTACGCATTAATTCGCGTGCCATTCCCTCCGGCGCATCGAAGCAAATCACCCCATCCTTTCCTTCCAGCAAATAGCCATTGGTGGCCAAATCTCCGCCGGTCAGAACGCGAGGTGAAATCATGGAATTTAGACCCTTTTAGGCGACGTAATGTTCGATTCTTCTGTAGGAGAAGCAAGAGACGCGCCAGCGCCGGCATCAGGCTTGACCGCGTTGTCCTGTTTCCCGGAGGTTGTTTTTTTTCCCGCGCGCCGTTCGGCCTCGGCCAGATGCATCCGGGCATCGCGGATTTCCTGCGCGTAAGTGGCGGAGGGATTGTCGCCGGTTACATCGACGGCATGGCGGGTGGGATAAACTGTGTAATCGATCGAGAAGAGGCCGAAGCGAGGCGCGAAGGAACCCCACTCGTAATTGTCGAAAAGCGACCAATGGAGATAGCCGATCAGCGGCTGGCCCCGTTCCACCAGGCGGGTCACGACGCGGATGTGCTCGCGCAGATACTGGCTGCGCGCCAGATTATCCTTGCGCTGGAAAGGCCGGTTATCGGGCAGGCGCCGTAAGGCCATGCCGTTTTCGGCGATAAGCAGCGGCAGCCCATAACGCCCAAGGTGCTTGACGAAAAAGGCCAGTCCTTCCGGCAGCATATGCCAATCCCACCACTTGCTGGCCATCGTCTCGAGTACCCAGTCGCGGAAAGAACGCTTGCGGCAATCGAAATCGTGCCAAGTGGGCCAGCGGAGCGCATGGGCGATAAAGGGGTCGTAATAGTCGAAGGCGATGTAATCCAGCGGCGCCTTGGCCTCCTCGTACAACAGAGAGATCAGCCGGTTCCAGCATGGCATTTTAAATCCCTGCCGGGCGATGCCGTGATGAAATCTTTTGAGCCACTGACCCAAAAAATAACGCGGCCCGTGCATCGGGAAAAGCTTCGCCGCATTGAACCGCTCGTCAAAGGCCTGAGCTCGTTCAATCAAGTCATCACTGACCGTCTGGCGTGGCACCCGGCGCTGGGGCGCGAAGACGAGATCAAGCATCGCGGTATCACTCCAGTAAAGATCGCTCGAATAATTGTTGAAACTGACCATCGGAGCCACACCCGAGCCTTCGTAGAGAGAGTGAATCAGGCGATAGGCTCGCACATGCGCTTCGAGAAGATGGACCAAACATTGCACGGTAGGTTCGAGGCCGACGGGACGCCCGCCGGGAAAAATACGATAGAGATAGTGGTTGAACGCCTGCAGATTCGGCTCGTTAAGCGTGATGAACCAGCGCGGCGGCGGACAGCCGAAATCGTGCGGCAAGCTGCGAAGAAAATATTTCAGCGTGTGCTCGGCAAAGGTGAGGAAAAAATCAATCGTTTCCGACTTGAGCCAGGCATCAATCCCCAACCAGGCCGGATAAACGAAATGGTGCAGCGTAATGATTGGCTCAAGTCCATGGGCGCGACAATCGGCGATCCGTTGCGCATAGCTATAAAGCGCCCGCTCATCAAAAGGCGGCGGTTTCTCTCCCGGGCCGAGACCTTCCGGTGAACCCAGCGAAGTCACCGGTTGTATCCGCGACCATTCGACGCTCATGCGAAAGGCGTTGAGACCCATATCCTGGCACCGTTGAAAATCTTCGTGGGCCAGATTCCAAAAATCGGCGGTCCGGCCCGAAGGCACGACGTCACCCTGACTCTCCGCCCAGGCCCAATTATTGAGCGGTTCACCGGGACCATTGTAACCACCCTCGGCCTGGTAACCGGAGGTCGCCACACCCCAGAAGAAAGTGTCTTGAGGAACAAAAAGAGCCGCTTGGCGAGTCGCTTCCGCTGTCACATCAGGCTCGCGCCCCTTTTCCACGGCAGGAAGGCGATGAGTGTGACCACTCGGCAACGGCATACTCATATATAATCCGATTTTGCCTCCACGCCAAGTGCTGCCGCGATAAGCCCAAGCATTGTCCTGCGAAAATCATCTTTGGCAACAAACCGATTAAGCCGTGAAAAAACAGCCGTCGAATCTGCCAGACTATCCGCCGCCCTCTCGGCGGCCTGGCGGAGGCGGCGGAGGCGGCGGAGGCGGCGGAGGCGGCGGCGGCGGCGGAGGTGGCGGAGGCGGCGGAGGCGGCGGAGGCGGAGACGGTGGTGGTGGAGGCGGCGTGTAGGTGAGATTCAAACGAATGAACTCTGCATTGAGTCCCGCCGTATTGACGCCAACCTGGATAATGGGATCGCCCGTGACCGGATCGGAAGGTAAGTATTGGCCGATGCCGGGCGTCACCGTTTGCCATGTCTGCAAATCGGTGGAGGTTTGGACCTGGACCTGCACGCCGGTTATGCGCGGATTTTGCCGATAGGTGAAAGCGAGATAAGATGTTCCTTTAATGTTGGTCACCGTGCCGGTGGGCAGGGCCGCGATGCTGGAAGAACTCATCGGCACGGAGGGATCGATGCCGATGAAGTACTTGAGCAAATTCGAGGTCTGATCATTTTGCGGCGTGGCCGTTAGCCCGCTGATGCAGGGATCGCCCAGTTGTTCGGCGTCGAAGTAGAGCGCCTCCCACTGGCTGAAAGTCAGGAAGGGGGAGAAACCCAGTGAAAGTTTGTAGATGGTACCTCTATCAAGAGAACCACCAAAGTAGGTTACGCCATAGAGATTCCCGTCGGAGCCTTCGATCAGATTTTCGGAAGGATATATTCCATCACTCCCGGTTCCAAAGGTGTGTAAAATTGTCAACGTTCCTTGCGGCGTTATTTTGAAATCAATGCCATCGCTACTTGCACCACCATAGAACGTTGTTCCATAGAAATTTCCATCCGATCCCTGAAGCAAAGGTTCAAAAGGCTCCGCTCCATCGTGAGAGACGCTGCCATCGCCAAAGGTGTGCAAAACGGTCATCACCCCCTGAGACGTTACTTTAAAGACCGTACCCTCAGTGGTTGAGCCGCCATCCTGCGTGGTTCCATAAAAATTTCCATCGGAGCCTTGGATCAGGGAGGCCATGGGTGTTGGCGGGGGTATGGAATTGGAGCTAAAGCTGTATAAAAGCGTCATCACTCCCTGGGGTGTCATTTTGAAGATCGTGCTATAAACGGGCGTATTATAGACCGTGAAACCGCCCCATGTGGTTCCATAGAAATTTCCATCCCAACCCTTAACCAAGGATGCGCCCGGATCCATTCCGTCGCCGGGGACGCTGCCGTCATAAAAGCTGTGCAGAATTGTCACCGCACCCTGTGGCGTTATCTCAAAGACTGTGCCGTAACCGGCGGAACCTCCCCCAGTTGTTGTTCCGTAGAAATTTCCATTCGATCCCTGAATCAAGGCCGCATAGGGCAGTACTCCGTCATTGGGGACACTACCATCACCAAAATTATGCAGGATGGTCTCTGTGCCCTGCGGCGTTATCTTAAAAACCGTGCCATCACCCGGCCATGTGCTGGTTACACTCGAACCGGAACCGCCCCATTTCGTCGTTCCGTAAAAATTTCCATCCGGCCCCTGAAGCAAGACATCGGCGGGATAAATTCCATCGTGAGGGACACTGCCATCGCCAAAATTGTGTAGAATCGTTATCGCACCCTGCGGCGTCATCTTAAAGACGATGCCCTCATCGGCGGTGCCTCCCTTCGATGCTGTTCCGTAAAAATTTCCATCCGAACCCTGAATCAAACCTGCAATAGGATATTGTCCATCATAAGGAACACCTTCACCCTCAAAGCTGTATAAAACCGTTTCGGTCTGGCCGTGAACACTGCCATTGAACGCGGGCCAACAAGCGCCAAGCACGAGGCTTCGGGCAACGAGGGGCAAAAATCTCCTTGTTAAGAGAATGTACAAACTTGTTAACTGCCAATCCATAAACAATAAATAAATTAGATAAACAAAATAATATTTATTCTAAATAATCCGATTGAGCCATGAACAGTCAAGCTTATTTCCTCCATTATTCTTCCTTATTTCATCGCAAAGAATGAGGAAGAGGATCATTCAGTTGGCAAAAAAATCGGAGGAAGGTCATTCTTGTAAAGTTCGGAGCATGACGTATGGAAAAACGCGTCAATACGAAGAAACCGATTGGTCCTACGATCATTTTTCCGGGAAGTTTTTGGGCGCTCCTGTCCCTGGTGGCAGTGACTTTTCTGGCCTACTGGCCTTCACTAAAATCCGATTTTGTTTACGACGCGCGCATCGAAATTCTCCAGGAAGGATTCATCACCTCTCTGTCCAACCTGCCGGCGGTACTGTCACTGAAGGTGCTGGGCATGAATCTCATGTTGGCCGACCGCCCGGGACAAATTCTTTACCTCATGCTCAATGCCGCCTTCTGGGGCAAAGATCCGTGGGGTTATCACCTGGGCAGCAATCTTCTCCATGCAGCCAATGCCGCGTTACTCTTTGTCTTCTTGCGCCGGTTGGCCATCGCCGAACTGTCCTGGCTTGCGGAACACAACATCCTGAGAACAGAAATAGCCATCGGAGCAGTCACTTTGATTTTCGCTTTGCATCCGATTGCGGTGGAACCCGTCTCCGGAATCAATTTCAGTTCCGATCTTTTGGTGACCTTCTTCACTTTGCTGGCCTTGCTTGCGGCCACCGTTTTTCGCGTGGATCATTTCGGGATTGCCGTTGGGGCCGGCGGCGTGGGCACGCTCTGTTCTTTCCTTGCGGTGAGTTGCAAAGAGTCGGGAATCGCGGCGGCGCTCCTGCTCATCATCTATTGGTTCTTGTTTCGCCGGCAAGAGGCAAAAGTACCGTGGCTTTTGTTTTTAGGCGCCGCGGCGTCGGCCACAGCGGCCTTTCTGGCCACGCGATTTCTCCTGGCCGCACCCGGCCAAGCTCCTTTGGGCTATCTCGGCGGATCGTTATCCCAGGTCTTTTTACTCCAGCCGCGCCTCTGGGTCTTCATGATGGGCAAGCTGCTTTGGCCGGCCGGCTTCTCTGCCGATTACACGCTGCAAAACCTGGATGGAATGGGGGTCAGCGTGGCTTGGCCGGTTCTTGTGGTGGTGATTTTGTTACAGGGATGGCTGGCCATGAAAAGCCGTCTCGGCGCCATGGGTGTGGCCATCTACTGGTTGGGGCTGGCGACTGTTTCCAATTTCATGCCTCTTCACCGCGCGCTGGCCGACCGCTTCTATTATTTGCCGCTGACGGGAGTCGCGGCGCAACTTTTGGCTCTGCTTCTGATGACTCTGAAATCACGATTCCGATTTTGGCTGGCCACCGGCGCGGCGTTGGCCGCTCTCTTGCCCCTCACGCTCCTTACCCTGGCGCGTGAGGAGGTCTTCACCAACGATCTTTCGCTTTGGGCAGACACACTTCGCGTCAGCCCCTTTTCTGTGATCGCGTATAATAATTATGGCCTGGCACTGGGACGGGCGGGACGGCTGGATGAAGCGATCTCGGTGTATCAGAAAGCGCTGACACTTAATTCCAATTTTCCTGATAGCCACAATAATCTCGCCTGGACGCTCTTGCAAAAAGGGGAACTGGATGGCGCGATTACCCAATGCCAAAGGGCGCTGGAGATCGATCCCCATTACGCCGATGCCCATGAAAATCTCGGCGTCGCCCTCTTCAAAAAGGGGGATGTGGAGCATGCGCTCGCCCAATTCCAGCAAGCCGCGCAATTGGATCCCGGCAACAATCAAGATCGGGAAAATCTGGCCGGAGCTGAGGCCGTCGCGCGGCGACTTCAGAACAAAGTTAGGTGATGATGCCCAAAAGCTCTTTCGGCGTGACCCATGGCTGTTTTTCGGACAATTTTGAAACTCCGCCCATGCCCGCCACCGCCGTCAGCCACACCGACGAGATCAACGCCCGCATTCTTGCTATCTCCGAAGACCGCATCGCCGGTTTTGTCCGCGACCCGATGCGCGAGATCGCCCGCGGCTGCGGTTTGCCGGTCGATCTCGTCATCGAACGCCTCCGCGCCATGCTCCGCGCCGGTACCATCCGCCGGGTGCGCCAAACGCTGATGGCGACCGATCTCGCGCCCGGTGCGCTCGTGGCGTGGGAAGTTCCGCCGGAGCGCCTCGACGCCGCGTTCGATTTCATGTTTCGGCGCGATCCCTTTTCCGGCCATGTCGTCGTCCGTTCGACCGACACCCCGGCCAGCGGCTCGCAATACCGGCTCTGGACCACACTCAAGGTGCCACACGGTTTTTCGATGACCAGGCACGCCGACTTTTTGCTCGGCCAAGTGGGCGGCAACTATTACCGGCTCATGCCCGCCCGCGGCATCTTCGCGCTCGGCGTTGGCCATGTCCGCCGTCAGTCGATGGAGCCGGGCGCGAAATCGGACACCCACGCGGAGATGCATGCCGTGCGCGAAGTGAAATTGAGCGAGCTGGAGTGGCGCGTCCTCATGGCGCTCAAGCGCGAATTGGCGGAGGAGGAAATCGCCGAAAATCTCTGGGAGGCGCGCGCCCGGGAGGCCGACCTGCCGCTGTCCATTTTCTTCGACGTGGCCGGGAGCCTCGATGAACGGAAAGTCATCGGGCGCTTTTCCACCTTTCTCGAGCACGTCAAACCGATTGCAACCGGCGAGCGGGTCACCCGCTTCAACGCGCTCTTCCATTGGGCTGTGCCACCGGGCCGCGAAATCGAAGCGGGCCGGGAGATCGGACGTCACCACATTCTCACCCATTGTTACTGGCGCGAAGGCGGGCCGGCATTCAACCACGTCAACATCATGGCCGTCGCGCACGGGAGCGACCGCGATCTGGTCCGCGCCCACAAAGCGGCCATCGACGATCATCTGCGGCAGATTGGCTTGCCTTTCAATTACACCAACGTCTTTTGGGGAGGGCGCAGCGAGATCAAGCCCTCGGAAATCGCTCCCGCCGCTTACGCCGCGTGGTGCCGCTCGGTTGGAATCGATCCGGAGATGATGCGGAGTGAATGATGAGACCCGCCCTGAACAAAAAGCCGATCTCAAAAGTAATGATGCATGGCTTGTAATTTCACTATTCTGATGTTGCTGCCAGGCAAGATATCTGGCCGGATGCCAGGAACGACTGTTGCCGGCGAGTTTTTGAGGCAAACCCTGAAAATGCCTATACCCCCTTCGGAATCTTGATTGGAATATCATCCGATTTCACCGTCCCGGTCCAACAAGCGGGCGCTCCGGTTTCGCCCGTACCCGCTTTTCCCACAAAAAGAATGCTCATTGTATACGAACCCGGCGGAAGCTCCGTCACTCTCTTAAAATCGTCGGAGATGAACCACTTGACCGGACAAGGTATTTTGTATGCGGCGCCGGCCGGAAGCGGAACGAGGAACGTCTGCACACCCGCCCCGACTCCACCTTCCGGGAATACATAGGGAAACTTTTGCACGGTTCCATCGGATTTCGTTACTTGCAGGGTCAGAGCGGTCGGACGTAGCTTGTTCCCCAGCATCATGCCGAGATTAAGCACCATGTCATTGTCCGACGTGTTTTCAAAGGTAACCAGAATGTTCGAATAGAGCCTGACTACCGGACCGCCGTCGTCCGTCGCCACTTCGATTTTTAATTCGCCCGTCCCGGTATCCCCGCCCGGCAGCGAAGAATCATCGGCTGCTCGCATGCATACAGCCGGAAATACCAGCAAAAACAGAACCCATAACCCAATGTATTGCGGGTTAGATCTGCGCCAATTCCACGTCATATCCGGTTACAGATAACAACATGGCCTGCCGACGCGGGCTTGTCGAGGGACTATCGCGCGCCGGATGACGGAGGCGCTCTGCTTAAGCCTCATTCCGGCGGCGCCAGACGCTGATACATTCAATCTGCGCCGTGCGCGGAAAAAGGTCGATCGGTTGCACCGAAACCAGCCGGTAAGTCTTTGCCAAAATCTGCGCGTCGCGCGCCAGCGTGGCCGGATCGCACGAAACGTAAACGAGGTGCGGCGCCGGGTGACGGCAAAGGGCTTCCGTCAGCCGCATCGGCAAGCCCTCGCGCGGGGGATCGAGCAGGACCGAGATATCGCCATCCGCGTCGTCGCGCAATTCCTCCGGCAAAACAAGTTCGGCTTCCGCCTGGCGCCAATCGACGTTGGCCAGGTTGAGCCGCCGCGCATCGCGCAAGGCGCGCGGATCGTTATCGATCGCGATCACCCGCTGGAACCGGTCCGCGACGGTGGTGGTGAAAAAGCCGCCGCCGCAATACCCCTCCAGCAGCGCCGTGCCCCGTTCGGGCAGCGCCCCGGCGACAAGCTGGCGCAAGGTTTCATGCAAATCGTGATTGGCCTGGAAAAATCCGCTTTGCGGCGCGGTGGCGTCGCGAATCGAGTAGTGCCCGTCACTCACCTGCCCCGACCGGAGCCGTGCCAGTTCCGCGTTCACTTCCTCCCGCACCAGCATGCAGGCGCGGATATCGACGATGTCGTGCCCATTCACGCCGTGAAAACCGATCCGCCCCCCTTCGGCGTGGACGGTGATCCGGTTGCGGTAGCCATAAGGGGTGGGCGATGCAATGAGCGGCAAGACATTCGCTTCCGGCATCTTGCCGACGCGCGCGAAAGCTTCGCGCACCTGGTTTTCCTTCAATCGGCATTCCTCCGCGTAAGCCAGATGCTGGTATTGACAGCCACCGCAACGCCCGTAGTAGGGACACGGTGCCTCTTCGCGCGCCGGACCAGGAGAAAGAACTTCCTCGATCTCCGCGCGCGCATGATTGGTCTTCCGCTCCGTGATCCGGACGCGGAGCCGGTCGCCTTCCGCCGAAAAGGGCACGAAAATAACGAAGCCCTGGCTGGAACGCGACAGACCGTCGCCGCCAAAAATCACTTTCTCGATCACCACATTGGCCAAGGCGCCGCGCGACGGCATGGCAATAGCCTTGGTTTCAGCGTTCAAGTTAATGGAACTTCCCCTCTTAAATTGCCTGGAGCTGGTGGCAACTTAGTACCAATTTTTCAAATCGCCGGGGGGAGCGTCATTGACCACCATCGAATCGTAGGGCGGCAATTTCTGCGAGCGATAAGAACCGTTATTGGTTGGGAAAGGAGAGGTGACAACTTCGAATACGCCCTGGCCGATATCCATGACCATTCGCGAAACGCCCTGCACGATGAAGCCCTTGAAGAAAGCAACGGAATCGCCTTCGGTGTCAAGCATGGTGTATTGGGAGTCAACCATTTCCGATGGCGACAAAACAATGTCTTCCAAACCCCGGCCCATCTTGTCATAAAAATTATCCTTTACCGGCATGGAAATATCGGCGCGGGCAATGATCGCGGGAAATGCCATAAGCAGGGCAAGAGCAAGGATTTGTTTCATGCGAAGAAATTAACACTAAATGCGTAAAAAGCGCAAGCGCGAATATTGCCGCTTTTTAATCATGCTTCTGCCGGGCGGTCAAAAAGGTCAAGTTCCCTCAAAACCTCTCTCGCCCGTTCCTTCTTCTGCTTTGCCTTGGCCAACCGCGGCTGGCCGGCATTATCGAGCTGTTCCTCTTCCAGTTCGCGCAAGATCTCCTTCGCGCGCTTGAGCACCGGCGCGGGCAGTCCGGCCAAACGCGCCACCTGGATGCCATAACTTTTGTCGGCGCCGCCCGGTACGATTTTGCGCAGAAAAACGATCTGTTCTCCCCATTCCCGCACGGCCACGTTGTAATTTTTCGTCGCGGGGAGCAGGCGCGCGAGTTCGGTGAGTTCGTGATAATGAGTCGCGAAAAGCGTTCGTGTCCGTAGCGTGATGTTGAGATATTCCGCCACCGACCAGGCGATGCTCAGCCCGTCGAACGTGCTGGTTCCGCGTCCAATCTCATCGAGAATCACCAAGCTGCGGCCGGTCGCGTGGTTGAGGATGTTGGCCGTTTCATTCATTTCGACCATGAAGGTGCTCTGGCCGCGCCCAAGATCATCGCTGGCGCCGACCCTCGTGAAAATCCGGTCCAGCAAACCGACCACCGCGCGCCGCGCCGGAACGAAACAGCCGCAATGCGCCAACAGCGCCAGCACGGCCACCTGCCGGATGTAAGTGCTCTTGCCGGCCATATTTGGTCCGGTCAGAATGATCAGCCGTTCCGTTTCGGTATCCAGCCGCGTGTCGTTGGGCACGAATTTCTCGCTGGCGGGAAGTTGCTCCAACACCGGATGGCGAGCCTCCTCAAACAAAAGTAATCCGCCTTCGTTCACTTCCGGGGCGACGTAATCACGCTCCTGCGCCAGCGCGCCCCAGCCCAGCAACACGTCGATCTCGTGCAGCGCGCGCGCCGTTTCCTGGATGGTGCGCAAATGAGGCATGGCGGCGACGCGCAGGTCGAGGAAAAGTTCGTATTCGAGCTGCCGCGACCGCTCTTGCGCGCCGAGGATCTTCGCTTCCATGTCTTTCAACTCCGATGTCACAAACCGCTCTGCGTTGGCCAGCGTTTGTTTGCGGGTATAATTGGACGGCACCGCCCCGAGATTCGCCGCGCTCACTTCGATGTAATAGCCGAAAACCTGGTTGTAACGCACCTTGAGAGACTTGATGCCTGTCCGTTCCTGCTCGCGCCGTTGCAAATCGGCCAGCCAGCCTTGCCCCTCGACGGAAGCGGCCCGCAACTCATCCAGCGCTGCGTTGTAACCGGCGCGGATCAAGCCGCCCTCTTTCAATACGATGGGCGGATCTTCTGCCAGCGCCCGCGCGTAAAGGTCCGCCAGTTCCGGCAGCGGTGTAATTTTTTCGCCCAGGGCCCGCAAGGCAGGAACCGCGTGTTTCTCCAGAGCCCCGCGCAATGTTGGCAGTTGTTCGAGCGAGACCCGCAACGCGATCAAATCCCGCGCGTTTCCGCTCCCTTGCGCCAGTCGCGCCACCAGGCGTTCCACGTCCCGCACTTGCCGAAGCCGTTCCTGCAACACGCCTCGCTCCTGCTGTTCCACGCGCGCCCAGGCCACAATGGTCTGTCGCGACCTGATTTCCGCGAGATTTCGCAATGGCGCAACTAACCACTGACGCAAAAGCCGCCCGCCGCCCGCGGTCATGGTCCGGTCCACCGCGGACAAAAGCGTCGTCTGACCTGCGCCGGCGCGGAGCGGTTCGATCAACTCCAGATTGCGCCGCGTCGCCGCGTCCAGAGCGAGGATATCTTCCCGCTGCCAGATCCGCAGACTGTGGATATGTCCCAGCGACCGCCGCAATTCATGGCCCAGATAGTGCAATAGTCCGCCCGCCGCGCAGAGGGCGCCACGCTCCTCCTTCCCTTCCGTCGCGCCGGCCAATCCGAATCCATCGAGCGACGCGGTTTTAAAATGGTCCCGCAGCGTATGCTCCGCGGCGTCGGCGGAAAAACTCCACGCATCGTGTTCGACGAGCAGGTAACCGAGCCGCTCCCCGCTTGAAAGCGCCGAAGTTTCGAGATCGATCCGCTGTCCTTGCGCCACCACCACTTCGGCCGGATTCAGCCGTCCCAGCGCATCCCGCAACGCTTCCGGGGTGGAGAAATCTCCCGCGAAAAATTCTCCCGTGGTCAGGTCGAGCGCCGCCACTCCAAAGCCCGATGCTACCGGTGCCACCGAGGCTAGGAAATTATTCCGCTTGGGCTCGAGTTGCCCCGCGTCGAGCACGCTGCCGGGCGAGAGGATTTGCGTCACCTCCCGCCGCACGACTTGCCCCGGCTTGGGGGCTTCCATCTGATCACAGATGGCCACGCGCCGTCCCGCTTTGAGCAGTTGCGCAATGTAGCCCTCGGCCGCATGATAGGGCATTCCGCACATCGGCGTCCCCTGGCGCTGCGTCAGGGTCAGATCCAGCAGACGCGCCCCAATTTCCGCGTCGCCAAAAAACATCTCGTAAAAATCACCCAACCGGAAAAGAAGCAGCGCATCGGGCGGCACTTCACGTTTGAGCCGATGATATTGCTGCATCATCGGAGTGAGAACATCGGACATGGGCTGCTACGATAGAAGCTATCTTGAAATTAGCCAAGGACGCGGTGCGCGCGGGCAAAATGGAGGGGTAACCACGTCCGAATGCCCCCAACCCTTCTTGCCGACCGCATCGGTCCGTGCGACTGTGGGGGTTGGAGCGAAAAGTGAATATATTTAAGAGCTTTACGCTGCAATGGTGGGAGGGTGGTTTGTTTAAATGGGGCATGTTCCTCCTAGGCATTGCTGTTGGCGCCTATTGGTCTGGATTCTTTAGCGCCTATATTCCGGTTCTTGTCATTATCGCTATAATTTTTTTGAGTTATGTTACCTACGTCTGGTTGAAACAAATCAATGCCTCGAATTAGGACCTAATAAAGATCCGTTGATCAGTCAAAAGATCAGGCCCAAAGCCTGAATCTTTGAGGCTAATTCATTCTAAGCCATTTCATGTTAGCGCATTGCATTGTTTTTTAATCTTAAATTGTACGTTCTTGCCGTGGCCTCTGCGGTCAAGCATGCTTTCGAGATGTATTTTCAAAAGAAGACAAACCGCATCGTTGTTGCTCGTCGTGCCAAGAAAATAAAAATGGTCTTTTTTGCTCTTGCTTGAATGCAGCTTTCTCTAGATTCACGATGCCATTCCGCTTTTATTTGGAGAATTGATCCCGGCTTCCGCCTGCGTTTGTGTTTCTTATGAATTTTACCACCCAGGCCGCTCAAGATATTTTGGGCAAGATCGAGCGCGATCCGGCGGAAATGCGCCACTGGCGCCAATTGCTTATTCTCTGCTTCGATCAAAAATCGGTCGACACCCTCCAGACTCTCCAGGTCATCGTCGCCGCGATTGAACAAATCTGGAATCAGCGCCGCCAAAAGGTCAAAGAGGAACATGAAGCGGCCAAGGACAAGCAGCGTTTTACCGGCAACAAGGAGCCGCTTCCATCCCTCGCTGTGCTGACCGTTCCGCTGACGATGCGCCAGAAGGATGTCCTGGTCAAACTCGCCCATGACCCTCATTCCTCGGCGCTTCTCTATCGCTTCGGTTTTCAGCTCGAGGAAGATTTTAACCTGCCCCAGGCCGCCCAAACTCTCTATGAGCAGGCGGACGCTTTTTGCACCGACGATGGCCAGCTCGATCAGAAGATTTCGGAAGCCCTAAAACGTCTGGCGGGCCGTCACCAGGAAAAAGAACCCGAAAAGGCGCCCGCTCCCGCCCTCGAATTGGTGATCTCCCCTGAGTCGATGGGCGTCAAAAGCCCCACGTATCACCGGCCCAGCGTCGCCGCCTTAATCAAACGCAGCGGCCGTCTCTCGGTGGACCGCGGCCGCATTCAGGTGGACCAGAACATTCTCGCCGAAACAAATTGGCCGGAAACGCAGAAAAAACTCGACGAAGCCATGTCGCGTCTCCTCAACCGCACGGCGGAAGTCTGCGAAACGGCCCCGCGGCCCATGCGCGTGCCTCGTTCCATCGCGCCCGCCCAATGGCTTGAATTTCTGGAAGGCCACATCACTCTGCTTCTTGCCACTCTCGAAGCCCAGGACATCGTCGTCCGGCCCACTGTCAACCTCGAACAGGCCCCGCCCCAGCACGACGTGGCCGCCCGTTCCGATTTTGTCCTGGCTTTGATTGAGGAAATTGACCGGTCTCTCCATGCGATCACTCCGCCTGAAAAACCGGCTCCGCCGAAACCCGAGGCTCATCCGCCCGATATCCGGATCGAGGATATTTTTGAATTGATCGATGCCGGCGACCTCAACGAAGCCGAAAGGCATCTGCGCAAGCTCGAAACCGGACCGACGCCCAAGGAGCAGCTGAGCGAAGTCTGGTTTCATCTCGGCCTCGCCTTCCAAAATAATCACGACAGCAACCATGCGCTCATGGCCTACGAACGCGCCCGCGAACTCAATCCCCAGAATCTCCAGGCCTGGTTCAACGGCGGCATGATCCAGCAGGAAGAAGGCATGTTGCGCCCCGCCCTCGAATCCTACCGCCATGCCATTGAGATCGACCCCGAACAGTCCAAAATTTGGTGCAACCTCGGCGCCCTGCAATTTCAGCTCGGCGAATTCCAGGAATCGGTCGACAGCCTCAACCGCGCCGTCGGTCTCAAGCCCGATTATGCCCGCGCTTGGGACAATCTGGCCGGTTCGCTCTGCGCTCTCGATCAGTTGGCAGAGGCCGAACGGTGCTGCCATCGCGCCCTTAATTTTAAGTCCGATTATGCAGAGCCTTATTTCAAGCTCGGCTCGATTTACTTTCAGCAGGGCCGCATGGAAGAAGCCGAACGCGCTTTCCGGCAGGTGCTCGAATGGCAGCCTGGCTATCCGCTGGCCGGTCACTATCTGGCCATGGTCCTCGCCCGCACGCACCGCATCGCCGCCGCTCTCGCAATCTGCGAGCGCGCCGCCACACCTCCCGGCGAAACCGAACTGCCCTCAATGGCGTGGAATGAAATGGCCTTCCATCTCTACGAACACGGCCAATATTCCGAGGCTATTCATGCTTACGAAAAGGCGCTGACCTTCACTCCCGAGCGGGCCGTGATCTGGCTCGATGCCGGGGTCGCCCATCAGCAACTGGGTGAAATCGACCAGGCCCGCCGCCATTACGAACAGGCCGTCGAGCTCGACCCCGAACTGGCGCGCGCCTGGCACAACCTCGGCGCCGTCAAACATGAACTCGGCGACGTCAAAGGCGCCCAGGAAGCCTTGGATGAGGCGGAACGTCTTCTGGCCCGCGGACGGTGATGGCGTCCGTCATCCGGCGCCATTTTCAGACCACGGCGAGCACGCCTTGATTCACTTTGGCTACAGCCTCATTCCCGCGCAGGCAGCGCACAATGGCAAACGAAAATTCCATCGCGCTGCCCGCCGCCAGGCTCGTAATCAGCTTGCCGTCCACCACCACCCGCTCGTTCGGCCGCATCTGGTTGGGCGGAAATTGTGCCTGCACCGTGGGATGACTCACCAGCTTCTGCTCCGGCTTGAGCCAGCCATGGGCCAATAGCGCCATGGGCGCCGCGCAAATCGCCGCCACCCATTGCCCGCGTTCCCGCTGCCGCGAAAGCCAAGTGCGCACGAGAGAACTTTCCGCCAGGCGTTTCGCTCCTTCCGCGCCCCCCGGCAGGACCACGATCTCAAATTCGCGCGCGGGATCGACCTCGTTTAGAAGCAGGTCGGGAAAATGTTTCGTCTTTCGCGCCGCTACAATTGGTCCCGGTTCCAGTCCCGCCGTCACCGTCTCGATCTCCGCACGGCGCAACACGTCGATCACGGTAATGCCTTCGATCTCCTCGAAGCCCGGGGCGAGAAAAACCAGCGCGCTCATGCGGTTGCCCCGGCGGCGGACGCCGGCAGGGCCGCAATCGCCGCCAGGATACGGCTGCGCCGCGTCGCGAATTCCTCCACCTGCACCACCGGCACGGCGATATCGCGCGACCAGTCCACCGGCACTTCAATCCACGACTTGCATCCGTCATAGGCCGGTGACGGCGCCAGCCGGTGCGGCAGGTTGATCCGCGAAACCCGCACGATCAGCAGATGCAGACCCTCCCCCATCCCGGGCCGGTCCCGGTAACCGAAACGCTCGCGCAAAATCTCCTCGCCCCAGAAATGGGCGTCATCCAAACGCGCCACCTGTTCCCAGGACGAGAGGTAGACCGTGTCGGTGACTTCCGCGAAATATTGCAGGACAATATCCTTCATCTCCTCCGTCCCGGCGGCGTAACGCCGCAATTCCGGTTTCGTTTTTTCCCATTGTTGGTGGTACCGCGTCGGGAAGAGCCAGAACTTCCCATGCTTCGCCTGAAAACCCGCGCGCCCCTCCGCGATTCCGCCTTTGCGCAGCAGAATAATTTGCGCGCCTTGTCCGAGCGCTTCCACAATCGCTTCCCATTCCTTGAAGGCCGTCGCGTTGGCCGTGGCCGGAGCCGTCTCAGCCACCGGAGCGGGTTCCGGCGTCGGCTCGGGCTTCGCGCTAGGCGGGGCCTCCGGCGCATCCGCCATCGTTTCCTGGAGAATCGCCGAATTTTTCCAAAAATAAATTGCTCCCGAGACCACCGTGATCACCAGCGCAATCCAGTAGAACAACGGTTGCGCCGCGGTAAGCAGCCGCGCCAGCCCCATATCCTGCCAGCCGAATTCCCCCAGGCTCAGCGCCGCCAACGACACCAGGATCGCCACGATTTGCGAAATCGTCTTATGCTTTCCCATCCGCTCCGCCGCCATCACCTTGTGCTTCAGCGCCGCGATCTGCCGCAGCCCCATAATCAAAAATTCCCGGGTCATGATGACGACCACCATCCACATCGGCGCCACATGCCGCTCCACCAGGCTGATCAGCGCCGCGGTGACCAAAACCTTATCCGCCAGCGGATCGAGGAGCTTGCCCAAATCGGTGACCAGATTTCGGGAGCGCGCAATCGCGCCGTCCATCCAGTCGGTCAGACTCGCCAGAGCGAAAATTAGCAGCGCCGCCGTCGCCGCGTAAGGCCAGGAGAAGGACATCGAAATGAGGAAAAATCCGCACATTCCCAACCGCAGAACGGTGAGTTGATTCGGCAGATTCAGCGTTGGCGCGCGGCGGAGGGGCATAAAGGAGGCTAGCGGGAACCGGTAAGGGGACGTGTGGGGGTGAAGGTTGCTGCCGCCCCAGCTCCAAAGGCAAGAAAAGAACTCAGAATAAAGAGCGCGAGAAAAAGTGCCATTCCCGACCAGGTCAACCACCGCTCGTCGATAATTCCTTCCGTTGAAAAAAAGGAGTGATAAGAAACAAAGATCGCCCACACGAGAATAATCACAAATAGGCTGAATCCATAATCGCAGTAAAAAGAGGCGCCCCAATAAATAGGCGACATTGGGGTACCCATCTCAACTAAAGGCTTGCCCAATTTTACCGAGACTGCGCATGACCACACTCCATAAATCACCGTTACGATCTGCATCAACGCATAGCGAACGATCTGGACCTTCTCCATATCCTCTTAACCATGCTCCAAGTCGGTTCTTTTCTCAACTCTTCGATTCTTCCATTACCCCACCGGCCAGACTAGCCGCACTGCTCCGATTCCGGTACAGATGAGCAAAAAAGTGTCGAAGATTTTCTGCGGCATCTTGGCCGCCAGGAACCGCCCGCCGAAAAAGCCGAGAATGACCAGCGGCGCCAGCCACAGTCCCAACGACAAGGAATAGGCGTTGGTCAGACCCAGCCGTGCGCTGAACGGAATTTTCCACAGATTGATGACGAAGAAAAACCAGGCCGACGTTCCAATCAGATTCCACTTCGGCAGGCGCACGGAGAGGAAATAGAGATTCGCCACCGGCCCTGCCGCGTTCGCGATCATCGTCGTCATCCCCGCCAGCACGCCCATGGCTAGACCGAATTCGCGCGATTCGAAAATGGAATCCAATTTTCTGCCCAACCAGCTCCGCGCCAATTGCACCGCGATCAGCCCGAGGATGATCCAGCCGATAAGCGGCCCGAAGGCCCGTTCCGAAATCCGGCCCATCAGCGTGTATCCCAGCGCCACCCCGGCCAGGGCCGGCAGGAGCAGAGTCCAAAAGACTTTCCAGATGACCACCCGCCGGTAAACGCCGATGGCGCAAAGATCACCCACCACCAAAAGCGGCAGCACAAAACCGGTCGATTCCCGCGCCGGAAAAACGACGGCAAAGAGGAGAATCGGCAAGACTCCCAACCCGGTCAGGCCGCCCTTGTTCAATCCGATTGCCAACGCGCCGCCCGTCACCGCCAGCCAGCCCAAGGTTGAAAAATGGATTGAGGAAAACATGATTATCCCGTGCATCCGCGCCGCGATTGGCCCTTATTGGCGCGGCGAAATCAGTGTTCAAATTCCGTCGGCTTGAACACATCCATCGCGAACAACAAAATGGCCGCCAGCACATAGGCCAAAGCAAAATCGGCGCCCGATGGCATGGTGCTGCTGAAACCGGTCCAGGTCAGCGCGGGCGCGTAACCGCCATCCGGCGTGAAAACGAAGGCGTGAATGATTCCCAAAGCGGACGCCGCCGCGCCGGCCAGGCACCAGACCGCCGCTGCGCGCCAATTCCGGTCGATCACCTTCGCGACAATCGCGCTGAATAAAATGGAAATCAGCATGAAGCCCTGCGCCAGGCTCAGCATACCGGCGAAGAAAATGTCCGGGCTGAACTGGGCCGCCGCCTGTTGGAGGGAATAACCGGGCGCCGCCTTGTTCAGGGTGGTCTCAATCAACAGCTCGCCCCAGGCGGCCAACGATGGAATGAATCCGATGGCTACCGCGAGCGCGTGCGCCTTCGGCACTTCCTGAAACGCCTGCGCCGTGATGATTAGCCCGATCCAAAGCAGAATGCCGAGTGTCACCTCCAGCGGCATGAACCAGAGCACGAACGGCATCGCGCCGGTGAGGCAGATGGCGGTGATGGCGAGCGCGTTGAGCACCGAGTAACCGGTCTGCGCGCCCAGTGCCTTCCACCCCGGATGCCCGATATAAATGGTCGGCGCGAAGGGGTTGCCGAAAAAGACCCCCCCCACCGCGCTCGCGCCGTTGACCAGCAGCGAGGAGCGGGTATCGAACTTGTCGCCCGCGGCCTCGGCGCTCTCGAGATTCATCATCGAGCCGATCACGTTCAACACCGCCATCGGCACGAAGACCGACGCATAATTCCAGACGCGGCTATCGGTCAGCAGCGTGAAAATTCCGCCCGCCACCGGCACGGGAAAATAAAAATGGAGCGCCGTCTTCGGCCACTCCGGTGCCGGGAAAAAATGAAAACCGCGCAGCAGCCACGCTGTCGCTGTTCCCGCCACCACCGCGATGAACCCGGTCGGCAAGCCGAACGGCCAGCGCACCCGGCCCGCGTAACCGATCAAAACCAGCAACGCCGGGAAAACCGCCACCAGCGGCATGTTGAAAATCCGAAAAATAAACGGCATGGCGATGAACGTGATGCCCACGCCCGCCAGTGCCGAGAGAAGCGCCGCCCTCGGTGTATTCCGACGCACCCACGCGCCGAAGAAAGAAGTCGCGATCTCGACCACGCCGCCGAGAAATCCGGCCACCAGGGAGACTCTCCACGCCAGATCGGCGTCATGGGTCTCGCGATAGACCGGCCCGAGAATAAAAAAGATAAACGCGAACAGGCTTACCGTATTCACGCCGAAAGGCAGCGCCGTGACCGGCCGTCCGGTCTGGCGCGACAGCCTCCGGGCTTGCCAGGCGTAAAAGAGATTCCCCGCCACCAGCGACACCGCAATGCCCGGGAGAATGCGCCCCACCACCAGTTGTTCCGGCAGCCCCGCCAGCGGCGGGCACAATCCCACGATGACGACCAACTGGCACAAGTTGTCGACAAATAGGCCGAAAAAACCGTCGATGTCATTCGGGACAAACCAGCCCTTCAGGTAGGTTTTCGGCGCGGTGGTGGTTTCGGCGGCCATAAGTAATCCCGCTTTTGTTAGAGGCTATCCGAAAAGTAAGCAAGGGTTGCGTGGCGAGTCGAATTTGGGCCGAATCGAGGCGCGAGCGACGAGGTCCTGCGGACGGCAAAAAAAAGCTTCGCCGTAAAAAGTCTGCCGTGCGCGGCACCCAAAATTCGCCGTCACCCTCCGGGCCGAAGTCCTTTTGCCTTGGGCTGTGCCGCTCGCTCGTCACGCGGCACTTCAGCTATGCTCCTCGCTCGGCTCCTTGCCCCAAGACAAAAATCCTTCCGGCGCGACCCTTGCTTACTTTTCGGATAGCCTCTGGCAGCGCTCTTCCGGCTGGTCGCGGCTGATTTGGAATTTTTGCCGGATGGATGCCGGCTATTTGGACTGCGGTGCCGGCTCCTCCAGCTCCATGTCAGCCTGATAACCAAGCGCGCCGGTCTGCGGCCAATCGAGGCCGTCGGTTTCCTCGATCAGATCGGCCCGCATGCCGAGAATTTTCTGGATCAGCCCGAAGCAGATGAAGCCCAAAATGAAAATAATCAAAAATCCTGCTGCCACGCCAATCGCCTGCGCCGCGAGTTGGCGCCAGGCGCCGCCGAAGAAAAGTCCGCGCACCGGGCCTTCGACGCCATTGTAACCGCCCGCGTGTCCGTCGGCGAAAAATCCCAGCGCCAGCGCGCCCCAGGCGCCCGCCGCGCCGTGCGTCGCGCACGTCCCCGCCGGGTCGTCGATCCGCCGCCAGTCGAGCCAGTTCATCGCGCCGAACATCACCAGTGCCGCCACCGCTCCGATGATAAACGCCGCCCACGGGTCGATCAGCATGCTTCCGGCGGAAACCGATATCGCGCCGCCCAGCAAACCCCGGCACAAGACCATGGGAAGCACCCGTTTCCGGCCCGAGGCCAGATAGGAAACCAGGAATCCGCCGGAAGCGGCGAGCAGCGTATTGATGGCGGCCATTTCCGGAACAGGGCCGGGGCTGCCGCCGTCAAACGAGTTCGCCATCGTTAAAGTCACCAGCAAAAGACTCGTTCCCAGGACAGCGAAAGGCATGTTATGCCCCGGAATGGAACGATAGACTTGGTCGCGCCCCATCCGTCCGTAACGCGGTTTCAGGATCATCGCGATTACCAGCGCCAGCGTTCCCGCCGTAACATGCGCCACGACCGCGCCGCCTTGGTCTACGAAACCGTGCCCGAGTTTGAACTCGTGTCCCAATTCTGCCAGCCAGCCGCCACCCCAGATCCAATTCGCCAGCAACGGATAAAGAATCGCCCCGGTCAAAAACGCCCCCGCGGCCATCGGGAGAAGCCGGGATCTCTCCAGCCCGGCACCGAATGCCGCCGCGACCGCAAGGACCAAAAACGCCGCCCCGGCGAGAAATAACGTGGCGGTATCGCCCTGGCTATCCGAAGAATTTTCATTGTGACCGATGCCGTCGGTGATCAGGAAAAAACCGGAACTGCCCATCAATCCCCAATGATGCCCTGCCACCATGAGGCCCAATTCATGGTCCAGGCCGGTACGTTCATTGTCCGGCAAGGTTTGGGCCAGCGCGGCGTGGCTGTCGCCGATGCCACCCGACTGCACCGCGAATCCGCCCGCCCAATAACCGATCAGGGCGAAAAACATGCCCGTCAGCAAAAGCGTCGCGGTATGGCCGCAATTCTTCGCCCGGGTCAGGCCGGTTTGATAAAGCACGAATCCCCCCAGCGAGCCAAACGCCAACAGAACCACGTCAAGAGGAAAGCCGGAACTTTGGGTGGAGACGGAAATGGCCGGACTAGCCGGAATGGAAGCCAAGGCGGGTTGCGGGGCCGCCGCTGGCGGCAAAGTTGTCTGAGCCAGGGACGCAACTGGCTTCGGCTCCGCATTCGTTGCCGGTTCGTTTGCGGGCGCCGCTACTGGCGAAGCTGGGGTTGGAGTCGGAGTTGGAACCGGGGCGGGATTCGTATTCGTATCTGTCGTGGTTGCCGCAATTGGCGCCACAGGAATTTGGCTCGTATCAGCTGTTGGAGAAGCTTGAACGCTGAGAGCATTCTGGGCGAGCAACGAGTCGGCCATGGCCAAGCCCAGCCAGAGGACCAAGATCCAAAACCATCGAAAACTTCCTCCATATAAAAAGGTAAAAAATGCCATAACTTAAACCATGAAAATATAATACAAGCAGACTAAATATGAAGTTGGCAAGCCCATTCCCTTTGATCCACAGCCGGTCATTCCTCAGTCATGGATAATTGCTCCTTTGTTGTGCCTAATTGATTCTCTATCTTTGCCTTGACGGGACATCCTTTTTTTCGCGAGTTTTCATGTCTTCAAAAATGAAAAGGCACGGCATTGTTCCTCGGTTCTGTGATCAGAAAGATGGCTTCCGCCAAATTTTTTCCGACCGCCATTGGCTGGCCAAGGTTCTGCTCGGCGGTTTTCTTTTGATCAATCCGTTTTTGGTCGCGCTCGCTCCCGCCTATTTTTCGGGCCAGGGGCCCGCGTGGATTCGGAATATTTTCCCGTGGATTCTTGGCTTCAATGTTCTCTCTTTCTGGTTTCCGCTTGGCTTCACCTTTGAGGTTCTTCGCCGCGCGCGCACCGGCCGGGGAGCCCAGCTTCCCGATTGGCGATGGAGCCGCTTGGGCGTCTTCGCGAAGGAGGGCGCGGTCAAGCTGATTCTGGCCATGACCACGCTTCTCCTGCCCGCCGCGCTTTGGATGGGCGCGATCTACGGCATCTTCATCTGCCTTCTCGGTTTACCGCCCGCGCTGTTGAGCCTGTTTGTTCCGCCGATTATGCTTTTTATCATTCCCTTTTGTGGTGTCGCCTGCTGCCGGTGGCTCGATGGTCATTCCATTCTCGATTGTGCGCTTAATTATCCCGAGAACATCCGCCTTTTCCGCAAAGGCTGTCCCGATTACCTGATCGCCTCGGCTTTTATTGTCGGGGTCAACGCGATCACCACCGCGTTTTTCTACACGATTCCCTTTGGCGCGGTATTTGGACTCTGTCTCGTCGACACTTGGTTTGGGCCGATTTATGCCGGAACGGTGGATGCATCCGCACCGCAGCCTGCCACCGAACAGAAGCCTGAGCCGGCGAGCGTGTAGAAACTATCATCCTGTCCCAAAACGCGAACAAAACTCGACAGAGCACTTTGAGTAGCAATGAGAAAGAAAGCAGCATTGGCCGCCTTAGGTTTTTTCTGCCTGCCCCTAACGGGCTGCAACACGTTCAACGAAGTCGCCCACGCGGTATTGCCTCAAGTCTGCAAGGCATTCCCTGATTCTGTGCTATACCGGATTGGTCCTCGCGTGCTATGGGTTCAGACTCGCGTAGACGGCATTAGCTCTGAGACTGCATTATCCATGTTCCGAGAAACCTGTGCTGAAGCGCCCTGGCATATTGGGAAAATTACGATAAACATAACTACGGAAATGAACCTTGCCCATAAGCAGTATCTCGTTATGGGATTCAGGAGATTCTTTGTTGCATGGAATGTTGCTGACGGTGTAGACGCAAGAGGGATACCGCGGGCACAGGTATTCACTCTGCAACAAGCAAACGATTGGTTTTATCGCGTTTTGGGATCGGCACCGTCTACGAATCAAATCTATGTTGTCACGCTGTCTGACGTTCAAAATGCTACTGGAAATCAACTGATACAAGGACGTCCTCTCTCCGATTTCCAAAACGAAGCTAAACAGAACCAGCAGAAGTAGCTTCAAATCGTATCGGGTAAAATCCCCGGTCTTTTCCCAAAATCGGCTATTTTCCCCGAACATACGGGCCTTAAAAAGGCCACGCCACCTGGATGCGGTGATTTCATCCGATTGACCCTGAGAGGGTTGGGCCGCCTCCATTCCGCCATGGCATAACGGCAGCTAAGAAGGGAGCTATGACATGGAGTCGCCGTCTGCTTCTGGGGCTCGCTCCCATCCTGCTCATCTTTTTGGCGGTGGGTGTTTACGCGATTTTTCTGTTCTCAAAACTTGGCGGCGCAATTGATGTCATCCTCCGGGAAAATTATCGGAGTGTCGTCGCCTCTCAGAACATGAAGGAGGCCTCGGAACGCATGGATGCCGGATTGCTTCTGGCGCTCGGCGGCGAGGAAGAAAAAGGAAAACAGCTCTTTCAGCAATACACCCCGGTTTTCGAACAAAATTCGGATCTCGAGTCGCGCAATATCACGTTGCCGGGCGAGGGCGATCTCGAAAACCAAGTTCAACGACTCTACGCGCAATACTCGGCCGCGGGGGCGAAATTTTTCGCCCTGCCGCCATCGGACCCGGCCCGGCGCGCGCTCTATTCCAGCCGACTGCTTCCCACTTTTACCGCCATCCAGGAGACCGCCGGGAAAATTCTCGAGATCAATCAACAAAACATGCTCGACGCCGACAGCGTGGCCAAGCGGCAAAGCGGCGCCGCCTCCGGCTATATGATCGTAGCCCTCTTGGCCGGATTCATCGTCACCACCGGCGTCGCCTATCTGCTGGCCCGTTCTCTTCTTCAACCCGTGCAAAATCTCACCGAATCGGCCCGGCAACTGGGCGAGGGCAATCTCGATCAGCATGTGCCGGTGCAATCGCAGGATGAAATCGGCCGGCTGGCTGAAACGTTCAACAAAATGGCGGCCAGACTTCGCGCCTACCGGCAGAGCACCACGGAGAAAATCCTGCAGGCGCAACAGACCATCGAGAGCGCCTTGCGCGCCTTCCCCGATCCCATCCTGGTTTTTTCACCCGCGAAGGAAATCCAACTGCAAAACGCGGCGGCGGAACAGTTTCTTAAACAAATCGGCGGGAATATCGCTTCTCTCGGAACTCTGTGGCCCTTGATCGGCCAAAGCTTGAATGGCGCCGCCGATTTTCAGCCCACCAGCTTCGACAAGGCCATTTCGGTTAATGTCAACGGCGCCGAAAAGTTCTTTCTGCCGCGCCTTCTGGCCATGCGCAACGAAAGCGGGCGCCCCATTGGCGTGGTGGTCGCGCTTCAGGACGTCACCCGCTTCCGCGTGGCCGATGACGTTAAGACCGACTTGATTGCCACGGTAAGCCACGAACTGAAAACTCCGCTGACCAGCTTGCAGATGGCGGTTTATTTGCTCCTGGAGGAAAAAATCGGGCCGCTTAATCCCAAGCAAACCGAACTTCTCCTGGCGGCCCGGAACAACTCGGACCGCTTGTTCGATATGATCGAGGATTTGCTCGACCTGGCCCGCTTTGAAGGCGGCGCCGCTTTGATCGAGAAAAAAACCGTTCCCTGCCAGTCCCTGGTTGAGGAAGTGGCCGGGCAGGAAAAGGAACTCGTGGTATCCCGCGGGCTCGAGTTAAAGGTGGAGATCGAACCGCATCTTCCGCGCGTGGAAATCAGCCGCGTCCGCATCGATCAAGTCTTCGCCAATTTCATTTCCAACGCCGTGAAATATTCCCCGCCGGGCGGCGCCATCACACTCTCGGCCAAAAGGGAAGGCGCCAAAAATGTCCGGTTTGCGATCAAGGATGAGGGGCCCGGCGTGCCCAAGGAACTGCGCCGCCGGATTTTCGACAAATTCTTTCGCGCCTCTGAAAATGCCGGGGAGGGCGCCGGTCTGGGCCTGAGCATCGCGCGGGAAATCGTCCTCGCCCACGGCGGAAGCATCGGAGTTGATAGTTCGGAAGGAAAGGGCAGTGAGTTTTTCTTCACGCTTCCCGCGTTGATCTGATTTTAACCCATGGAAGAAAACAAATCATGAAAGAAAAAACCATTGTAGGAACCATCGTGGCCGTGCTGGCTGGCGCCGGCGTTTTGGCGGCGGGAAGCACCGACGTTATTTACGTCGCGGTTTCCATCGCCTTTTTTGCCCTTTGCATCGCTTACGCGGAAGGATGCGGGCGCCTGTAGG
>DATJMI010000124.1:0-43217 GCA_035508775.1 Methylacidiphilales bacterium
GGACCGGTATTCATGCCGATGCGCAACTGGATTGGTTGTCCATACGCGCGCGATCAGATGCCCCCATCAAGATGGCTGTCAGGAGAGCAAGGGGAACTAGCAGACCATTAATAACGAGTCCGGCCCAGTCACGTCCCAGTAAAAAGTGGGTCGTGTAGGACTCGAACCTACAACCAAGTGCTTAAAAGGCGCCTGCTCTACCATTGAGCTAACGACCCGTTCTCAAACGAGCCGCGAATAATATCCCACCCCTCGCCGTCTCAGCAAGGAGTTTTGGCTGGCGGCGCGGGATCACGTCCCGCGCCAGAGAGGCATAGATTACACGTCGTAGTAGAGGAAGAACTCGATCGGGTGCGGGCGGAGCCGCAGCGTGTCATAATCCTTCTTGCGCTGCTCGATGAGGACCTCAAGCACGTCTTTGGTGAAAACATCGCCCTTGAGAAGAAACTCGTGGTCCTTTTCCAGCGCCTCGACCGCGCCAAGAAGGGAATCGGGCGCCTGCGGGACTTTGGCCAATTCCTCCGGTGGGAGTTCATAGAGATTCTTATCAAGTGGGTCGCCCGGATTGATCCGGTTGAGAACGCCATCGAGCCCGGCCAGAAGCATGGCCGCGTTGGCCAGATAGGGATTGGCCGCCGGGTCCGGTGTGCGAAACTCGATACGTTTGGCTTTTGGATTCGCCGAATAGGTTGGAATACGGATCGCTGCGGAACGATTCCGCGCCGAGTAGGCGAAGCTTACGGGCGCTTCGAATCCAGGCACCAGCCGCTTGAAACTGTTGGTCGTCGGGTTGGTGATCGCCGTCAACGCCTTGGCATGTTTGATGATGCCACCGATGTAGAACAAGGCCACGTCGCTCAGGCCGGCGTACTTGTTGCCGGCGAAAAGTGGCTTGCCATCCTTCCAGATCGATTGGTGGGTATGCATGCCGGAGCCATTGTCGCCGTAAAGCGGTTTGGGCATAAATGTGGCTGTCTTGCCATGTTTGCGGGCCACGTTCTTGACGACGTACTTGTAGAGCGTCATATCGTCGGCCACACCCAGCAGTGTGTTGAACCGGACGTCGATCTCCGCCTGGCCGGCGGTGGCAACCTCATGGTGATGCCGCTCGATGGTGACGCCGAGCGATTCAAGCACAAGACAGATTTCATTGCGAATATCCTGCTGTGTGTCGGTCGGTGGCACGGGAAAGTACCCTTCCTTATGGCGAATCTTATAGCCGGTATTGGGGAACTCCTCGCGACCCGTGTTCCAGATACCTTCGTTCGAATCGATGGAATAGAAGGCGCCGTTGCTCTTCAGGTCGTAACGCACATCATCGAAAATGAAGAACTCCGCTTCCGGACCGAAATAGGCCGTGTCGCCAATGCCGGTGCTCTTGAGGTAATTTTCGGCCCTGATGGCGATGCTGCGCGGATCGCGGTTATACGTCTCCTTGGTAATCGGATCAAAAATCGTGCATGTTAGGCTCAGCGTCGGTTCCAGATTGTAGGGATCGATAAAAGCGGTAGTTGGATCGGGCATCACCAGCATGTCGGAGTTATTAATCGCCTTCCAGCCGCGAATGGAAGAACCGTCAAAGCCGAGACCCTCGGTAAAAATATCCTCGGTCAACTCAGGCAGGGTCGTGGTGAAGTGTTGCCAGGTCCCGGGCAGGTCGGTAAATTTGAAATCGACCAGTTTAACCTGGTGATCTTTCGCAAATGCAATGACTTCTTTACCACTCTTCGCTCTGATAAACTGCTTAAGGACGTCTGGCATGGGTTTTATCTCCGGGGTTTAGGGTTAGGTTAAGTGCCGTCTTAAACGAACAGCGTGAATAAAAAAATTTAACGGTTAATTCTTCTCCATTTTCCAAGCAAAGCATTTTTGCTTACCGTCACGGTTTTTGGCGCCGCCTTGAAGACTCCTCAGCTTAAACTGCCTTCTCACCCCGTTCTTCGGTGCGAATTCTCACGGCTTCCTCAATGGGCAGAATAAAAATCTTACCGTCGCCAATCTTGCCCGTCTTGGCCGCCTTCTGCACCGTCTCGATCGCTCGCTGCACTAGATCCTCGCGCAGAACGACTTCAATTTTCACTTTGGGCAGGAAATCAACGGTATATTCGCTTCCGCGATAAATTTCCGTGTGGCCTTTCTGACGGCCAAAACCTTTGACTTCACTGACGGTAAGGCCTTCGATACCTAATTCCGTGAGGGCTTCTTTGACTTCTTCCAATTTAAAAGGTTTGATGATTGCCTCGAGCTTGCGCAGGGACATGAAAAATTCTCCGTATAAGGTTGACTGATAGAGTTGCTCCCGTAACGAGTACGGGCCTTACGTCTTAGCACGGACCATGCCATAGACAAGCGCCTTTTTCCGTTCCCTCTCAAGGACTTTTGTCCTCTTCATGCCTGAGCGAATCTCGTCACCGTCAGGTGCTCCAATTCGCCCAATCTGTACTCATTTTCTGTTCGAGGAGGCATCGGAGTTTACTCTGTAAACCAAGGCCAAGGCAATGGCATTTGCCTGCAATAGAAAACCCCGGCGCTTTGCAGCAGCCGGGGTTTTCAAGAACTAATTCAGACTCAATTAGAACGAATAAACGGCTTCCACCGCAACTTCGTCCTGATTGGTATAGGTCGCCACATTGTTCGGACCGCCAAAGGCACCAGTCGAACCGTTGGTCAGATGGTCATAGCGATATTCAACACGGGTCAGGAGGTTGTCCCAGATATTGAATGAGGCCGTGAGGGTTTCGGAGAAGTCGTCATTACTGACACCAGGAACGCCGAACTTCGGGTTAAAAGCCGAATCCTCATGGAGGTACTCACCGCGGGCGGCGAGGGTGATAAGCTTGCTAAGCTTGTACTGGCTGTACAAGGCCACACCGTACCACGTATTCGAATCCTGAACATCGGCACCGGGGACGATAGTGCCGCCAGGAAAGATTTCCGTAACGGGTGCACCGCTGGCACCATTGTAACCGAAGTCGACATTAAAGCCGAGCGTCAGAGCACTGTCCTTAACGAAGGTCGGATTCCAATTGCCCCAAATGTCATAGACAACCACGGGACCATTATCTTTGTCATCAGGCGCACCGCTGAAACTCTCGGCGGAGGTGCCAGAAATTGCACCAGGGTTGGCTGGTTCGCCGCTGGGAGAGTAGATGAACGACTGAGTGATGTTGGCATTACCGCCGGGCGCGTTGATAACAAGCTGTCCGGTAATGGCCTTGCCACCAAAAGGATAATCATTAGCCAAGTCCGTACCGTTCCCGACGTGTGGAGGAGGAAATGCATTCGGCGTGCTGTCAGACTGATTCCAGCCATCAACAATACCGAATTTGGCTTCAAGCGTGCTGTTGAACTTGTAGTCGGCATAGATACCGGTGTTGGTCAACGGAATCGCGTTCGTGAAGAGCAAACCGCGGCTGAAGTTGGGATTAGCCGGGCTTTCAATCACTTCGTAACCGAGAAGGGTCACGAATTTACCCATATAGATTTGCAATCCATTGCCAACCGGGATGTTGACCTTCACCAAAGCCTGTTCGAGATAGACGCTCGAACCAGCCGAGCCGAGAACAGGATCAGAAGCACTGAGGATTTTCGCATCCTGGCCGTACATCGTATCAATGCGGAAACCAGCCGCCCAAACGTTATCGCTGGGGAGAGCCTTTTCCAACGCGATCTTCACCGCATTGACATTGAAGCTGTTGTTATTGACATCGAATTGATGTAAAAGGGCTTGACCAGAGCCAAACGCAGTTCCCTTGCCACCGAACTGTTCCGTGTAGCTGGTATCGACGTAGCCGCTAAGGGTGATTCCCTTCTGAGCGGTCTCAACATAGTTAATACCCTGATCCTCGACGACCTTTTTAAGATCCTTAACATCTTTGGAATCGTTGGTTGAAGTTGTGGCTGGGGCACTGTCATCAGCGAGCACCGGCAGAGCCATGGCTCCCGAGAGGACGACCGCACCAAACGCTTTCAGTATTGCTTTCATTCGCTCTGTCTCCTTGGTTGTTGACGTGGCCAACTGCTTCCTATCTTCGAAAGCAACCGGCTTTGTCGGTTCGTGAGGCCAGCCGCCTTTTCCGTACACTTCTGTAGCGGCTGGCTTCTGCACTCGTTGCGACTGAGATTATGCAATGTCACCCAACCGTCAATAATTTTTTTGCATTTTTTTGAACATTTCCAAAACTCCTCTTTTTCAGAGGAGAAATGTCTTGAAAATCGCCCCGCGAACAGGAAGGGCTTGAAAAAACATTAATCGATTTTTTGAACATCAGGAGGCCTGCCGTGTCTACTTTACCGTTAGGTTCATTCATTCTCCTCCCCTGACCGGGCAGATTACTTCCGGGTGACTGCCCGGTCTTTTTTTATCTGCCGATCCGTCAAGAGGGATCAAAAACCATGTGACTTGATATTTGTGATTTAATTTTCTTAAAATTAATGCCGAAAACATCCTCTCGCCCGGGAAAATCGTTGGAAAAAGGAGTCCTTTTGCGATTAAGATGGAGTCGGTTCCTGTTTCCCGTTATTTCTTTCATCCACTCCCGCCGCCGTGCCTTTGCTGATCGTCTTTTACTTTTTCATTCTCGGCATCGCCGCCCTACTGGCTGAGATGGTTCTGCCCGTTATCCTGGCGGTGAGTTTCCCGGTCCTCAATGTCCTCGGTTTCAGTTCGGCGCTTATCCCTTTGCTGGTGATCTATGCCAGCCTCGAGCTGGGCGATGAGCGCGCGCCGTTGCTGGCCTGCTTCCTCGGCCTATCGCTTGACCTCCTTTCCTCGCATCATCTGGGTATTTCTTCCGTACTGCTGGGTTTGTTATCCCTCCTGATTATTACGCAGGCCCACAAGCCGCTGGCTCAGCTTTGGATTTTTCGCCTGGCATTTGTTCTCGTGGGAACATTCGGCTACCTTGTTTCCGATTACCTCGTCACGCAAATTGAACTAGGTCGCTGGTACTGGCCCCTGGCCGCCTGGAGCAAAATCACTTTTGCTTCGCTGTTAAATCTCGTCCTCTATCCCTTTTTCTTCGTCCTAGCCGGTCTTTTGCCTCATCTCTGCGGCTGGAAACCGGCCTACGCATTCCCTCGCCGGCATTCCCAGTATTGATTTTCCATCCTTTTCCCCCTCTCCTCTCTTATGATCGAAGAAGATAGCCGTGTGCCGGGCTGGCGTCTGGGCGCTCTCGCGTTGCTGATCTTTGCTGCCATGGGCGTCCTTCTCAGCCGGCTCTGGAATGTCCAGATCGTCAATTCGGACTCAGCCCGCCAGCGTCTCGAGCAGCAAACGACCATCAAAGCGCGCATCGCCTCGGTCCGCGGCGTCATCTGCGACCGCAATGGTGTGCCTCTGGCCGAAAACCGGCCCAGCTTCGACATCGACCTTTACCTCGATGATCTGCGGCGCAATTATCCCCAGAGCCACCGTGATTCGCGGGGACGCCTGGGCGCCATTCCCACGATCCCTTTGCCGGACGGCAAGGATGGCCGCAAAAGGTCCGAAGTCGATATTGTCCGCATCGTTAAGGAGAGCATTGAGCCGATCAACCAGACCCTTGGCCTTAACGTTACGCTCAACGAAAAGGATATCCGCGAACACTTCCGCGAAGACCGCGATCTGCCTTACCACTACATGACGGATCTCGATTTCGCCACCGTTGCCCAGTTCGCCGAACGCAATCTCGGCGTACCCGGCATTCGCATCTCCCAAATTCCGGTGCGCCAATATACCTACGGGGATTTTGCGGCCCACATTCTCGGTTACGTCGGCAAGCCCGACAACCAGCAAGAATACGTGGCCAGCGACGGCACTCCCTACGAAACGGTCGGCCGCCAGGGTATTGAGGCGATCATGGATGCTCAGTTGCAAGGCCAGCCCGGCAGCATGGTCCAACGCGTTTCAGCCCAAGGCTACTATTTCGAGGATAAGGGGCTCGACAATCTTTTCACGCCACCGACCATGGGCAATTCGGTCTATCTCACTATTGATGCCCGCATCCAGTACATTGTCGAATCGGCGCTGCGCCATGCCGGGATCGGGCGCGGCGCGGCCATCGTGATGGATCCCCGCAACGGCGACGTCCTGGCCATGGCGTCGATTCCCAGCTACGATCCGAACAAGTTCATCCCACGCATCAGCGCGAAAGATTTCGATGCCCTCAACAAAGACCCGACCGCGCCGCTCTATAACCGCGTTCTCCATGCGTTGGCTCCCGGCTCAACCTACAAGATCATGGTCGCGCTGGCCGGTTTGAAATCGGGCAACGTCACGATCGATACTCCTTTCGATTGCCCCGGCGCGATCCAGATCGACGACCACCTCTTCCATAACTCCGACAGCACCGATGCCGGCGTCATGAGCCTCGTTCACGCCATTTGCGTTTCCAGCGACGTCTTTTTCTATCAGTACGGCATTCGTACCGGCATCGAAGCCATCGATTCGATGGGCAAGCTGGCCGGATTCGGCCACAAGTGGGGCCTACTGGGCGACTCGGCCGAAGATGCCGGCATTCTTCCGGGGCCGGAGTGGATGAAGGAGAACCGCTCCTGGCTCAGAAAAACCCACAACATCGACCACTGGAGCCAGGCGCAGACGGCCAATACCTCCATTGGCCAGGGTTTTGTGTTGGTCACACCCCTGCAAATGGCCACCTTCCTCTGTGCCGTCGCCAACGGCGGCACCGTTTATCAACCGCGCATCTACTCACACGTAGAAAACTACAAAGGAGAGACCATCGCCGACATCCCCGCCGGGCAGGTCTACAGCAACCTCGGCGTCAAACCTTCCGACCTCAAAGCGGTGCAGGAAGGGATGCGCGAAGTCGTCGAAGAAGGCACCGGCACGCTGGCGCAAGTGCCTGGCTACAGCCTGGCCGGCAAGACCGGCACGGCCCAAGCCTACATCAAACTCGACGGAGGAGTCCGCCGGGATCTCAAGTGTTGGTTTTACTGCTACGGGCCGTTCGAGGCGCCCCGCTACGTCACCTGTGTTCTGGTCGAGGGCGGCACGTGGGGCGGCACCACCACGGCGCCCATCGCCCAGGAGATCATGCGGCGGCTCTTTGCCATGGACGCCGGCGCCGCGGAGGTTCCCTCATTTCTCCAACCGGTTGCCGGCAACTTCAATGGCGTAACGGAAATCGACACGCACACCAATACCAGCCCATCCGCCATGGATACCTCGAATGGCAGCACGCTGGCGCCGTCAGCCGACGATATCTCGGCGCCCGCGGGGGATATCCCCCCCAGCACAATCGGAAATCCCGGCGCCAGCACGAAACATGCTCATTAAAATTCTGAATCGAATGTTATGAAATCAACTATTTCACCCCTTGCTGCGACCAGCTATGATGCGGCGGTACGGCCACTCCATGCGCACTTTACTCCGTAAATTTGTCGGCATCGCCTCCTCTTTTCCGATTTTGCTTGTCCTGGCCGCGCTGTGCGTCGCCAGTATTTATATCATCATGAGCGCGACACTAACCAACGACGCTCTCAAGGACGCCTACAGTTCGCAGAGGGTCTACATCATCATCGGGTTTTGCCTCTACTTGGCGCTGGCCCTTATACCGTACGAACTGCTGGTACGGGTCGCCCCGGTCCTTTATTTTCTCGGCGTGGCCATGCTGATCGGCGTTTTCGTGCCGGGGTTGCGCCACAAGGTTTTCGGCGCTTACAGCTGGCTCAAGCTCGGCCCCGTGAGTTTTGAACCGGCCGAATTCGCCAAGATCGCTTACATCCTCGCCATGGCCTGGTTTCTGCATCTGCGCGAACATGCGATCCACCGTTTCTCTACCGTGGTAATCGCCTTTGTGATCACAGGCATTCCTTTCATTTTGATCAAAATGCAACCGGCCTTTGGTTCCTCGCTGGTCTTTTTTCCGGTCTGCTTTGCGATGCTTTTCGCGGCGGGCGCCCGCCTGCGTTACATCGTGTTGCCGATTCTTCTCGCCGCCGTGGCCTGTTACATGGCCTACTACTGGGTTTCGGTCAAGAATTGGCCTTTGCCGAAGATTCCTTTCTTCAAGACCTTCCAGGCCGACCGGATCAAGACTTTTTTCGATCCGGCTTCGGATAAACAGGGCGCCGCCTGGCAGATCAACCAATCGATGATCGCCATCGGCTCGGGCGGATTGAATGGGAAGGGATGGATGCAGGGCACGCAGAACGTGCTCGGTTATCTTCCCAAAAACACGAGTTACAACGATTTGATCTTCTCCGTGGTCGGAGAAGAAGAAGGGTTTCGCGGCGGAGCTGCGCTCATCACTTGCGAAGGGACCGTTTTGCTGTGGTGTTTGTGGGTGGCGGCGTTCGCACGAGACAAAATTGGAGCCGTATTGGCCGTAGGGATCATGGCGATGCTTTTCACGCATATTTTCGTGAACATCGGCATGACCATCCAGGTAGTACCGATCACCGGAATACCGCTGCCGTTCATCAGTTACGGCGGCACGTTCCTGCTCGCGTGCCTGGCGGCCATGGGCTTGGTGCAGAGTGTTTGGGTCCACCGAAAGAACTTCGAGCGGTTATGAAGACATTCCCCTTCCCGCCGCCCAACTTGAAATTCCGCCCCCAAACGCGGAACAGACTGACTTATGATTTTAGACAAAATACGCGGTTTCCTCGGCCTTAAGAAAAAAAGCGAAGAAAAAGAAATCGTCATCTCCTGCGAACGGCTCGAACGGCGCGTCGCCTTCCTCGAAGGCGGGCGGCTCGAGGAATTTTCCATCGAGCGCGAGAGCGATCGGCAGATCTCCGGCAGCATCTACAAGGGCAAGGTGAAAAACCTCGAGCCCGGCCTCAAGGCCATGTTCGTCGACATCGGCCTCGACAAAAACGCCTTTCTCCACTACTGGGACGCCATGCCGTTGGCGCTCGACGACGGGGTCGAAACCATCGAACGCAACAGCGGCAAGCAGAGAAGTCAAAAACGGATCACCGCCAACGATATTCCCAAAATCTATCCTCCCGGTTCCGAAATCATCGTCCAAGTGACCAAAGGTTCCATCGGCACCAAGGGCCCGCGCATCACCACCAACATCAGCCTGGCTGGACGCTACCTCGTCCTGATGCCCTTTTCCGATCAGTGTGGCATCTCGCGCAAAGTCGAGGATCCCAAGGAACGCCAGCGCCTGCGCCGCATCCTCCAGGAACTCGAACTGCCCGAAGGCATGGGCGTCATCATCCGCACCGTCGGCGAGGGCCAGAAAGCCCGCTTCTTCGTGCGCGATCTCCACGTCCTGCTCGAACAATGGCAGCGCATCGCCGGGGATGTCGAAACCGCCCGCGCCCCCAAACTTCTCCTGCCCGAACCCGACCTGATCGAACGCACCGTGCGCGACTTCCTCACCGACGACGTCGACCGCATCGTCGTCGACGATCTCGAGGCGGCCAACCGCATGAAGGAACTCGTCGGCGTCATCTCCAAGCGCTCCCAGCGCAAAATCAAACACTACACCGAAGCCGTCCCCATCTTTGAGCGCTTCAACGTCGACAAGCAAATCGACTCGGCATTGCGGCGCCAGGTCTGGCTCCCCTGCGGCGGCTATCTCGTCATCGACGAAACCGAGGCCCTCGTCGCCATCGACGTCAACACCGGGCGCAACAAGGGCGGCAAAGACCAGGACAAAACCATCCTCCAGACCAACCTCGAAGCGGCGCAGGAAATCGCGCGCCAATTGCGCCTGCGCAACATCGGCGGCCTCATCGTTCTCGACTTTATCGACATGCGCAATCCGCGTGACCAGAAGCAAGTCTTCACCTTCTTCCGGGAACAGGTCAAGCGCGACAAGGCCCGCACCCACATTCTCCCCATCTCCCAGCTTGGCCTGATGGAAATGACCCGCCAGCGCGTGCAGGAAAGCATCAGCCGGGCCGTCTATATGGAATGCCCCTCGTGCAAAGGCAAGGGCATCATCAAAAGCCCCGAAACCATGAGCGTCGAAATTCAGCGGGCCCTCACCCGCGTCATGCGCCTCCATCCCGGCGTGCGCGAAGTCCGCGTCCTGCTCAACGCCGAAGTTCTCGACCGGCTCAAAAAGGAGGATGAGGAACTTCTCATCGATCTCGAACGCAAATTTCAGGGCCGGCTCAGCTTCCGCGTCCACCCCAAGTTCCACTTCGAGGAATTCAAGCTGGTCAATGCGCTGACGGAGGAGGAATTGAGCTAGTATAGCGGTGGTTGGGGCCTGTGGTGAGCAAAACTGAAAAATCTCCAGACGTTCAATTCCGAAGAGAGGTGGTGCGGGCTGGTTTGTAAGCGCTCCGCTTTTGCGAATGATGAAGTCATAAAATCAATGGCAGAATTTTCTAAAATCCAAGCCGCGAAAACTACATTAAATCTGCCGCTGCCATGCGTCGCGACTTGTGGGGGACAACAACGGAGATCGATGAAAAAATGCTTGGAATTTTTGGTGAAATTTAACGGCTATCCTGTCTTCTTCGCAAAGAACTGCCCGATTCTGTCGCTCACGAATTCGAGCATCTCGCCGGTCAGGCCGGGATAGACGCCGATGAAAAGAGTCTGGTTCATGATGACGTCGGTGCCGGCCAGTTCGCCATGGACCCGGCGCGGGATGTCCTGAAAACCGGGTTGCCTGAGGATATTCCCGCCGAAGACGAGCCGCGTTTCGATTTTAGCCTCCTCCAGCCAAAGAATGAAGTCGCGCCGGTTGATGTGGGGGCGCAGCGTAATCGGAAAACCGAACCAGGACGGATTGGCCTTGGGATGCACCGTGGGAAGGATGAGATGTTCCTGCCACGCCCTCAGCCGCTCAAAATACCAGGCGGCATTTTTCCGGCGCGCCTCGATAAAGGAGGGGAGCTTGGCGAACTGTGCGCAACCGATGGCGGCCTGCATTTCGCTGACCTTGAGGTTGTAGCCGAGATTGGAATAGGTGTACTTGTGATCGTACCCGAAGGGAAGCGAGCCGAGCTGCCAGCCGAACCGCTTGCCGCACGTGTCGCTCACGCCCGGCTCGCACCAGCAATCGCGGCCCCAGTCGCGCACGGAGAGGCACGTCTTGCGCACGCCGCCCTTGTTGACCACCACCATGCCGCCCTCGCCGAGCGTCATGTGATGCGCGGGATAAAACGAGATGGAGGACATCGCCCCGAAAGTTCCGGCCAGCTTCCCGTCCCAGGTCGAGCCGAGCGCGTCGCAGCCATCCTCAAGCAACCATAGGTTGTGCTTTTCGGCGACGGTCACCAGCGTGTCGAGATCGCACGGAATGCCGACCGTGTGGGGAACGAAGATAGCCCGGGTCTTCGGGCCGATGGCGGCTTCCACCTGCGCGGCGTCGATGTCATAGACGCCCGGCTGACAATCGACGAAAACCGGCACAAGCCCGTTCTGCACCAGCGGCGTCAGCGTGGTGGGAAACGTGACTGCCGGCGTGATGACTTCATCGCCGCGGCGCAGCCCGTCCTTGATCTGCGGGCTTAACAACGTGGCAATCATGAGCAAATTCGCCGAGGAACCCGAATTGACCAGGTAAGCCGCGTTGCTGCCGAAATAATCGCGCATCAGTTTCTCGAAACGATTGGCGAACGGCCCGGCGGTGAGCCAAAACTGGAGAACGCTCTCGACACCGAGACGCAGCTCCTCGTCGTTGTAAACGCGCCCGGCGTAGGGGATGCGCGTCTGGCCGGGAACAAACGGCTTGGGCGCGTGGGCAATTTCGTAATAGCGGGCGACCAAGCCCAGGATTTCTTCGCGGAGCTGGTCGGCGGAAATGTCGGGGGAATTCATGGATGTGGCATAGAAAGGGAAACTATTGTATAGGAATGACCCGCGCTTTGCCACGGCAAAGCCATCTTCATTGACGATGTCATCCGATTTTAACATCTACGCCGGCCAGCGCGTGCTGGTGACCGGACACACCGGTTTCAAAGGCGCGTGGCTTTGCGAATGGCTCCTTGGCCTCGGCGCGGAGGTGCACGGCTGGGCGCTGTCGCCGCTCAAGCCTTCGCTCTTCGAAGCCCTGAGCCTGGAAAAACGGCTGGAACATGAAATCCTCGACATCACCAACGTGGCGCATGTACAGGCGCGGATGGCCGAATTGAAACCGGCGTTCATTTTTCACCTGGCCGCGCAGGCGCTGGTGCGCGTCTCCTACCGCGAACCGAAACGGACATTCGCCACCAACACACTCGGCACGGCACATGTGCTGGAAGCGGTGCGAGCGGCGAACTTTCCCTGTTCCGTGGTGGTGGTGACGACCGACAAGTGCTACGAAAACGATGGCCGCGCCCGCAATTTCAAGGAAAGCGATCCCCTCGGCGGCCACGATCCCTATAGCGCGAGCAAGGCGGCGGCGGAACTGGTGGTGGCCAGCTACCGCGATTCGTTTTTCTCCCACGGCATGGAAGTGGCGCTCGCCTCGGCCCGCGCGGGCAATGTGATCGGCGGCGGGGATTGGTCCGAGGACCGGCTCGTGCCCGATTGCATCCGGGCGCTCTCGGCGGGCCAGCCGGCGCAGGTGCGCAATCCCGCCTTCACCCGGCCCTGGCAGCATGTGCTCGAACCGCTGGGCGGTTATCTGCTGCTCGGCGCGAAACTCGAAGAGGCCCGTCGCAAAAAATCGGCCGAGGAGATCGCCCGCTTCGCGCAGGCGTTCAATTTTGGACCCGATCCCGAGGCGAACCGGACCGTCCGCGATCTGATCGAGGAAGTTCTGCGCCACTGGCCCGGCAAATGGGAACAGGCCCATCAGGAAAAACATCTCAAGGAAGCGCCATTGCTGAGCCTCGCCATCGACAAGGCGCAGGCGACGCTGGGTTGGAAACCGCGCTGGAATTTCGCGGAGACGGTCGCGCAGACTGTCGCGTGGTACCACGATTATTTCGCGCGGAGCAAAAAAAACGGCCCGCCCGCCATGGCCGATTTCACCCGCCAGCAAATCGAGGCTTATTCGCGGCTTTAGCAAAATGTCCCTGTCGTCTCTCCCGGGCTTACCCCTTGGTACTTTCTGGACTGACAACAGTTGCAGATTGATCGGAAGGTTTCTTGTCTAATGGCAACTTTTCAGGTTGATCCTTATCATCGGTCTCATGGAGAGAGACTTTGGCTGCCCTCTCAATCTTCTTGCGAGCATCGTTAGCTTTCGGATCTTCAAGGACTTCTCGTTTCAAGACATCCCGAGCGATAATTTCTTCTATCTGCGACAGATCGATTCTGATTTCTGAAGAAACTTTATTGAGCTTGGCCACCTTTCTAAACTGACGACGAACTACTTCAAGAATAGGTTCAGACAGGATGGTTGCAGCTATTAAAAATGGGCTTCTGGCCTGTTGCTGAGCTTCATATTCATCCAAAGCTGTGCGCTTCCAGCCTTCCTTGCTCCACAGATAAAGTTTTTCAAAATCGTCCTTCGGTTTTAATTCAAGAAAATTAATATCGACCACTTTATCCTGAGTAACTGTCTTGGAAAGTGTCACATGATAAATGCGCCAAGAGATGCCATTCGTCAGAATCACCCAATCGACTCCCTGATTTGCAGCATAATTCACCGCTTGGACAACATGGTTGTCCTTTAGTTCAAATCCGATTGCTTTCGCCTCGATAAGGGTACTGACTGTGCCATCTAATTTGATGGCAAGATCGCAAAATTGACTTTTGATCGCATGTTCGGCGGTAATTTCTGAAAATTTGTCGTACCCAAATACGTCCGCTAACATTTCGATAATGATCGTAACCGTATCGGCTTCTCCTGCGTCGCGCTTTTTTGCATCGGAAAGAATCGGCTGAAAACGCTTGATACCGGCAATAAGTCGATCCGCTACTTTACTGGGAACCGATGACATATTTGGCTTCTAATAGTTAGGTCTTTGGAAGTAAAGCCAATCTTAAAGGATTGACTTCAGGTTTTCTAAAAATCCGTCAAAAGCTCTACCACACCTTCCACGGCGCATCGCCTTTTTCCCAAAGTTTGTTGAGGACCTCGACCTCGCGGAGATTGTCCATGCATTGCCAGAAACCGTCATGGCGGAAGGCGTGAAGTTTTCCCGCCTCGGCGACCTTGGGCAGCGCGTCGAATTCAAAAATGGCGCTGTCGCCGTAAAGATACTCGCCGATTTTTTTGTTAAGAACGAAAAATCCGCCGTTGATGTAGCCGGCGCCGTCGTCCGGCTTCTCGCGAAAACTGTGGACGGCATCGCCCTCAAGACTGAGTTCGCCGAAGCGTCCCGTGGGGCGCACGGCGGTGAGCGTGGCGATGCCCCCGCACCCGCGATGAAACTTGATCAGCGCGTTGAGATCGACATTGCAAACGCCGTCGCCGTAGGTGAGAAGAAATTCGTCGCCGGAGATATGGCTTAAAATGCGCCGGATGCGTCCGCCGGTCATGGTGCTCTGGCCGGTGTCAACCAGGGTGACCTGCCAGTCCTCCTCATCGTGCTGGCTGTGATAGGTGATTTTGGGCGTCGGACCGAGGCGCAGAGTGACATCGTTGCTGAACCATTGGTAATTGCGAAAATAATCTTTGATCACCTCGCCCTTGTAACCGAGACAGAGAATGAACTCCTTGAAGCCGTGGTGAGCGTAAAATTTCATGATGTGCCAGAGGATGGGCCGGTTGCCAACCGGGACCATCGGCTTGGGCCGGAATTCGGTCTCCTCGCGCAAGCGCGTTCCGAGACCACCGCATAAGATGACGACTTTCATGGTTATTTTTTAGAGACTGGATCGCGGGGTTCAAAGTTGATTCGTTCCAATTCGATGACGAGGGGCCGTTTCAGCACCTGGGTGTGAATGGAACCGATATATTCGCCCAAAACTCCGATGAAGAAAAGCTGCACGGAGCCCAAAAAGAAGAGGCCGGCGATGAGGGGCACCAGCCCGAGGCTGTAATCCTGCCAGTAAAGCAGCTTCATGACGACGTAGCCGATGGCCACAAAAAGGCTGAGAAGGGAAACGGCAAAACCGAGCATGGTGGCGAGGCGGAGCGGGACTTTCGAGTGATTGGTGATGCCGAGCATCGCCATGTCGTAAAGGCGGTAAAAATTATTGCTGGTGATGCCCCGTTTCCGCACCGGCTGATCGTAAGGGATTTTCGCCGAGGGAAAACCAACCTCGGAAACGAGGCCGCGAAAATAGGGATAAGGATCGCCGAGTTCCCTTAGAATGTCCACGAAACGGCGATCATAGAGGCCGAATCCGGTGGTGTTTTTGTTCAGTTCGATATCGGCCAGGCGGTAGACGAGCTCGTAATAAAACCTGCGGATGGCGAAAAGCAAAGGCGATTCCTCGCTGTTTCTTTTGACGGCGACGACGATACGATAACCTTCCTCCCATTTTTTGATGAATTCCCTGATCAATTCCGGCGGGTCCTGCAAATCGGAAACAATACTGATCACGGCGTCGCCATACGCTTGAAGCATGGCGTGATAGCCGGAGCGAATGTGGCCGAAATTACGGGCATTGACGATCACCTTGACGTTTTTGTCTTGCGCGGCGATCTCCCGCAAAATCGCGACGGTGCGGTCCTTCGATGCGTTGTCGATGAAGATATGCTCGTAGCGATAACGCTCCATCCCGGCAAAGACTTTCCGGACCTGCTCATAACATTCGCGGATATTGTCCTCCTCATTATAACACCCGGAGACAACGCTGATCAGCTTCCCGCCCGCCGGCGGAACGAAGGAAGCGTCGATGGCAAGGCAGGCGGAGGCGCTTTCCGGACTCATGCGGAGAACTTATCTTTAAATGCCGCGCTCGTAGATGAGTTTTTTCAATTCCTCATGGTAGGCGTAGGCACTATCGATGGCATCGATCATCACGGCCTGATCCTTGACGATGGGCTGGAGCAGAGTTTCGCCATGCATGAGTTCGCGGCAGGAAATTTGCCCCTTTTGCAGCGGAATGGCCAGATAGATGTCCTCGCCGAGACTCTCCTGGCGAATGACGTGTCCGGCGGGAAGATCGCGTTTGGCATAGACGCCGCGAACCAGGCTGTTGAGGTATTTCGCCTCGGCATCGGTGATATTACGCCGGGTCTCGCCGCTGCCGCCGCACATCGTTTTGGCCCGGTTATAGGCGCGGAACCAGGAATCAATTTGCGATGGCAGGCTGCAATAGGGCGAAATGGGCCGGCCGTCGTCAATGTCGATATGACGCTCGAACGTGCGCGCCCCCTTGGCGTAGGCGATCTGCAGGGAGGCGTCCCAATCATGATACTCGTGAGTCGAAAGGCCGATGACATGATGCGGGTAGCGCCGGCGCAGAAAATCGATCTGGTTAAGCTCCAGATCACTGTCTTCGCAGGGGTAAAGGGAGACGCAATGATTGATCGCCAGCGGAATGTTGCGATTGCCGAAGAAAGTGACGAGATCGTCGAGGTCCTTGAGCGAAGTGCCGCCGGTGGAGCAGATGACGGGCCGGCGCGTCTTGGCGATTCTTTCGATCAGCTCCCAGTCATTCACATCGGAGCTGGCGAGCTTGATGATCGGCAAGGCCAGCTCGACGCAAAAATCGACGGAACGTTCGTCGAAAGGAGTGGCCATGGGAATGCAGCCCGCTTTTTTGATCGCGTCGGCCAGAGCCACAAAATTGGCGTGAGGCATCTGCGTATCGAGCGTTTTCTTGACGTAGCGGATGTCGGTACGCCCGCGAAAATCCTTGTGAATGAAATTGTCGACATCGCGCAGTTGGAACTTGATGGCGGCGCGAACGTTGTTAAAGCGCACGATGCGCGAATATTCCCGGACAATGTTGAGCGCGCGTTCCAGGCTGCCATAATGGTTGTTGGCCATTTCCAAGACGAACAAGTCTTCAAAAATAATGTGGTTCATGGGACGGTTTTAAAAGTTACTGAAACCAGGCCAACGAGGCTGCGAATCTCATCTATCCAGGTCTAAGTGGAGACCTCTGGATCATTCGATCCGCGGAAGCGGTCATGTTCCTCGGTTCTTCGTCAAAAGACAAAAGTTCATTTTACGGGCTCCGGTTGATTTCAAAACAGCTTGAAAGGCTGTCCGAAAAACGGGCATGGGTCACGCCGAAAGAATTCTTGTTTTGAGAGATTGTCGCTTATTTGTCACATCGCATTTCAGCAAACCACAGGCCGCAATGCGGCCCTTGCCCTTCATTTGATCAGCACCTCCCGGGCCTGGCTGGGAACATAGGGAGTGAGATCGATGACCGGGCCGTCACTCGAACTAAGCGTGATGCGCAGCGGCTGGAGGCTTTCGAGGGTGATGAACTTGAGCTGCGGGTCTTCCCGGAGAAGCCGGGCCCGTTGGGAAACATCGAATGCGCCGTTGTCAAAACCAGGTTCGGTCTTTACCACCAGCTGGTCCGCGGGCGGAGTGTGGGAATAGCCGGAGACATTGGCCACATGGGCAAGACAGGAAAAATTGAAAGTGCCCAAAAGGCTGCTGGGCCATTCCACCTCCCGTTGTTTGAGAAGATATCGCTTGTAAATAGGGGGAAGGAGGACGGCAAAGCGATCACCCGGCTTGAACAGGGGGCGAACGCGGTCCCAGTAACGGTCAAAATCGCCCGAAAAAAGCAACGCACGATCCACATTTGTTGCATTGAGCGTCGGCGGCGTGAAGTAAACAAAAAGGGGCAGGATCATGATCGTCAGACTCAGGAGCGCGGTGAGAAAGAGAAGGCGCGGTCCCGCGCTGGGCTGGCGCACGAGAAGAAAGAGATGCAGAAAGAACTGAAACTGGACAATTTCACGAAAAGGCCAGCGCATCGACTTCAGGACGGGAATATGAACCATGATTTCGGTAAACCAGAGCGGACGGCAGACCATAAATCCACCCAGAAGCATGAGACCCAGGCTAAGCGCATCCAAACCACGCCATGGGGCCCGGCTCGCCATGGCCGGGAACAGGCACCAGGCCGCCGCGCTCGAGCCCAAAGCAAGCAGGTAGGTGGAGTACCGACGCTGGAAAGGATGACCGTACCAAAGAGCTGTGCCGAAAAAGACCGAGGAAGGAAACTGCGTTCCGGAGACATTGTTTTGCTGCATATCCTGAGCCGATACGCCCTGCGCGCGCGCGCTGGAGAAAAAGCCCTCCGCCATGGGAAGAAAAAGCGGAAGAATTAAAACCAGAGCCAGGGCATAACCGGCAACCCAGCAACCCAGCGGCAGGCAGGAGCGGCGCCAAATACTGACGCCCACGGCAAAGAGGCTGAGAAAAACGGTATTGGAAATGAGCGCCAACGGATGACCACCCAGAATTTGATGCAACGAGAATAAAGTCACCAACCCTAAACCACCCCGCCATTTCTTTTGCAGGATGCCCAAAGCCAGCCAGGGCAACGCGGAAAAACTGGCGGTATAATTCAGCCAGCTTGCCCCCAGCGTCAAATGAACGACGCTGTAGGTGAAGCTCATGGTGTAAAACATAATCCAGCCATCGCCAATCCGCAGAGACAACTCCCGGCGCAGGTGCCAGGCGAGAGTGACAAAACCCGCGGTGGCCAGCATAAAAAAGAAGAAAGCGTCGACATCGATAATCAGAAACTTGAACCGCGTCCCGGCCAAAAGCGAAGACAGAAGATAGAGGGGATGCCAGGTGAAAAAGGTGGGATCGCGCAGAAGATTATAGTTGCCTCCGAAAATGTAATCCGAGACAAAGGGCGATTGACCGTGCAGCAACCGCAGCCCCATTTCTGAAAAAAGGGGAAATCCGGCGTCCAGATTGTCGTCGGTGAGAAAAAAACAGGGACGCCAAAGCTCCAACACCGCGAAAATCAAAACGGAGACAGCCAGGTTGTTGCGCAGCAGAACACCCAAGCTGGCCCGGCCATCGCTCTTGCTTCCCCTGGTCGATTCTGGCGCAATCACCACTGAGTAATAGAATTTATCCCGTGGTACGCAAATCCCAAAAAAGCCCTTTTGCTCTTCCCGCGTCCGATCTGGCTCATATTCTGGATCGCGCGCGCGGCGAATGGGAAGCGTTGCGTGGCAAAAGCCTTTTTGTCACCGGCGGCACCGGCTTTTTCGGCAAGTGGCTGCTCGGCTCCATCATCGAGGCGCAAGGAGAATGGGAACTCGGCCTGCGGGTAACCGTCCTTTCCCGCAGTCCGGAGGCTTTCCTGCAACAATTTCCCGAAGCCGCCGCGCTGCAATTCATCAAGGGCGACGTGGCCGATTTTTTCCCGCCACCGGAACATTTCGACTACGTTGTACACGCGGCGACGGTCACCTCGTCGGTGGAAACTCCGAAACAGGAAGAGGAACGGATGCGCGCGATGATCGCCGGAACACAACGGGCCCTCGATCTGGCGCGGCGTGACGGGGCTCGGTTTCTCAATGTAAGTTCCGGAGCGGTTTACGGCACGTTCACCAGCCAACTCTCCGGCGCCAAGGAGGATGATTTTGAGCAGGCACAGCCTCTGTTCCCCTACGCCGCGGGCAAACGCGAAGGGGAGCGTCTCTGCTCTCAGGCGGCGATCGATTTCGTCACGGCGCGTTGCTTCGCCTTTCTCGGCCCCCACCTGCCGCTCGACGCTCATTTCGCGGCGGGAAACTTTCTGCGCGATGCCTTGCGCGGCGGCCCCGTCATTGTCCGCGGCGATGGGACGGCACTGCGCTCCTACCTGCATCCCGCCGACCTTATCGTCTGGTTACTGCACCTTCTTCTGCATGGCCGGCGCGGGCGCGCCTACAACGTTGGGTCGGACGAAACGGTGACGACGGCCCGGTTGGCGCGGCTTATCGCCGATACGGTCGATCCGGCGATCGCCGTCACGGTGCAATCATCGCAGCCGCTCGGCCCGCAAAACATTTACTTGCCCAACATCAGCCGCGCTCGCGCCGAATTGGGACTCGAAGTCTGGCTTCCCTTGCCTGAAGCTATCGCGCGAACGGTGGCGTTCCATGCCAACAACCGCGCCGGTTAAGAGCAAAAACAGATCGCCTTGGGACCGGTCTTTGCCGCTACCGCCACCCCGTGACCAACGTGCCGATTTTTTCGCCGAGAATCACGGAACGAAGATTGCCGGGCTTGAACATGTCGAAAACCACGATGGGAACGCGGTTGTCCAGGCAAAGTGAAAAAGCGGTCGAGTCCATCACCTGCAGACGATTGACCAGGGCATCGGCGAAGGTGACCCGTTCATAGCGCTTCGCTTTCGGATTCTTGCGCGGGTCGCTGTCGTAAATGCCATCGACCTTGGTCGCTTTGAGCAGAATTTCCGCCCCGAGTTCACTCGCGCGCAGGGCGGCGGCCGTATCGGTGGAGAAAAAGGGATTGCCCGTGCCCGCGACAAAAATGACCACGCGGCCCTTTTCGAGATGTCGCACCGCGCGGCGGCGGATAAACGGCTCGGCCACGTTCTTGACCTCGATGGCGGTCTGGACGCGGGTGTTGACTCCCGTCTTTTCGAGCGCCTCCTGCAACGCCATGCCGTTGATGATGGTCGCCAGCATCCCCATATAATCGGCGGTGCTCCGATCCATCCCCCGGTTGGCCGAGGTGATTCCGCGCCAGATGTTGCCGCCACCGATAACCACCGCCACCTCGACTCCCAAGCCGTGAATCTCGGCCACTTCGCGTGCGATTTTTTCCGTCAGCTTCGCGTCGATGACCTCTTCCTCTCCGGCGAGCACCTCGCCACTTAATTTGAGAATGATCCTCTTGTAAACCGGTCTTTGACGATTCGACTTCTGGCGGCTCGGCATAAAGTGAAGAGATTGTAGCCATTCGGCGCGGATTGTCGATAGAGGCTGTCCGAAAAGTAGGCATGGACAAGGTAGACAGGTTTTAGAAAAAATGGCCCATGTCGCCCGGACGCATCTTGCTCACCCAAGCGCAAATTGAGAATCGAGTAAAACAATTGGGCCGCGTGATCAGACGCCATTATGCCGGACAACGCGTTAGTTTTATCGGCGTGATGAATGGCGCCCTTTTTTTCCTGGCCGACTTGCTCCGGGCCGTCAACCTCGGCGACACCGAAATCTGCTGCATCCGCCTGGAGAGTTATGCCGGCACAAAGAGCACCGGGCGGCTGCGCGGGATCGAGGCGGTGGGCGATTCATTCCGTGGCCGGCACGTCCTCATTGTGGACGATATTCTCGACACGGGCCGGACCCTCTTTGCCCTAGCCCGGCGCGTCAAGGAACTCGGCGCCGCCAGCGTGAAAACCTGTGTCCTGCTGGAAAAACGCCGGAAACGGAAAGCACCAGTCCGCGCCAACTGGGTTGGGTTCAAGATCGAGGACGAATTCGTCGTCGGCTATGGCCTCGACTACAATGGACATTATCGGGGGCTGAAGCAGGTGCGGGTGCTGCGGATTTGACGGCATAGCGCATCTTCTGCATTGACCGGCTGGCTTGGTTTTCCTTTGATGGCAGCCCTATGCGTCATACCATTACCGTGTTGGTGGAGAACCGTTTTGGAGTTTTGACGCGCATCGCGGGCTTGTTCAGCGGGCGCGGCTATAATATCGACACGTTGAATGTCGGGCCAACCCACCATCCCGACACCTCGCGCATGACCATCGTCGTCAAGGGCGACGACCGGGTGCTCGATCAGGTGACGCGTCAGCTCAATAAGCTGGTCGACGTGATCGAAGTAAGGGATTTCCGGGAGGGCGAATATGTCGACCGCGAGCTGGTGCTGCTCAAAGTGAAGGTTAATTCAAAAACCCGCGCCGACGTCCTGCAGATTTGCGATATTTTCCGCGCGAAGATCGTCGACGTGCAGCCGAAGAATCTGACCATCGAAGTGACCGGCAATGAATCCAAGGTGTCGAAGTTTATCGTGTTAATGGAAACGTTCGGCATTCTCGATTTGACACGCACCGGGAAAGTGGCCATCGCGAGAAAGTAATGTGCTCGCGCAAAGGCGAACCGAAAAATACCTTCGCCTTTGTTCGATTCGAACGCGACGGTTCCTTAAGTTCTGGCCGGAAAAGGCTATGGCTGCCGTGACCTTATGAATTTTTTCGCCTATTTCCTTGAGCAACCGCATCCTTTTTTGTGGCACTTCTGGGGTCCATGGGGCATTCGGTTTTACAGTCTCGCTTATCTTGGCGGCTTCTACGTTTTATTCGTGGGCATGCGCTGGCAGGCGCGAGTGGGCTGGAGTCAACTGCGGGGCGATGCCATCGCCGATTACGTGACTTGGGTCGCTCTGGCCGGAGTGATCCTGGGCGGGCGGCTCGGTTACTGCCTGCTCTATGCGCCACGCGACACCTTTACCGATCCACTCTATTTCTTTACCATCTGGAAGGGAGGCATGGCGAGCCACGGGGGAGTCCTGGGAGTAATCCTGGTCATGATTTTTTTCGCGCGGGCCGCCAAAATTCCCTTTTACAATCTGGCCGACGCGACAGCGTTCTGCGTGCCGGTGACGCTGGGGCTGGGACGTTGCGCCAATTTCCTTAACGGCGAACTGTGGGGACGCCCAACCACGGCCTGGTGGGGCGTGGTTTTTCCCGAAGCGCCGCTGGTCCATGGCGTGAATGTGCCGCGTTATCCGTCGCAACTGATCGAAGCGCTGCTCGAGGGCGTGGTGCTGCAGCTCATTCTGCTGGCCGTCCGGCTTTCCACCAGGCGCGAAGGCGCCGTGGCCCTCACCTTCATGGCCGGCTACGCCATCCTGCGGATCGTGGGCGAACAATTCCGCGAACCGGATGAGGGCATCGGCTATTGGTTTAACGTGGTCACCCAGGGTCAGTTGCTTTCGGCCATCATGCTTCTGATCACGGCTTTGCTGGCCTGGCGCCAGTTTATCTCGCGTCCAAGCGCCGGTTCGGATTTAAATACCGGCGAAGCCACTTCCGGTAAAAAATCATGAGCTTGCCCGTTTTCGCCCCGGCCGATTTCTTTGATCTCAAACAAACGGACCATGCCGCCATATTCGATGGCGTAACTCAAGCGTGGGAGATTGTGCCCAAGCTGAAGCGCTACCTCGAGGAAAGTCTCAAGCCGGAGAACTTGGGCCGGATGGTGGGCAAACCGGAGATCGGCGAAAGGGTCTTCATCGGCGGCGGCACGGTGATCGAGCCGGGCGTTTACATCAAAGGCCCGGCATGGATCGGGCCAGATTGCGAAATCCGGCACAGCGCCTACATTCGCGAAAACGTCATTATCGGCGCCGGGTCGGTCATCGGCAATTCGGTGGAAATCAAAAACAGCTTTTTGTTCAACGAATGCCAGGTTCCCCATTTCAATTATGTGGGCGATTCGGTTCTGGGCGCCCGCGTCCATCTCGCGGCGGGAGTCATTGTCTCGAACCTGAAACTCAACGGCGACTTCATCACCATACGGGTAAAGGAGGGAATCGTGACGACCGGGCTGCGAAAATTCGGCGCGCTCGTCGGCGACCGGGCCGAAGTCGGCTGCAACGCGGTGCTTAATCCCGGCTCGATCCTTGGCCGGCGTTCCCTGATCTATCCGGGCGTGATCTGGCGCGGCATTTTACCGGCCAACACCATCGCCAAGACGGCGGACAGTGTCCATAACCGGGTGAGTTGAGAACGGCGGCTGAATTGAATCACACGCAAAATAAGCCTTGCATTCCCCGGCGGAATAGGTCACGTTGCGGGGGTACTGCTCGTCGGCGGTACGTTTTCTCATGTCAGATTCCTCGCCCGTTGCGGGCATTTTAGAAATTCACGACAAAGGTTACGGCTTCTTGCGCAAACCCGAAAGAGGCAGCGCGCCTACGCCGCAGGATGTCTTTGTCCCGCCGGATATGATCAAGCGCAACGGCCTGCGCGACGGCGTCCAGCTGTCGGGCATGAGCATCGCCAACGGACGAGGCCCTCAACTCGTTGAACTTCAACAAATTAACGATAGGCCAATTGACATCTACCGCGACCAGCTTCCCTTCGAGGAACTGACGACCATCAACCCCAACCGCTGGATTCAGCTCGAAACCCGCGCCGACAAACTCTCCGCCCGGGTCATGGATCTGATGACCCCCGTCGGCCATGGGCAGCGCGGCCTGATCGTTGCCTCGCCCCGTTCCGGCAAGACGATGCTCATGCAGGCCATCGCCGACGCGGTCTTGACCAATTCCCCCGACACCTTCGTCATGATTGTTCTTATCGACGAACGTCCCGAAGAAGTGACCGATTTCCGCCAGTTTCTCGCCGGACGCGGCGAACTCTGGTCCTCCTCCAATGACCAGGAAAACGCCAGCCACGTCCGCCTTTCCAAACTCGTCATCGAGCGGGCCAAGCGCCTCGTCGAAAGCGGCCGCGACGTCTTCATCCTCATGGATTCGATTACGCGCTTAGGGCGCGCTTTCAACGTCGGCTCCAAAGGCAACACCATGAGCGGCGGCATCAGCTCCCGCGCGCTGGAAATCCCGCGCAAAATCTTCGCCGCCGCCCGCCAGACCGAAGAGGCCGGCGCGCTCACCATCGTCGCCACGGCGCTGATCGACACCGGCTCGAAAATGGATGAGGTCATTTTCCAAGAATTCAAGGGCACCGGGAATATGGAAATCGTTCTCGACCGCCGTCTCGCCGAAGCGCGCGTCTATCCCTCCATCGACATCGAAAAATCGGGCACCCGCCGCGAGGAACTTCTCCTGCCCAAGGGGATCCTCGATAAGGTCACCATCATCCGGCGCGGCCTGCACGGCCTGCCAGTCCAAGCACAAATGGAGCGGCTCCTCATGATTCTTAAGAAATTCAACGACAACAAATCGGCTCTCGACCAGCTTCCGGCGCGCCCTGTCAGCTAACTTCCATGTCTTTTCAAAATCTTGGCCTCTCCGATGACGTCATTCACGGCGTCCAGTCGATGGGCTATCTCGATCCGACGCCGATTCAGTTGCGCGCCTTCCCCATCATTCTCGGCGGCAAGGACCTGATCGGTTCTTCCCAAACCGGCACGGGCAAAACCGCCGCCTTCGCCCTTCCCCTGCTCACCCTGCTTCGTCATCACGGTACGCTGCGTGTTCTCATCCTCGAGCCGACACGTGAACTCGCCGCCCAGGTCGAAACCGCCTTCCGCGATTACTCGCGCTTCTCTGATCTCCGCACCACCGTCATTTACGGCGGAGTCGGTTACGGCAAACAAACCAGCGAACTTAAAAGCGGCGCCGACATCCTCGTCGCCACGCCGGGGCGCCTGCTCGATCATCTCGAACAGGGCAACCTCAAGCTCGATACCATCGGACACCTCGTCCTCGATGAAGCCGACCGCATGCTCGACATGGGCTTCATGCCTGACGTCCGCCGCATCATCAATCAATGCCCGCGCGAACGCCAAACCCTTCTTTTCTCCGCCACCATGCCGCCCGAAATCGCCAGCCTGACCGAGTGGGCGCTGCGCCAACCGGAAAAAATTGAAATCGGCGCGCGCCGTTCGCCCGCCGAAACCGTCACCCATGCGCTCTACCCCGTCGCCGCCTCGCAAAAGTACGACCTTCTCCTGGAACTGCTCAAGAAAACCAATTTCGATTCCGTGCTCGTTTTTGTCCGCACCAAGCACGCCGCCGACCGGATCGCCGCGCAGCTCAAGCATGCCCGGCATTCCGTCGCCGTCCTCCACTCCAACCGCTCGCAGAACGAGCGGCTCGAAGCGCTGGACGGTTTCCGCAACGGCAAATACGAAGTCATGGTCGCCACCGATATCGCCTCGCGCGGCATCGACGTCGCCGGCGTCAGCCACGTCATCAATTACGATGTGCCGCAGCATCCCGAGGATTACGTCCACCGCATCGGCCGCACCGGCCGCGCCCAGGCCGTCGGCGACGCCTTTACCCTCATGACCGCCGAGGAAGGCCCCGACGTCGCCGCCATCGAGCGCTTCATCGGCCAGTCGCTCCCGCGCGTGAAGCTTGAAGATTTCCCTTACGTCTATTCACTCGCCCTTGACGACAAAGCCCGTCACGTCGTCGGCAAAGCGGGCAATATCCGCGGCGGACGGGCGGGCAAAGGCTATAGTTTTGGGGTGAGAAGACGGTGATTTTTTGAAAGTATTAGTGGAGTTTTTACCGGGCGTCGGAAGGATTTTACTGAAAATCTCGTTTTGGTTTTCCGCTTTCCTGTTCGTATTTACCTCTTTGTTAGGAAGCATGGCAGGTGAATATGCCCCCTTGTATCGGCTCGTCACCCTGTTTGCTTTACCGGGCATTTTTATCAAAGCCCGAATTTATAGAATAGCGGCGACACTTCTTTTTTGCGCCTGTCTCGTTTTCGCTTATCAGGATTTTGAAGCGGGAAAAAGACGCGAAGTTTGGATGCACCAGCTTGAAGAGATTCAAAAAGAGCACTATGTAAACCCCTGATCCAAAATCTCGCAAATCTAGCCTAATTCCGTTTTAATTCCGTCCCCAAACCCAGTGCCTCTACATCTTCACCGCGCCAATTCGGCCTGGGTCAACGTGGCGATAAAGTCTTCGGCGCTGGGAGCATTGATGAGCTGCCCGCGCGTGGAGGTATCTTTCAGCAACCGCGCCAACCCGCCCACCACGCTCAAATAATCGGTCACCATGCGCTTGGGCGTGCCAATGACAAAAATCAGCTTCACGGTCTGGTTCGCGTTTTCAAACCAGACACCCTGGGAACTGCGGCCAATGGCCAGCACCATTCCCTTGAGAAAATCGGTGCGGGCATGAGGAAAGGCGATTTCATTTCCAAGACAGGTCGATTCGATCCGCTCCCGGGCCAGCAATTCCTCGTAAAATCCGGCAAAGTTCAGCACATTGGGATTTTTCTGCAGAAGTTGCGCCACCTCATTGATCGCATCAACCCGTTTTTGTTCCTTCAATTCGAGCTTGATTTGGTCCGGCTTGAGCAGGCTGCTGATTTGCATATCGCATGTCGGTCATTTGCGTTTCCGCTTAACAGGCAAATCCAAACCTGCCTTTTTTGTTTCGCGGTGGCCAACAATTATACGCCATGTTACGCCGCTTCGCCCATGGAAATTTTATCAAGATAAAGAGACCTTGACTTGCTTTTTGGATCAAGCAGAGCTTCCTCCAAGGCGCAGCCCATGCGCAACTCGTTGCCGTTATTGCGGTATTTGCAATAGCTTTTCCAGGCGTTCGTCTCTTGCAATGCCCAGTTCCAGTGCCCGGTTGTAATGGCGCCGGGCCAGTTCCAACGAGGGCGGCTTCTCCGTCGCATAGATCAGCGCCAGGTTGAAGTGCGCGTCTCCAAACTCGTCGCTAATCTGGATGGCTTTCAGAAATTCCTTCTCGGCCACTTCCTGCCAACCTTTCTGCGAACAAGCGCAGCCGAGGTAATTGTGGCTCTTGGCATCGTTTGGGTCGAGAGCCAGCGCTTTTTCAAGCGAACTGATGGCGCTGTCGTACTGGCCCATCTGGTAGTAGACAATGCCCAGATTAGAGTAGGAAAACGCGTCGGCCGGCGAAAGCTTCACCGCCTGCTGCAGCGCCCTCAGAGCCTCGTCGTAATTCTTTTGCTGGAATCGCACCACGCCAAGATTGCTCCACGCATAAAGCGATTCGGGATATTTCGCGATGATCTCTTCATACTTCTCCGCCGCCGCATCATACTGTCCCATCTTGAAGAGATCCGCCGCCGCTTGCGCAGTGTCGCGCATATCATCCGGCAAACGTGGCTGAGTTGAGTAACGTGTCGGGTCCCCCTGCACTTCGCCGGAAGCACTTCTATTGCTGGCGCCACCGTTTTGAATTTTCGTATTGTCCACTGGCGTTTGGGCCTTGTCCGATCCGGGCACCTGGCTGTTATCCGTTGGCGTGGAGGCGGGCGGAGCGGACGCGCCAGGCGTACCATTATCCTGAGCGGCGGAAGGAGTGGGCGGAGCCGGAACTGTCTCACTATTGGTTGGAGTGACGGCGGACGGATTCGCCGCAGTACCCTGATCCGTAGCGGGTGGATTTACCGCCGGAGTGTTCGCTGACGTTTCCACCCCGGTAGGAGCGGGGGTGTTCGAAGTGACCGTTGTCGCCGGATCGGTGGCCTTGCCCGGATCAGCCGGTCCTGGAGAAATATTATTCGGATCAGACGAAGGAGCTGGATCCGCGGGATTCGTGGTGGACATATTTGGCCCGGCGGAGGGTGGCTGGGTGTTATCTGCCACGTTCGTTGTTGTCGCAGGCGAAGTCCCCACACCGGTGTTGGCCATCCCTTCCGACGGCGTTGTGTTTGCCCCCGTTGGATTTGGAGGGGGCGAATTGGCGCCATCCGCCACATTTGTCCCGGCGGTGGTATTCGCCGACGTCCCATTACTATCCTGAGCAAGCGGAGGCGATCCCGCGGGCATCGCGTTTGTGGACGTACTATCGACTGGCATATTCGTATTCGAGGTGGCTGGAACTTGGGGTGCGGAGAAGGTGGCGCCATCTGGTGTTTGGGCAACCTCCGCGGGAGATACCTTCAGGCTCTGAAGAAAGATCCTCTCTTCGTCATTGGCTGGCGGCGTCATCGGCGATTTGATGATGTCGAGCTGTTCATCTAGCACCTTGGAATTGATCTTCAGCCGGTCGTATTCCTCCTGGTAGAGCCGCACGGCCATATCGCGATGCGCCTGTTCCTGCAATTCCCGCGTGAGAATGTCACGCATGATTTCATTTTCCCGCTTGATCTGGGCGTAGTCTGGCGAACCGGCGGCATCGGTCAGCTTCTGGTTCGCCGCGGCCAAATCGGTCTGGGCCTGGTCAAGTTGCTGCTTCAGCGCCGTGTCCGTCTGCTGCAAGGCATCATTTTGCGACTGGGCCTGCGCTAATTGGTCCTTGAGGTTCTTCGATTGGGCGCGGAGCATGGCAATGGTCGATTTCGGATTGGCCTTGAGTTCGTCGAGTTCTTTCTCCGCGGCGGCGAGTTTGTCGGTCAAATCGGTGTTTTGGGCCATTAATTTGCCCATACGATCATCGATGGATTGCTGGTTCTTCAAAGCATCGATTTGCTGATCCAAAGCGGCGAGTTGCGTCTTGAGCGTCTGATTCTCCGTCTCCGAAGTCTGGTATTTGCTTTTCCAAAGCTCCAGTTCCTCCTTCATCTGGAGCAATTGCTGTTGCAGCTCCGTGACATCATTGGGAAGTCCGGATTTGCTTGATTGGGTTTCCGATGATTCATTCTCCGCTGACGGCGGTGGCGGTGGCGAAGAAGGCGCTATGGAATTGGAATTCTCCGAAGATGGCTCGGAAGATTCCGGCTGGATTGCCGCCAGGGGCCGCAACTCATCTATTTTCGACTGGCAATCCTCGATTCTTTTTACCACCAAGGCTGTTTCCCAGTCGGGGTTGAGCTGATGGATTCTTTCCAATTGGTTGTAACAGTCGGTGAAATCATCAAGAGCACCCCGGTAATCGCCCCTTTTTTGCAAGCCCTCCGCATCATTCATTTTAAGATAGATGTGGAGATACTGATCCGTCAGTGGATCAGCATAAACGCACGAGAGCGCACTCGCCAGGAAACAGGCTAGAGCACAAATCCAAAAAACACGCAACCGCATGTATCGGGATTTAAATGGTTTTTCGATAAAAAGTCAATCTTATCGCTGGAAATCGGGAAACGATTTGATGTCTTTTGAGTTCACGATCTCCTTCTCCGCCGGTGTTGGGACCGGCTCCGCTGTAACGCCTCCACCGCTTCCGTAACCCGCCATCGCCGCGACTCGAGCGCCGCCTGCGCTTCCTTGTCACCCAGTCCGGTTAGAGCCTCAACCAGCCGCACCGCCCGGGCGCGCAGTTTGTCATTCGTCGCCTGGACATTGACCATCAAATTATCCCGTACGCGCCCCAATCGCACCATGGCGATTGTGCTCAGCATATTCAAAATCAGTTTTGTCGCCGTCCCCGCTTTCATCCGGGTTGAGCCAGTGACAATTTCTGGTCCCACCGGCAAATCGATGGCAACGTCAACCGGAACACGAATCGAGCGGCGCGGATTGCACGAGAGCAGCACCGTCCCCGCGCCCCGGCGACGCGCAAACTCAAGCGCCCCGAGCACGAATGGAGTCTGGCCGCTGGCGGCGATGCCGCAAACGGCGTCTCGCTTGGTGAGACCCCGCGCCCGTAACTCGGCCGCGCCGGTATCCCGCGCATCCTCCGCGCCTTCCTGGCTTCGGAAAACCGCCGCCGGACCGCCCGCGATGATCGCCTGCACTTGTTCCGGAGGCGCATTGTAAGTGGGTGGCATCTCGCTCGCGTCGACGACGCCAAGCCGTCCGCTCGTCCCGGCCCCGACATAAAAAAGGCGCCCGCCCGCGCGGAGCCGCTTGGCCACCAGGGCCGCCGCTTTCGCAATCGCGTTTCGCCGCGTGGCCAGCGCCTTCCCGACATAACGTTCTTCACGGATAAAGAGGTCCACCAATTGCGGAATGGTGCGCCGGTCGAGCCCGCGTGAACGGGGATTACGCTGTTCCGTCGCTGCCCGCGCAAAAGCCGCCAGCCGCGCCGGCCCGGCGATGGCGACCGGCTGACCATTTATTTTTTGCTCCGCAGGAAATTCTTCCAATCCGGCCAGCCGCGCCGCGCCGAAAACACCGGGCGTTTTCAACAGAAATGCGCGCATCCGCGGATAAGCCCGCCGTAAGGCCCGGCGAAACCGCGCACAATAATCAGGCTGGTTCTCGAAGAGCCCCCCCGCCAGCGCGACTTGGGGCCGGGAGAATTTCATCCTCCGCGCCAAAGCCGCCGTCTTTGCCGCCAACGCCCGCGCCGACGAATCCAACAGTGCGCGTGCTTCGCGGTCGCCTTTTTGCGCTGCGGCAAAAACAGATACAGCCCATTGCGCCACCGCCGCCTTGCTGGTATCACGCAACAGAAACGGCGCCAATTCCTCGAGTGTGCTCCTGCCCGTCGCGCTTAAAAATTCCTGAGCCAGCGGCGAAATTCTTTTCTCCCTATCGTAGTGGTCGAAGGCCGCTTCCAAACCACGCCGCGCCAGATCATAAGCGCTGCCCCGGTCGGAAAAAAGGTGGCCCCAACCGCCCGCTTTCTCGATGGGATCGCGGGACGATTTTTGTCCCGCCACATTCGAGCCGGTACCGGCAATCACCGCCAGCCCGGGACCATTGCCAAATGCCGCCGCCAACACCGAACGTGTATCCTCCGTCACCCGCACGGCGCGCGCTTGCGGCCAAAATTTTCGCAAACTTTTCTCCACCCGTATCCGTTCCGCGGCTTGGCCGCAGCCGGCAAAGGCGCCTCCAATCGCCTGCACGCGCAGCCCCGCGCCACGCCGGATCGCGCGAAACAGCTTCCCTAACGCCGCGTCATCCAAAAGCAAGGTATTGCCCGGCCCCGTTTCGCCGCGCGCGATCACGCGGCCTTCCGCGGTCACCAGGAGCCAGGTTGTTTTCGTCCCGCCGCCTTCGATGCCGAGAATACCGAGCGCTTCACTTTTTCCAGCCATGGGAAGACTATCATCTCTTTCATGACCAAAAGACCATCGAAAAGATGGACGCGATTGGAATAAAGCACCGCGATAACCGGCCTTTCCTAATTTTCCCATACCGCCTAGGCTGTCAGGATGGCCCGTCCCCAGAATGTCATCGAGCTGCTGCAGGACCTGGTCGCGATTCCGAGTGTCAATCCGCAGGGTACGCCCGGCACGGACCGCACCGGGGAACAAGCCCTGGCCGAATATGTCGGTGATTTCCTCCGCGCGCTGGGCGCGGATGCCGTTCTTGAACCGGTCGAACCCGGACGGCCCAACGTCGTTGCCCGCTTCAAGCCGGAGCAACCGAAAGCCCGCCTCGCCTTCGCGCCTCATCTCGACACGGTCAGCGTCGCGGGCATGACCATCCCGCCTTTCGATCCCGTGATCCGCGACGGCAAACTCTTTGGGCGGGGCGCAACCGACACCAAGGGGCCAATGGCTGCGGCGCTTTGGGCCATTGCCGACTGGGCACAAAGCCGGGCCCGCACCCGTTCCCGCATCGAGTGGATTTTTCTCGGACTCATGGGCGAAGAAGCGGGCAACGATGGGGCGCATGCCCTCGCAAAAAAGGATTTTTCCAGCGATCTGACCCTTGTTCTCGAGCCAACCAGCCTCGGCGCCGTTACGGCGCACAAGGGAGCGCTTTGGATCGAAGCCGCCACCACCGGCACTGCCTGTCATGGCGCGACTCCCGAGCGCGGCCGTAATGCCATCTACGCCATGCGCCGTGTTCTTGAAATTCTCGAAGAGCAGATCATACCCGGCCTCGCCCGTGAACCTCATCCCAAACTCGGCCCCCCCACGATTAACGCCGGCGTCATCGCCGGCGGCAGCAAAATCAACATCGTGCCCGACCGATGCCTGCTCGAACTCGACTGCCGCATCGTTCCCGGCATGGATGCGGACCAATTCCGGCAACGCCTCGAATCTCAATTGCGGGCCGCCGCGCCGGACCTCACCGTGCGCATCCAACGCTACTCGCCTCCCCTCGACACGGACGAAGCGCTTCCGTGGATTCAGCGGCTCGGGCAAACGGCTCGCGGTTTTACCACCGCGCCATGGTTTTCCGACGCCTCCATTCTGGCCGGCCCGCGCTGCCCCGCCGTTTGCATCGGTCCCGGCTCCATCGCCCAGGCGCATACAAAAGACGAGCACATTCTTCTGCACGATCTCGAAGAAGGCGCTGAATTTTTTCGCCGCTGGATGACCCTTGCCGAGGAAGCCGCGGAATGAGCGCCGATCCATCTTCCATCGCAAGAGATCCCCGGCTCCCACTTCGCTTGTTCCACGGCTACCGGCAAAAAACCGGACAATCGCTTGGGGTTTGGCTCGTTGTCGCTTTGCTGAATTTCGCCACTCAGCTCGTTTTTTGCCATGAACTCACCCGCCATCCCGGCGAATTCGGGCTTTTCAATACCGCGCTGGGCATCACCGGTTTGGCGGCGGTTCCCCTGCTGGCTTTGAACCAAGCTTTCACACTTTATTTTGCCCGCGAGCATGCCCCCGAACGCCGTGAACGGGTTGAGTCCATTCGCGCCGTTTCTCTCTTCGTCACGGAAGCCAGCGCCCTGGCGTGGGTTATCCTGCTCATCCCGCTCCTGGGCAAGTTATTGCCCCTGTTGGGCGTGTACCGCTTTCAAGCCGAACTCTTCACCGTACTCGTCGCCGCGGTTACGCTTGGGGCCCTGGTCAGTGAAGCCGCCTCCTTCAACCATTTACGCCTCTGGACCGGGCTGGCCGTCTCCGCCTCCCTGGCACGGCTGGGCGCCGGCGCTTTCCTCGGCCACAGCCAGCCGTGGGCCGAATCGGGCTTAGGCGCCTTTTTTCTCGCCGGACTGATTACTCTCATCCCGGCGTTGCGGCAGCGTCAGATCGAGCGCGATTGGCGCAAAGCCTGGCAGGCGCTGCGCGACCGCGATTTCCTGATCCATCTCGGCGCGACCTTGAGCACTGTCCTGGCCATTTTTCTTTTCACCAGCGCCGACCGGATCGTGGCACTCAGCCACTTCATCGATCCGTTCAACAATCTCGGCCGTGTCGATCTTAATCTCTTCGATGGATACCAGACGGCGGGGCTGCTCAGCCGCGCGTTGCTTTGGGGCACGCAACCGCTTCTGCTGCTTCTCTATGCCGCGCGTTCACCGCTCCAGAAGACCAGCGCCGCATCGCTTACCTTTTTTTGGATTTATCTCGGCGCCTTGTTTGGCGGCGTGATTCTTCTCATCCTCGTTGCGCCCTGGCTGAGCCGGCTTTTCTGCGGCTCCGCCAACGATTACCACAGCACTGTGTTCTATCTGCCCGGTTTTGCCTTGACCATGCTTCCTCTCGGCCTGTTGCAGGGCCTGGCGATTTTCTCGCTCGCGTCGCGGCGCCATCCCGAGTGTTTTGTGCTTGGCGGATCGAGTTTGGCCTACCTGCTTCTGCTCTGGTTCGCCGGCCAGCCGGTCTACATGCTCGCCTTCATGGTCGGCGGCGGCATCGTCTCTTCGATGCTCGTTCTCTTCGTCGGCGTCGTGCGTTGGGGCCGCAGACAACCATGAGCGAGTCATCCTCCACCGGCCTTTCCGTCGTCATGCCGCTTTATAATGAGGGCGGGCGCATCACCTCCAACGTCGAGCAAACCCTGGGCGCCCTGCGCATGCTCGGTTCCTTCGAAATCATCCTCGTCAACGATGGCAGTTCCGACAATTCGGCCGAAGAAATAACCGGCTTGGCGAAAAAATATCCCGGCGAAATCATCACCATCGATCTTCCCCGCTCCGGCAAGGGCGAGGCTCTGCGCCGGGGGGCGCAGACGGCCCGGGGTGAATTCGTCGTCTTCCTCGATGCCGATCTCGATTTGCCGCCCGAGCAGATCTTTTTTTTCATCGCCATCCAGCGGGTCAAAAAAGCCGATGCCGTGATTGGCAGCAAGATGCACCCCGACAGCACGGTCGATTATCCGTTGATCCGGCGCATCTACAGTCTCGGCTATTTCTGGCTGGTCAAATTTCTGTTTGGCTTGCCGGTGCGCGACACGCAAACGGGCCTCAAACTCGTCCGGCGGGATCTCCTCCTGCGCGCGCTCGAAAAAACGGAATGCCGGGGCTTTGCGCTCGATCTCGAACTTCTCGTCCGGCTCGTTCAGCTCCGCGCCGTCATGGTTGAAGCGCCCGTTGTCGTGGAGCATTCGATGAAGTTCGGCGGCATCGGCCTGCCTATCGTCTGGCAGATTTTCCGCGACACCTGGAGTGTGTGGAGGCGGGTTAAGGCAAAAAGAAACTGACTTGCCGCGCCGCACCGGGATGCTTTTACGAGCCGCTCTGGGTCAGCCGCCAGGCCAAACGCCGCGGAATCAGAGGAAGCAGCGCCGAGATCACAAAACTCGGCGTGATATGGGCGGCAATTTCGATCGGTTGCAGGCGCATTTTGAGCAGGTGCGCCCGGGCGGCGCGCAGGCTTGGCGGGCTAGGTTGCGCGGCGATTTTGCGAGCCGACATCAATCCGGTTTCGCTGATGGGAAGCACCTTCACCTCCCAGTTATCGAGACGGGAAATATACGGGATCAACCACTTGCCCTTGCGGCGCAGAGCGTCGTGCTGAAAAGATGGGCACCCACCGGAAAATAGGGGTCGAGAATCTCAAACTCCCTGATCTGTTCCAGCGGCCTATTTCCTCCATCAAGAAAAGCGACGTCGATTTGGAACGGCTTCTTTTGCCCCGCAATCCATCGTGGTAGAACTTCCTCGGAAAAACCGAATAAAGGCGTGAAGCGTCCCATGATTTCGGGACCAAGGCTGTTCAAGTTCGCCATCATCCGGTCATAAACATCGTAGTCGGCCTCGACGCCCCAAAGATGGCCGGTTCCGTTTTCATGCAGCGCCCGCAAAAACGCGAGCGTGCTTCCTCCTCCCAGCCAGGTTCCGACTTCCACAACGACTTCCGGTTTTTTCGGCGCCTGGAGAATGGCATTGGCGAGGAGCCGACGTTCCTCGGGGTTGAGCTGTCCTTCGATTACCGGCAATGTCATCATCGGCGACTATGAATCAATACTGAACAGCGTGACGAGTCGAATTTGGACCCATGATCACTCCTAGAGGCTATCCGAAAATTCGGCGTGAACAGCGTGACGAGTCGAATTTGAACCCATGATCACTCCCGGGCAATGTTCAATTACCCTTTGCCAATCGTCACCAATCTCTTTGAGGCGGTTTCACGTTTCTGAGAACCTCTCTCCCAATGAGCCACTTGTTCGACAATGAAATCGGTCAATTTTTGCACCGTCTGGTCGCTGGGATTTTTCCGGCTGTAGAAGGCGAGATCGGAGGTGGGCAGAGGCGGCAGCCCGGCTTTTTTTCCGGCGATTTCGATGCCGGGCTTCAACGACAGAGCGTTAAGCACGGATAGGCCCAGATCGGCTTCCACCGCCGATTGAACGGAATTGAGGCTGCCGCCGTCATAGACGATTTCCCATGTCCTGCCCGCTTTTTGCAAAGCGTCGAGGCAAAGGGGCCGGAACCGGCAAAGAGGCCCAAACATGACCAAGGGCAGCGGGTCCTTTCTCGGGTCGATGACCGAATTTTCCGCCTGGACCCATATCAGTTTTTCCTTTTGGAGATGCTGTTCATGAACGAGCGGCGCGGTCTTGTATTGAGAGAGTCCGGTGTAACCGGCTGAAGCGATCACCAAATCGAAGCGATCCTCCCCGAGTCCTTTCAGGAGCTCGGTCGTCATGCCCATGTCCGTAACCAGCCGGATCTTCGGCCAAACTCTCTTGAATTCCGAGAGCCACTGCGGGAGGAAGTGGTAGCCGAAGTGCGTAATAATTCCCAAACGTATCGTCGCGTTTGCGGCCGGTTTCGTCACCCTCAAGACCATCTCCCGGTTCAGCTCCAAAAGCCGGAAGGCATAACCGAGGACGATTTCGCCTTCCAAAGTCAATTCCAACGGCGGAACAGTTTTTCGGAAAAGCCGTTGCTGGAGAAGGTCTTCCAGGCGTTTGATTTTCAAAGTCACAGCCGACTGCGTGAGATGCAGGCACTTGGAAGCCTGGGTAAAGCCCCCGGTCTCCACCACGGAAACGAAGCAGCGCACCAAATCGAGATCGAGGTCAGGCGTGCGCATGGCCGAAGAAGATAATTCAACTTTGAGATAAATCCACCCCATCCAATGGGGCAGCCGCATGACCCGTCCGGCGATAAAAATTCCTCATTGACGCCATAAAAATACTCAATTTCCCAAGCTCCTCAGCCGGTGGTTTGCTGGCGGCAGGGAAGAAAGCGCTTCCGGCAGCGCGACTGAAACCGGCGCGGAGACACGTACTTTCCCGAAAAATTTTATCGGAGCCGAACCAAATCTTCCGAGCAAGAAAGGCACACCATCATGAAAACTTCCGAACAATCGACCGCCATTGTCACCGGCGCTTCCAGCGGCATCGGCCTGGGCATCACCCAGGCGTTGCTCGAACGCGGCTGGCATGTCGTCGGCACCTCCCGCACCATCAGCAAGTCGAAGGAGCTGAAGCCCTCGGCCCATCTCGTCCTTGTCGATGGAGAGGCCAGCAAAAAGAAGACCGCCATCGAAGTGGCCGATGCCGCCCTCGCCCATTTTGGCCGCATCGATCTGTTGGTCAACAATGCCGGCATCTTTGTGCCCAAGGCGTTCACCGACTATACTGAGGAAGACTACAACCGGGTGATGAATACCAACGTGGCGAGCATGTTCTTCATGACCCAGCAAGTGATTCCGCAGATGAAAAAGCAAAAGTCGGGACACGTGGTGAATATTTCGGCGGTCCTCGCGGATCAACCAAGCGGCGCGGCGCCCGCGCTTTTGGCGGTGCTGTCGAAGTCGCCCATGCCGGCGGTGAGCAGGGCGCTGGCACTGGAGTACGCGGCGGACAATATCCGCTTCAACACCGTGTCGCCCGGCGCCGTCAATACGCCCATGCATGCCAACGAGGATCAGACGGCCCTGGCGAAGTTTCATCCGTTGGGCCGGATCGCTGAAATTTCCGACGTTGTCGGCGCGGTGCTCTATCTCCAAAGCGCCACGTTCGTCACGGGAGAAAACATTCGCGTCGATGGAGGATTCCATGCCGGCCGTTAATCCCACCATGACCGGACCGGGTTCGCGTTTGCGCAAGCTTGGCCTGGAGCTGCCCAAGGCCCCCACGCCATTGGGGGGCTACATCGAGGCCGCTGAAACCGGCTCGCTGCTGTTCCTGAGCGGCACGCTTCCCGTGGTGAACGGCAAGCTCGCCATCAGCGGACGGCTCGGAGAAAATCTCTCCGTTAAGCAAGGGCAGGAAGCGGCCCGCATGGCGGCATTAAATGCCTTGGCCGCCGCACGGGAGCATCTCGGCGATCTTGACCGGATCAAAAAGCTGGCGAGGTTGAATGTCTATCTGGCCACCACGGAGCAGTTCATCGAGCATGCGGCTGTGGCGGACGGCGCTTCGGATCTGTTTGTCCAGCTCTTCGGCAGCGAGAACGGTCACGCGCGGATGGTGTCCGGCGCGCAAAGCCTCCCGAAAGGAACACCCGTTGTCGTCGAAATCATTTTTGAGATCGCATAACCCCCGCCCGCAACCCAATCCTTAATACAACATCCACTATGTCTACAACATTCCAAGCCTACGCCGCTTCCTCAGCCAAGGGAGAGCTTAAGCCTTTTAGCTTCAATCCCGGTGATTTAGGAGCCGAAGAGGTCGAAATCAAAGTTACGCACTGCGGCGTCTGCCATTCCGATCTCTCGATGCTGGACAACGAGTGGGGCATGTCCCAATTCCCCTTCGTTCCCGGTCACGAGGTAGCCGGCACGATCCTCGCTCTCGGCAAGGAGGCCAAGGGACTCAAAGCCGGCCAGCGGGTCGGCGTGGGCTGGTACGCGCACAGTTGCCTGGCCTGCCATGAGTGCATGTCGGGCGACCACCACCTTTGTGCGCAGGCGCAGGGGACCATCGTCGGAAGATACGGCGGGTTCGCCGACCGTCTTCGCGTGCAATGGACATGGGCCCGGCCTTTGCCGGACGCGCTTGACCTGGCGAAGGCCGGCCCGCTTCTCTGCGGCGGCACCACGGTTTTCGCGCCGTTGTTTATCCACGAGGTCCCTCCCACGTCGAAGGTCGGCATCATCGGCATTGGCGGGCTCGGTCACATGGCGTTGCAATTCGCGAACAAGTGGGGTTGTGAAGTTCACGCCTTTACCACGAGCGACAGCAAGGAAGCCGAGGCTCGCAAGCTTGGCGCGCATTTCGTCCATAACACCAAGCGTCCCGATGCCTTGAAGAAACTGGCCCGCAGTCTCGATCTCATTGTCTCCACCATCAATGCGCCGCTGGATGTTCCCGCGCTTCTCGGCACGCTCGCGCCGCATGGCCGCTTGCACAACGTCGGAGCGGTTCTCGAACCGCTGGCGGTCCCGGCCTTTGGCCTGATTGAGGGGCAGAAATCGGTTTCGGGTTCGCCAACCGGCAGTCCCACCACCATCGACTACATGCTCGAGTTCAGCGCCCGGCACGGTATCGCGCCGATCACGGAGACTTTTCCCATGGCAAAGGTGAACGACGCGCTTGAGCATCTTCGCTCCGGGAAAGCCCGGTACCGCATCGTGCTCGCCAACGATTGAGGCCGGTTCAAGTGAATCCTGGCGCGCGCTAGATTCACCGTGATCAAGACGGCCCCCTAGTAACTCCCCCTATCAGCAACCTTAATCTCAGGAAAAAAACATGAAAATCCTCACCACCACCACCGCAACAACCATCGGCGGACGCGACGGCCACGGCACATCAGCCGACGGGAACGTCGATATCCAATTCGCCCTGCCCAAGGAACTCGGCGGCGCGGGCAAAAAGGGCGCCACGCCGGAACATCTCTTCGGCCTCGGCTACGCCGCCTGTTTCGGCAGCGCCATGCAACATGTCGCGGGCCGGAGTAAGAAGAAACTCGACCCCAACTTCAGCGTCACGGCGGTCGTTGGGCTGGGCGCCAGGGGAGACGGTGGATTCGCCCTCGAAGTCGAATTAAAAGTGAAGCTCCCCGGCGTCGATGCGGCGGAAGCCCAAGCCCTGGCGGAAGAAGCCGACAAGGTCTGTCCCTATTCCCACGCCATTCGCGGCAACGTTCCGGTAAAGATAAGCGTGATTTGAAGCGGTCATTGCGGGAGGAGCAGGCACGGTTCCTTCCGCAAGTCCCGGAAAAAATTATGGGCAAATGGACCGATACCAGCGTTACCCGCAATCTCGGAATTTCCTATCCCATCATCCAGGGGCCATTTGGACGCGGAGGTTCCACGGCCCTGCTGACCGCGACAGTCTGCAACCTGGGCGGCCTGGGCTCCTACGGCGCGAACGAACTCTCGCCGGAGGACATCCTCAAGACCGCGGGGGAGATACGGAAACTGACCAACAAGCCCTACTCGATCAACCTTTGGGTCTCCACGTTCGATAGAGGCGGAGATTCGCTCGACCAGGAAACCTATGACCGCGCCGTGGAAATTCTGGCGCCCTATTACCGTGAGTTGGGCATGGAACCTCCGCCTCGCCCCCCGGGCACGGCGCGGAATTTCGATGATCAAGTCGCGGCATTGCTCGAAGCCGCGCCGGCCGTTTTCAGCTTTGTCTTCGGCATTCCTTCCCCGGAGATTCTACGGACCTGCCGCGGCAAGGGCATCGTCACCGCGGGGGGAGCTTCCACCGTCGACGAAGCCATCGCCCTGGAAGAAGCCGGAGTCGACTTGGTTGTCGCCTCGGGCTTCGAGTCGGGCGGCCACCGCACCTCCTTTCTGAAGCCAAGCGAGGAATCGCTGGTCGGAACGTTCGCCCTGGTGCCGCAAATCGCCGACAAAGTCAAAATGCCGGTCATCGCGGCGGGGGGCATCGCCGATGGCCGGGGAATCGCCGCCGCCCTGACTTTGGGCGCGGATGCCGCGCAGATCGGGACCGCCTTCTTCGCCTGCGAGGAATCGGGCGCCAGCGCTCTCCATCGCGATCTGCTCTTTGGCGCCGAGGCCCGCCACACCGGGCTTTCCCGCGCTTTTACGGGCCGGTTCGCCCGCGGGCTCTATAACCGGTTCGCTTCGGAGATGAAAGCCCACGAGCCGCAACTGGCCCGGTACCCCGCGCAAAGCTGGATTGTCGCTCCGCTGCGCGCGGCGGCCCTTGCCCAGGGGCGGACGGACCTCGTTGCCTTTTGGTCCGGGCAGGCGGCGCCGCTCATCAAGCATCGCAAGGCCGACGAACTCTTCGCCGCGCTGGTTCACGAAACGGAAACTGCTTTCCGGGCGCGGTCGGCGTGAACGATCTCGCTCTCGCGCGATAAAGCAGCCTCAGTAATAACCCCGGTTATCTTTCGGCAGGCTGACTTTGCCCGCGTAGCGGCGCGAAATGAAAATGCAATAGCAGAGGGAGAGAATAAATCCGACCGGCCACCAGAGTGACGCGAGAAAAAGACTGTGGGGGCCGGCGGCGACGGCGGAAGCGGTCAGGGAATTCCCCGGCGCGAGGGTCGAATAGAGCATCACCGGATAAATGGCCGCGCCGCCCGTAGCCAGCAGCCCCGCGATAAAAAAGTTCGATCCGATAAAAGCGCGCATTTCATTATGACCGCGCAGGCCCGAAATCACCGCGCCGACCGAGGCGGCAATCACCAGCATTCCCAGCCAGACCAGAGGGTTGGCTCCGGCGGTCATCGGCAGATCCGGCCGGACGACCGACGTTTCAATGGACACGATGACAAAGAGCGGGCCGACCGCGCTCCAGAGCCACTTGGCATAGACTTGGCTGCGGTCATGCACGGGACCTTCCGTTTTCAATGTGAGATAGGTGGCGCCATGCGCGGCGAGCAACACGACGGCGAAGACCGCGACCGAAACGGTGTACCAGTCGAGTATTCCCACCTGGCCGCGGGGAGTGAAATCGGTGAAAAACGCCATGGAGAAGTCGCCGTTGGCGTCGAGCGGAACGCCCCGCGCCTGATTGCCTCCGGCGGCGCCGAAGAGAACGGCCAGGAGAAAACTCGAGAAGACGAGAACAAAATCCCAAAATCCCTGCCAAAGGCGGTCGCTCATATGTCCGCCCACCTCCAGGGCCATGCCGCGCAAAATGAAGCACCATAAAATCAAAAAAAGCGCCAGATAGTAACCGGCGAAAGCCGTCGCGATGAGCCGGGGGAAGACCGCGAGCAGCGTGCCGCCGAAACCGAGCAGCCACACTTCGTGCCAGGACCAAAGGGGGCCGATGGCGGCGACAACCTGGCGGCGTTCCTCAGGTGTCTTGGCTACGAGCCAATGGAGCATCCCCACACCAAAATTGCGTCCGTCCAGAACGACATAGAGGATCAGCGTGAAGCTGACGATGATGTACCACATGGCGATCATGCCGATGCCTCCTTTTCCCGGGCGGCCACGATCTCTTCCTCCGGACCATGCGCAATTTCCCTCCCCACCAGTCCGAGAAAAAGGACGCCGAGAACGAAATAGAGGCCGGTAAAACCGATGAGGGTGAAGATCGTATCGCCGTTGCTGACCACCTTGCTGTAACCCTGGCCCGTCCGAAACAAGCCATAGACCAACCACGGTTGGCGCCCCAGTTCGGCCGTCAGCCATCCGAGGGTATTGGCGATATAGGGAAACGGGAAGGCCAGCATCAGCACCCAAAGCAGCCATTGATTCGAATCGAGCTTCCCGCGCCAGCGCTCGAAATTCGCCCAGGCCATGATGAGAATAAAGAGCGTGCCCAGCGTAATCATGAGGTGAAACGCATAGTATAAAAGCTCGATATTGTCGGGCCAGGTGTCCGCGGGATATTCGTTTAACCCATGGACGTAACTCTGAAATGTGCCATAGGCGAGGAAACTGAGCGCCCCGGGAACTTCGATGGGATTATCGAGACGCTGCTCCTTGAGATTGGGTTGTCCGATGAGGGCCACTCCGGCCATGGGACCGCCGGTGAATTTCCCTTCCATCGCGGCCAAAGTTACCGGCTGATGACGCCCCACCATTTTGGCCTGTTGATCGCCGGTCGGAAACGCGACGAGAAGGGAGGCGACCAACCCGGCCAGGGTGCCTGTCCGTAAATAAAGCTGAGCCTGCGCCAGATGTCTGCCACGCAAGGTATAGAAGGCCCCCACCGCCGTAATCACAAACGAGCCGGTTACCACCGCCGCCATCTGATTGTGGGTGAATTGAACCAAAACCCATGGATTAGATAAAAAGGCTCTAAAGCTGGCGATGCCCAGCGATCCATCCGGCGCGACTAAATATCCGACCGGATGCTGCATAAAGGCATTCGTCACCAGGATGAAATAGCCGGAAAGCCAACTCCCCATCGCCACCGCGACAGCGGTAAGAAAGTGCCAGTGCGGCCCAAGTCTCTTTTCCCAAAAAATGAAGGCGCCCACGAACGCGCTTTCGAGAAAAAAGGCGAACATCCCTTCCATGGCCAGGGACTGTCCGATCACGCCACCGGCATAGCGCGAGAAGCCAGACCAGTTCGTGCCAAATTGAAACTCCATCGGGATCCCCGTGACCACACCCACGGCAAAGTTAAGCCCGAAAATTTTGGCCCAAAAACGGGCCGCCCGATTATATTTTTCCTCCCCCGTCCGCAAGGCCCGCCATTTCCAATAGACCAGAAACCAAGCCAGTCCCATGGTGAGTTGGGGAAACAAATAATGATAGGTTATCGTAAAGGCAAATTGGAGCCGGCTCCAAAATGCGGGATTAGGAATAAACGGCTCCATAGAAAATCCGAGTGTTTATGACTTAATTGAACATCGGGAGAGACCTTCCGTTTGCCTTCCCCCCTTTTTTTAATGGTGTGCATATCCCTTGAGAAGCGCCAGTATAGATTTTATGAAAATTAATTTTTTTACCAAATTTAGCCACTACTACAGCTACTGGCAATAATCATGCTTTATATGACATGCGCGTATTTAATTTATGGAAAAACTAA
>DATJMI010000125.1:0-8106 GCA_035508775.1 Methylacidiphilales bacterium
TTCTAACCTGCGACTGATTCGGAAACGCGAAGGTTGAGCACATGCTGCACGCCTCGCCAAAGTCTTTCGACCAACTTGGGGTTATTCTCGATTTTGGCTTGGAGCAGAACGCCGGCTATATAGGAGAAAAGCTCCTGGGCAATTTCCTTCGGATCACCTGCGGGGATTTGGCCGGTCTCCATCAGTTCACGGAGGGTCGGCTCGTAATAGCGCATCGACCGGGCGCTCAGTTCCTCGAGCTTCCGGCGGATGTTCTCGTCTTGCGTGCTAAGCTCGCTGCCGAGCGAGCAGAAGGGGCAACCGAAGAGTTTTCCGAAAGTCCGATACTTTTCGAGTTGGTCCTGGATGATCACATTGCAAAAATTTTTAAGACGTTCCAGTGGAGCAACTTGAACTGAAAAAACCTGATCGAGAATAATTCGTTTTGTACCCCAATAGTGCTCAAAAGCAGCAATAGCCAAGTCGGATTTGGACTTGAAAGCGTAGTAAAAGCTGCCCTTTTTCACCGCCGCCCGCTCGCAGATGTCTTCGACACTAACAGAGCCGTAGCTGCTTTCCCAGATCATCTCCACGGCAACCTTTAGCAGTTTAGCCTTGGTTTCACTTTCAGGTCTCATAAACCCACTATAGTTGACTGGTCAGTCTAGTGCAAGTGATTTTTTTGGCAGCCTTTGCGAATCGTATTTCGAAAGGTGGGCGACTTTTTTTTAAATGTCACCTGGCAGCAATGCTGGCTTCGGCTTTCATTTCGCATCTGAAGATTCCCAACGTGGTGATGGTTCCGATTACTGACGCTGAAGCTACATGGGATTTGTTCGTTATCCGGCAAAGAGGCAAAACAGCCAGCCCATTGCGCGTTTTGCTGGACGCGCTATGAGCGACGGCACACCGGATCATTGTTCTATCAGCATTCCGGCTATGCTCCCGGCTCGGTTCCAGACCCAAAATCCTCTCGGCGCTCCCACGGGGAATTTCTGGATAGCCTCTAGCACAATCTCTTTGGCCAAATGGCTGAAATCGGTTTAGGAATCCCTTTAGTTAGGATTTTGACCAGGCTTGCGCGGTTGAACCTTGAACAGGCGGAGCATGACCACGAAAAAGAGGGGCACGAAAAAGATGGCCAGAAAGGTCGCGGCCAGCATTCCGCCGATGACGCCGGTGCCGATGGCGTTCTGGCCGCCGGAGCCGGCCCCGCTGGCGATGGCGAGGGGGGTCACGCCGAGAACGAAGGCCAGCGAAGTCATCAAAATCGGGCGCAGCCGTTGATGAGCGGCGCGCAAGGTCGACTCGGTCAAATCCATTCCGTGCTCATAGTTGGCCTTGGCAAATTCGACGATGAGAATGGCGTTTTTGGCGGAAAGACCGACGGTGGTGAGCAAGCCGACCTGGAAAAAGACGTCGTTGTTCAAGCCGCGCAGGAGGGTTGCCAGAATCGCGCCAAAAATGCCAAGGGGCACGACCATGATGACGGCGAGAGGAATCGTCCAGCTTTCGTAGAGAGCGGCCAGGCAAAGAAAGACCACGGCGATGGAAATGGCGTAAAGAGCCCCGGTTTGCGAGCCGGCCCGTACTTCTTCGAAGGAGAGGCCGGTCCAATCGTATCCGATGCCCGGCGGAAGCTGCGCGATAAGCTTTTCCATGGTTTTTAACGACGAGCCGGTGCTATAGCCGGGAGCCGGCTGCCCCAAAATTTCAACCGAGGAGACGCCGTTGTAGCGTTCCAGTTTGGGCGAGCCGTAAGTCCAATTGCCTTGGGCGAAGGCCGAGAAAGGCACCATTTGTCCGGCGGCGTTGCGGACATACCACTTGTTGAAATCCTGCGGCAACATGCGGGAGGAGATGTCGCCCTGAATGAAAACCTTTTTGATGCGGCCACGGTCGATAAAATCATTGACATAGAAAGAGGCCCAGGCGGCGGAGAGCGTGTTGTTGACGTCCGCAATGGTGAGCTTGAGCGATTCGGCTTTTTGGCGGTCGATGGCGATTTGATATTGCGGTTCGTCATTTAAGCCATTGGGGCGCACGGCCATCAGGGTCGGATCTTTCGCCGCGAGACCGAGCAGTTGGTTGCGGGCATCCATCAATCCGGCGTGGCCCACATTGCCCCGGTCGAGCAATTCGAGATCGAAGCCGGTGGCGTTGCCGAGTTCGAGCACGGCGGGCGGAGCGAAGGCGAAGACCAAGGCGCTTTTGATTTGCATAAACCGGCCCATGGCCCGGCCCACGATGGCTTGCACGCGGTGCTGAGCCCCCGGCCGCTCATCCCACGGCTTGAGCCGGATGAAGGCAAGCCCGGAGCTTTGTCCGCGGCCGCCGAAACTGAAACCGGTCACGGTGAAAACTCCGGCGACCGAATCTTTCTCCTGGGTCAAAAAATAGTCGCGCACCTGATCCAGCACCTCCGCGGTGTGATGAACCGTCGATCCCACGGGAGTGTTCACCTGCACAAAGAGGAAGCCCTGGTCCTCGTCGGGAAGAAAGGCGGTGGGAACGCGCGTGAAAAAATAGGCCATGGCCAAAACGATCACGGCGTAAATCGCCAGAAAGACTCCGGCGCGGCCCAGGATGTGTTGGACCAAGCTTTCAAAAAGCTGGTTGCCACGCCGGAAGGTACGGTTAAACAGCCCGAATAAGCCGCGCGTTTTTTCGGTGTGGCCTTTTTCGACCGGTTGCAAAATCGTGGCGCAAAGCGCCGGGGTAAAAAACAGCGCCACGAGCACGGACAGAATCATGGCCGAGACCATGGTGATCGAGAATTGGCGGTAAATGACGCCGGTCGAGCCAGGGAAAAAGGCCATGGGCAAAAGCACGGCGGAGAGAACGAGCGCGATGCCGATCAGTGCCCCGGTGATTTGATCCATCGACTTGCGCGTCGCTTCCCTGGGCGAAAGTCCCTCTTCGGCCATGACCCGCTCCACGTTTTCGATGACGACAATGGCGTCGTCGACCAGCAAACCGATGGCCAGAACCATGGCGAAAAGCGTCAGGACATTGATGGAGTAGCCGGCGGCGCAAAGAACGGCGAAAGTGCCGAGCAGAACCACGGGCACGGCAATGGTGGGAATGAACGTCGCGCGCAGATTTTGCAGGAATAAATACATGACGAGGAAGACCAGAAGAACGGCGATGAAAAGCGTCCTCACCACGTCTTCGATGGAAAGCTTGATGAAGGGGGTGGTGTCGTACGGATAGATGGCCCGGAGGCCGGGCGGAAAAATCGGTTCGAGTTTGGCGATGGTCTCGCGCACCGCCTGCGCCGTGTCGAGCGCATTGGCCCCGGTGGACATTTTCACGGCGAGTCCCGCCGCGGGCTGGCCGTTGTATTCAACCTGGACCGAATACGACTCGGGGCCGAGTTCGACCCGGGCGACATCATGCAGCCGCACCTGGGAGCCGTCGGGCAGCACGCGCAGGAGAATATTGCCGAACTCCTCCGGCTTTTCCAGATAAGAGGGGCCAACGACGGTGGCATTGAGTTCCTGGTCCGGCGAGGAGGGCAATCCTCCGAGCGATCCCGAAGCGACCTGGACGTTCTGATCTGAAATCGCATGGGTGACGTCGGTCGGAGTGAGGCTGTAATTGTTCAGCTTATCCGGGTCGAGCCAGATCCGCATGGCATACTGGGAACCAAAAAGAGTGTAGTCGCCGACGCCGAGAGTGCGGCTGATCGGATCCTGCACTTTGGAAGCGACAAAGTCGGCAATGTCGGAAGCGGTCATGCTGCCGTCGGTCGAGACAAATCCGACGACGATGAGAAAATTCTTGGTCGATTTGGCGACCCGCACTCCCGACTGCTGCACTTCCGGAGGCAAAAGTGGCATGGCGAGTTGCAATTTGTTTTGCACCTGCACCTGGGCGATGTCGGGATTGGTCCCCTGCTCAAAATTCAGGGTGATCGTCATGCTGCCGTCACTGTCGCTTTCAGAGGAAAAATAGAGCAGGTTATCGATGCCGCTGAGCTGCTGTTCGATAACCTGGACGACGGTGCTCTGCACCGTTTCAGCCGAGGCGCCGGGATAAGTCACGGTGATGGCCACCGCCGGTGGTGCGACGCTGGGATACTGGGCAATGGGCAGCACTTTAATGGAAAGTGCTCCCGCCATCATGATGAGGATGGCGATGACCCAGGCGAAAATGGGACGGTCGATGAAAAATTTAGACATTCGCCAGTTATCCCGAGGTCAGTGAACTAACCTTGATTTCGACCGGCTGCACGGTTTGCCCGGGTTGGACCTTTTGCAAGCCGTCAACAATGACCCGGTCGCCGGCGTGGAGGCCCTCCGTGATCAGCCAGTTGTCGCCAATGGCCCGGTCCGTTTTGAGAATTCGCAACTCCACTTTGTTTTCCGGAGTGACGACCAAAGCGGTCGGTTCCCCGCGTTGATTGTGCGTGACTCCCTGCTGGGGCGCCAAGATGCCGTTTTTGATAAAGCCCTCCTCCAAGTGAGCGGTGACAAACAGGCCGGGCAGCAAAATCCGTTTGGGATTGGGAAATACGGCCCGCAGAATGACCGAACCGGTTCCTACATCAACCGTGACTTCCGAAAATTGGAGACGTCCCGGCGTGTCGTAAGCGCTGCCGTCCTCCAGCGTCAGCGTGACCGGCGCCTGGCCATCGTCACTCCCGATAATCTGTCCGCCGGCCATTTCACGGCGCAGGCGGAGAAGAAGGGCGGTCGATTGCGGAATATCGACGTAAATCGGGTCGAGCTCCTGCACGGTAACTAAAGGAGTCGTCTGATTGGTTGTAACCAAAGCGCCTTCGGTGACGGACCGGCCCGTGATCCCGGTAATGGGCGAAAGCACTTTGGTGTAGAGGAGATTTACGCGCGCCGTCTCCACCGCCGCCTGGCCCGAAGCGACGTCGGCTTCGGCCTGTTGCTCGGCGGCGACGGCATTGTCGAAATCTTGCTTGCTCACGGCCTCGGACGCGACCAATCCCTTATCGCGGTCGGCGAGAAGCTTGGCTGAAGTCAGTACGGCATTGGCATGAGCCAAGGTGGCTTGGGCGCTGTCATAGGCGGCTTGGTAGGGGGCCGGATCGATTTGATAGAGCTGTTGCCCCGCCTGAACTTCCCCCCCCTCGGTGAACATGCGCTTGAGAAGGATTCCACTGACCTGTGGACGTATTTCCGCGATGCGATAGGGAGATGTCCGTCCTGGCAGATCCGTCATCAGCATCACCCGCTGGGCAACCAGGGTGACGACACCCACTGCCTGAGGAGCCGCCGGCCCCCCGGGTCCATTTTGGGACTGACTTTGGGTCTGTCTTTGACAACCGGCCAGAAGAGGAATGAGTGCCAAAGTGATGAGGTAGGGGCGAAAAAACATGGAAGCTTGGTGTGGAAAAACGCGGGTAACTAATGTGGGAACAATATCTTGTTATGAACGATCAAGATAAGAGATCAGCGCAAATTTACAACGAAGATAAATGCAAGTACGTACTTGAATCGATTTCCGGAGCCACTTTGAAATTTTGTCTGATCCCAGCGACAAATTCAAAGAGAAGCAATCGTCCGGCTTTCTGTCCGCATGCGCGCCGTGCGGATTTAGTGAGGAAACAGACGCTGGTTCCTCAAAAATTTTTCCAGCGCCATCAACACTGGCCTGTTCTTTCCGGCCGATGGCCTTGCCGATGGTTCCGTTACTCCACGATGGTCACGGAGACAATCTTGTCGCCCCGGTTAATCGCGTTGACGACCTCCATGTCCGAGGTGCGCCCGAAAACAGTATGCACGCCATCGAGCCAGGGGGTGGCGACATGGGTGATGAAAAACTGGCTGCCGCCGGTATCTTTGCCCGCGTGGGCCATCGAAAGCGTGCCGGGGGTATGCTTCTGCTGATTGATTTCGCATTTGACGTTCCAGCCTGGGCCGCCCGTGCCGTCTCCCCGGGGGCAGCCTCCTTGGATCATGAAATCGGGAATGACCCGGTGAAAGATTAAGCCGTTGTAGAAACCACTTTGGGCGAGTTTGGTGAAATTGGCGACGGTCTTCGGGGCATCCTTGTCGAATAATTCGAGTGTGATGGTGCCCTTGCTGGTTTCCATGATGGCTTGAGGCATAAATTTAGTCCTTGGTTAGGGTCAAGAAGTGAGAAGCTATCTCTGGATGCAATCCTTGGTACTCTTCAACGCGACCCATGGCTACTTTTGCTAAGAGTACTAGCGCGGTTAGGCTTCCGGCGCAACTCTTTGTCGGGAGCGCGTGCTCACGCGGAATTTTCGCGGCTAACCTCCAGGGTTGCATTTCATTTCATTGCACTTAGACAGCGCAGGGGGCATAGTGCCGCACATGGAGATGGGGTCCAATCAATTTTTCGACGGATTTTCGGTGGCGAGCCGGGATAGTCTCCTTGCCGGGATGGTCCGCGAAACTTATCCAGACAAAGAATACCTTTTTCGCGAGGGCGATCCGGGAGACAGCATCTGCCTGGTTCTGGAGGGCGAAGTCGAAATCATCAAAACCGCCGAGGCCCGCGAGAAAATCATGCGCACGATCAAAGCCGGCGAATTCCTCGGCGAAGTCGCCGTTCTCGACGGCCACGGGCGCAGCACCGACGCTCGCGCCAAGGGAGATGTCGTTATCGGCAAAATCCCCAGCGCGTCACTGCTCGAAGTGCTCGACCAGGAACCGGTCGCCCTTACCCTGCGCCTCTTTCAAAGCGTGCTCAACCACCTGCGTCGCACCAACGATCTCTTTGTCCATGAGGTTGTGCGCAAGGAGAAACTGTCGTTGGTTGGCGAAATGGCCAACGGGCTGATGCACGATATCCGCAACCCTATCGCCAGTATCCGGCTCTCCGCCGACCTGATGAGCATGACCCATACCGACGGTGAAACCGTCCATTGTTGCGATGGTATCCGGCGCCAGTGCGACCGCCTGGTCGGCATGGCCGCCGAACTGCTCGAGTTTTCCCGGGGGGAAACCAAGCTTAATCTCGCCGCCACCGATACCGCCTCTTTCCTCGAGCAATTTCAGCTTCTCAACGAAGACTACATCCGCAAGTCGGGCGTCGAATTCAAACTGGAAGTCGTGCCGGCGGAAATCACCGTCGATTCGATGCGCCTCATGCGTGTCATGCAAAACCTCGTCACCAACGCGGTGGATGCCCTGGGTGGCACACCCGGCGCATGCATCGAAATTATCGCCTGGGCCGAGAACTCTACTTTTTACCTCCGGGTTTCCGATAACGGCCCCGGCATTCCCAACGAGATCAAGGATCGTCTTTTTGAGCCTTTTGTCACCCATGGCAAAAAGCATGGCACCGGTCTTGGCATGGCCATTGTCCAGAATGTCGTTGCCGCTCATGGCGGCACGATCACTTTTGAAAGCACGCGCGGACAGGGGACGTCGTTTCTCGTGGCCATTCCTCAGGTTCAGACTGCCGCTCTGGCGCCGTAAGCTTAGCCTATACATTAAACCGGAATTCGAGAACGTCGCCATCCTCGACGACGTACTCCTTGCCTTCGATGCGGAGTTGTCCGGCTTCGCGCGCCTTGGCGAAGGAGCCGAGCTTGATGAGTTCGCCGTAAGCGGTGCATTCGGCGGCAATGAAGCCGCGCTCGAAATCGGAATGGATCACCCCGGCGGCGGCCGGAGCTTTGTCGCCCGCATGGATGGTCCAGGCGCGAGTCTCCTTCTCGCCGGTGGTGAAGTACGTGCGCAAGCCGAGAAGATGATAGGCGGCGCGAATGAGCGCGCCGGCGCCCGATTCCTTGACGCCGAGGCTGGCCAGATATTCGCGCTGTTCCTCCTCGCCCAAGTCGACGAGATCCGATTCGATTTGCGCGGAAATGACGACCGCTTCGGTGCCGAGATGATTTTTCACATAGTCACCCACCGCCTTGACGTGGGGATTGGCGTCTGGATTGGCCAATTCATTCTCGGCCACATTGCAGGCGAAGAGGGTCGGCTTGCTGGTGAGCAGGAAAAAGCCCTTGAGGGTCGCCTTTTCACCGGGAGTCAGATCGAGCAGCAGCGCGGGTTTGCCGGAATCGAGATGAGGCTCGAGCTTCGCGATCAGATCGAGTTCAGCCTTGGCCTGCTTGTCGCCGCCCCGGGCCGCTTTTTGGTTTTTGTCCTTCCGCTTTTGCACAGCGGCGAG
>DATJMI010000126.1:0-8535 GCA_035508775.1 Methylacidiphilales bacterium
TTGAGACAGCGTGAGCGAAATTTTTCGGACTAACTTCGTTCCGCCGTTCAAACAAATCCGCTTCTGTGATGGAAAGAAAGAGTGCATTCTTGCCGCCAAGGCTCCATGACGAAGCGGTTCACGAAAAAGAAGGCAGCGGGCCGTAAAGTTTCCATGCCGGAGACTGGGGAAGCCCCGCCTGCTTCACCGTTGGGGCCGTGGCTCAACCGCGATTGGCTTGAGGGGCTGGTTTTGATTCTGGCCGTCATTGTCACTTACACGCCGGTCTGGCGCGCGGGGTTCATTTGGGATGACAACGCTTTCCTTACCGGCAATCGATGCATCGTGGGGCCTCTGGGGTTGAAAGAAATCTGGACGACGAGCGCCGCCGATATTTGCCCACTGGCGTTGACCACGGTTTGGTTCGAGCACGCGCTGTGGGGATTGGCGCCGCTACCTTACCATTTGGTGAATGTCTTTCTGCACGCGGCCTGCGCGGTATTGCTCTGGCGAGTGTTGGCAAGCTTGCGGGCACCGGCTCCATGTGCGTGGCTGGGCGCGGCCCTTTGGGCTTTGCATCCGGTACAGGCCGAATCGGTGGTGTGGATTACCGAAATCAAGAACACCCAGTCGGGTTTATTTTATCTGCTCTCGATTCTTTTTTTCGTGAAATGGCTAAAAACAGGAAATTTTAATCATGAAAGCGTAACGGGCGGTGGTTGGAACTATGGCTTAACTCTGCTTTTCACCGCTTTAGCGATGGCGAGCAAATCTTCCACGAACATTTTGCCGGTGGTTCTTTGTCTGTGTGCCTGGTGGGTGGAAGGCCGATGGCAGTGGCATAATCTTGTGCGAACGGCTCCGATTTTTGTCCTGGCGATTGTCGTGGGCGTCATCTCGCTTTGGACACAGGGATTGCGTCTGGAGGGGGATGTCGGCGCCCACCTGACGCGTTCGTGGCCTGAGCGAATTGCCGGGGCAGGCTGTGTGATCTGGTTTTATTTGGGTAAACTGGCCTGGCCTTATCCCTTGATGCCGATTTATCCCCTCCGCCAAATCGACGCTGGGCAATGGATATCGTATCTTCCTTTGATGGCTGCGCTTGGAATCGTATGCCTTTTGTGGTGCAAACGCCAGGCATGGGTCCGTCCCCTTTTTTTTACGTTCGCCTATTTTATTGCGGCGTTGGTTCCGGTATTGGGATTCGTCAACATCGGCTTTTTCTCTTATTCGCTGGTCGCCGATCATTTCCAATATTTGGCCAGCATGGGCCCGCTGACCTTGGCGGGAACGGGTTTGATTCGGTTTTCAGAGTGGATTATCCCGGAAAAACGCGGAATGCGATTTATCATCTGTGCCGGATTATTGTTGATTCTGGGCCTATTAAGTCGGCAACGGGCCTCGGTGTATCAAAACGAGGAAACTCTCTGGAGCGATTTGCTGTCCAAGAATCTGGATTGCTGGGTAGGTCATAACAATCTAGGGCGGGCTCTTGCCCAAAAGGGACAAACCAAAGAAGCGATTGCCCAATATCAACAGGCGTTGGAAATCAATCCCGATTATGCCCAAGCTCGCAATAATCTCGGCAGCATTTTTGCTCAAGAGGGCCGGGTGGACGAAGCGCTGGCTCAATTTCAAAGAGCCCTGGAGATAAATCCAAACTATGCCGAGGCTCAAAACAATATGGGCAACGTCTTGGCGCGGAAAGGCCAGGTGGACGCGGCAATTGCTCATTACGAGCAGGCGCTGCAAATCGATCCCTATTTCATCGGCGCCCGTGATAATCTCGGTCTTGCCTTATCACAAAAGGGAAAAGTGGACCAAGCCATGATCGAGTACCAACAAGCGCTGCAAATGAATCCCCACGTGGCGGAATCCCATTACGAACTTGGCAATGCGTATTTGCAAAAGGGGCGGCTAGATGAGGCGATCGAGCAATATCAAAAAGCCCTGGAAATCGACCCCGGCGGCGCCGAGGTTCACATTAATCTTGGAGCTGCTTTCCTGCAAAAGGGACAAGTGGACGAAGCAATTGTTCAATATCAAGAGGCTTTGGAAATCGTTCCCAATTCTGCCGAGGTCCACAATAATCTCGGTTGGGCCTGGATGCAGAAGGGCGAGATAATGGAAGCCATCGCCCAATTCCAAGAGGCGTTGCGCTTGAAGCCGGACTATGCCCAAGCGCGAAGCGATCTGGTGAAAGCGCAGACACTGCTTTTGCAAAAAGCGCACGGGGAATGAAGCGAACGTCATGGGCAAATAACGCAAAATATCGCGTTTTGTAGCGCTTGGCCACGTAAAGGGACTAATCTTAGGCTTGATCAAAATAGGTAAAAAATGCCTAAAGATGCATCTTAAAAAAGATATTTATTGCCTATGAGAGGGATGCCATCTTGTGAATAACCTTTCTATTTGTAAAATTGTGATTTGGGAGAATCTACTTTTAAGTTGTTCCATCACAATAAGATAAAAGCGAGATTATCACAGGAAGAGATTTCGCCCAGCGGCTATGGAACGTGCGGTGCACGGTGAGTTTGTATAAGGAATTTGGAAGACATAACTCTGTTTACATCAATAATATATGTCAAAAACTACTCTTTTAGAACCGCCTAATATTGAAGAGTTGCCGTTTCACGGCAAGGATGCCAAGCCCGATGCCTGGGTAGATCCTGCCCTGCTCGATTTGGTGAGGTTATGCATGGCACAAACGAGCAAATGCCGGTTGGAAATGGAAAAGCAGCGGTTGTATTTAAAGATTCGGGCGGAGAGCGAGGAACGGCTGGACAAATTGAAGTCGTGGCGCAAGGCCTCTTGTTTCAGCCCCAAAGAAAGGGCCGCCTTGGCGCTGGGCGAGGCGATTGCGTCGGGCGTCACGGAGCCTGCCATGGGACCCTTGCTGGAGGAAGCGAGGCGTCATTTCACCAAGGAAGAACTCATCGCCTTGTTGCTGGCCATTATGCCGCCAACCAATTGGAGCTCGGAGCGGTTTAAAGTCCTCCACCATGTGACTTCAAAGCTTATCTACCTGAACGGCAAATAATATGACGAGAGTCATTCCCATTTCCTCGTTAAAATCGAACATCATTGATGAAGCGCCTGCGAAGCAGGAAAGCGTCACGCCGGAGGTGAGCATCGATCCTGTCCTGGTCGATTTGGTGAATTTTCGCATGGCGCAAATTCGCCAATCGGCGGAGGGAGTGGAAAAGCATTGGTTCGCTTTGCAGGATCAGGGGATGAACACGGAAAAGCTCGATCAGGCGCATGTCTGGCGCGACTCATCCTTTTTTAGCGTCAAGGAAAAGGCCGCGTTGATGTTGACCGAGGCGATTTCCCTGAATCCCAGCAAGCGGTTTCTGAATCAATTGCTCGCGAAGGTGCGGTGCTATTTCCGGAGAGAAGAACTGATTTCGTTGTTGCTGGCGATTTTGGCCGCCAGCAATGGGGATTCCTACGGCTATAGGCCGGAGCAGAAGGGAGCCGGGGAAATGTCTTCCGCCGGCCCCGCCGGTTCTCACGAGCCTTTTCAAACCAAAAAACTGCCGCGGGTTTGGCTGAAATCGGCGCACCAACTCGCCGAAAACGGGATTATTGTGAAATAGGGGACGCAACCCCCGGTCAATCGGGCCATCCGGCTTCCACTTATCCGTATTGCTTGAACCGGCCTGATCCGTGTCAGTTTTAAAATGAAGCTGCTTGTAAAAGCGAGTGGCGAAAGGTAAAGGTCACTTCTCATCCCACCCCGGAGGTTTGATATGCCGCTGCCCAAAGACGAACGCGTGGTTGCCCTGGCCAATGACCTGCTCCAGATGTTCGACAAAATTTTCGGCCTGCATCCGGGCTTCCGGGCGGCTCATGCCAAGGGCCAGATGCTGACGGGAACCTTCACGCCGTCCGAACAGGCCAAGTCGCTGAGCAAGGCGCCCCATTTTATCCGCTCCAGCACGCCGGTGAGCGCCCGCTTCTCGAACTCAACGGGGATCCCGGTGTTGCCGGACAACTCGCCTGACGCGAATCCGCGCGGCCTGGCGATTCGCTTCCACCTCGCCGAACACGTCCACACCGACATCGTTTCCCACTCGACGGACAATTTCCCCGCCCGGGACGGGTATGAGTTCCTCGAATTTCTCCAGGCGGTCGCGGCCAGCGGCCCCGATGTGCCCTCGCCCAAACCGGTCGAGACTTTCATCGCGACTCATCCGGCGGCGCTGGCTTTTGTCCAGGCACCCAAGCCCCAGGCGGTGAGCTTTGCCAAGTACGCCTATTTCGGCGTCTCGGCGTTTCAGTTCACCAATCCCGAGGGGAAGGTGAACTATGGCCGTTATCGCATTGTCCCCGAAGGGGGCACGGCCTTTTTCAATGACGAACAGGGGGCGGCGTTGGCGGAGTCGTATCACTTCGACGAACTGGCCGAGCGGATCAAGGCAGGCCCCATCCGGTTCAAAATCGTGGTCCAACTGGCCGCGCCGGAAGACGCGACGAACAACCCGACCATCCGCTGGCCGGAGGATCGGCCGCTTTTGGACGTGGGCGTTCTGAAACTGACGGCGCTGGCCGCCGATAACGTCAAGGAACAGAAACACATTATTTTCGATCCCATTCCGCGGGTGGAGGGCATCGAACCGTCCGCCGATCCTCTCTTTGAACTGCGCGCGGCCATCTATCTCCTGAGCGGAAGACGGCGGCGGGCCGCGTGAAGAGCGGCTTGGCCTTTTTTTATCTGTCCGCAAATCCTTTTTCCAGGCTCCAAACGAGATGACCGCCGATGATGGTATGAGTGGCGCGGGCGGGTAGTTCCCAGCCGTGGAAGGGGGTGTTGCGGCTCAGGGAATGGAATTGAGAGGCGTCGGCTTTCCAGGGGAGGTTGGGATGGATGAGGGTGATGTCGGCCACGGCGCCGGGGGCGAGGGTTCCCCGGCCGAGATGGAGAAGGCGGGCGGGATTGACGGTGAGTTTGGCGAGCATTTGGGGCCAGCTAAGAATGCCGCCCACGACGAGTACTTTGGCGAAGATGCCGAGTTCGGTTTCGAGGCCGACGATGCCGAAGGGGGCCTCGGCAAATTCGACTTCCTTTTCATATGCGGCGTGCGGGGCATGGTCGCTGGCGAGGATTTCGATGGCGCCATCGGCCAGCCCGGCGAGGAGGGCATCGATGTCGTTTTGCTCGCGCAGAGGCGGGTTCATTTTGAAATTGGCGTCGAATTTTTCGAGGGCGGCGTCGGTGAGGGCGATGTGGTGGGGCATGGCTTCGGCGGAGACGGCGATGCCGCGCTGTTTGGCTTCGCGGACGAGGCGGACAGAGTTGGCGCTGGAGAGGTGCTGCATGTGGACGCGCGCGCCGGTGAGTTCGGCGAGGAGGATGTTGCGGGCGACGATGACATCCTCGGCGATGCGGGGCCAGCCGGTGAGGCCGAGCACGGTGCTCCAATGGCCTTCGTGCATGACGCCGCCGGCGGAGAGGTTGTAGTCCTGGCAGTGGTCGAGGATGGGGAGATCGAACATGCGGGCGTAATCGAGGGCGCGGCGCATGACTTCGTTGTTCTGGACGCAGTGGCCATCGTCGGTGAGCGCGACGACGCCGGCTTTAAGCAGCGAGCCGATGGGGGCGAGCTGCTCGCCCTTCATCCCGACGGTGATGCAGCCGGTGGTGAAGACGTTGACGCACGCGGTTTCCGCCGCGCGCTGCCGCATCAGGGCGATGGTGTTCGGGCCGTCGGCGGGCGGCGTGGTGTTGGGCATGGCCAGGAGGCTGGTGAAACCGCCGGCGGCGGCGGCGCGCGTCCCGGTGGCGATGGTTTCTTTCTGGCTGCCGCCCGGCTCGCGCAGATGAACGTGCATGTCGATGAGGCCGGGCGCGACGATGAGTCCTTTGGCTTCAATGACCGGGATGGAGGAATCTTGGGGACGGGCCGTGCTTTCGGCGATCCGGCCATCGAGGACGAGGAGATCGGCGGTTTCGTCGCGGCCCGAGGAGGGGTCGACGATGCGTCCGCCGCGAATGAAAAGGGAGTTGGGCAGTTTGGAAGGCAGCGGCGAGGAGGGGGACGAGGTCACTGGCGCGAGTCTAGAACCGTCTCGGAAATGTTCAAGAGCCGGTAGTGGGCACGGGCGGGTACGCAAAGATCGGTTTAGCCTCTGCTTTTGTCATCAACTGAACTGATCCCCCGGCACGGTCGGGATGATGGATTGAATAGAAGTGTCCGCCGTCCATCACATCAGATCACATCACGCAGGCTCGACAAATTTGAGGGACGCGCCATAAACCGTGCATGGCTGGCGTGAAGAAACGGGGCGCGATTTTCGATTGGGACGGCGTGATCATCAATTCGGCGGAGCATCACCGGATGAGCTGGGATCGTCTCGCCGCCGAGACCGGCTATGTGTTGCCGGACGGCCATTTTGAACGGGGGTTCGGGATGAAAAACGAGGTGATCATCCCCGAATTGCTCGGCTGGACGGAAGACCCGGCGGAGATCGCGAGGCTTTCACTGCGCAAGGAGGCGATCTGGCGCGAGGTGGTGCGCGAGACGGGAATCGAACCGCTGCCGGGCGTTGAGCCGTGGCTGGAGAGGCTGAAAAAGGAGGGGATTCGGCGCGTGATTGCGTCGTCGACGCACCGGGAGAATATCACCACGACGCTGGAGGTTCTCGGCATCGGGAGATTTTTTGACGCGATTGTCGCGGCGGAGGATGTGACACGAGGGAAACCCGATCCGGAGGTGTTTTTGACCGCAGCGAGCCGGCTCGAAGTGACGGCCAAAGACGCGGTGATCTTCGAGGACGCACTGGTTGGGATCGCGGCGGCCCGGGCGGCGAAGATGCGGGTGGCGGCGGTGACGACGACGAACCGGCGGGAGGCGCTTCACGAAGCGGACTGGGTGGTGGATCGCCTCGACGAGTTGAGCGTGACGGAGCTATGGCCGGGATAGATTATGCGGCGGGACATCAACTGGACGGCGAAGCGGGAGGATGGGTCGCGGTACGAGGTGCGGGTGACCTATTTTTCCGGCCAATTCAAGTTTCAATTCCGGGAGCGGGGCGAATCGGGCTGGGATTATGACCGGAAGCCGGGGCGGGAGGATCTGGAGATGTTTCTCGACGCGATTGAGCGGCGCTATCAACGGCGGCAGGCCACGCTCAAGGAGTTGGAGGAAGCGCAACGCCTGATGGCCGAAGCGCCGTCGGCGGAGACGGAGGGAGATTAAGCCGCCGCAGGCATGGTGCGGAGGATGCTGACGACGACGCCCTGGATGTCGAGTTTTTCCGCCGGTTCAAGGCGCGGGTAGAGGGAATTTTCGGCCTTGAGGTAGACGCGTCCGTTTTCTTTGATGAGGCGCTTGAGGGTGTTCTCGCCGTCGATCAGCGCGGCGACGATGTCGCCGGAACGGGCTTCTTTTTGTTCGAGGACGGCGATGTCTCCGGAATAGATTCCGGCATCGATCATGCTGTCGCCGTGCACGCGAACGGCGAAGGCGCGGTTGGGGTTGGAGATGCCGAGGGTAGTGGGAATAAAGCGGAGGGTTTCCGGCGCTTCACCGCCGTCGAAATGATCGGGAATGCCGGCGGGGATGGAGGAGAAGAGGGGCAACTGAATCCCGGCGGCATTGACCCGCGGTTTGGTGAGATGGATGCCGCGGGAATGGGCCTGGCGGACGATGAGGCGCGCCTGTTCAAGCTTTTCGAGGATGTAGGAGACGGCGCGGGGGCTCCGGAAACCACAATGGTCCTGAATTTCGCGGATGGTGGGGGGGCGTTGATTTTCGCCCTGGTATTGTTCGATGAAGTTGAGGACCATTTGCTGGCTGTTACTATGGCGCATAATACTTTAGTATAATAGCTTGCCGGGCTTGTCAAAGGAAATTCCAGATGCTCTTTGCGGCGAAGCTCTTCCGCCGTCCGCAGGACCCGTCGTCCTGCAGGACTTCAGGGCATTTCTGTTTCCGCCGTTTTGTTGGCGGGAGCGGTTTGCAAGGCGCGCGCTTGATCGAGATCGGCCTGCCCTCCAGCGACGTCGCCGGAAGCTTTTTTTGCCACGCCGCGATCGATGAGCGCAACGATGCTGTCGGGGTTGACGGCCAAGGCCGCATTGAGATCGGCAATGGCCTGGGAATATTGGCCGAGCAAAAGGTAGGCGCGTCCACGCACGTTGAGGGCGTTGAAATAGGTGGCTTTGATGGCGAGGGCTTTGTTGGTGTCGTCGAGGGCGGACTGGTAGTCACCCATTTTAATGTGGAGGGCGGCCCGCCCGGTCAGGGCCATGGCGTTGTTGGGTTTGGCGTCGATGAGTTGCGTGAAATCGGCCAGCGCTTTGTCGGAAATATCGTTAAGTTCATAGCTTTGGGCGCGCCGGGAAAGAGCCAGATAGAAATTGGGTCTCAGGGCCAAGGCTTCGGTAAACCGCAGGATGGCGGTGTCGTAATCGCCGTTATTAAAGGCGGTGACTCCCTCGTTGTAGCTCCGGGCGGCGGGAAAAGTTTCGGTTGCGGGCAGGGCGGGAATTTGCGGGCGGTTGGGATCGTTCTTGGCCGTGGGGTTGGCCATGCCGGAGATGTTGACGGT
>DATJMI010000127.1:0-5187 GCA_035508775.1 Methylacidiphilales bacterium
TCATTTTGATTCCATCTCCCGGCGAACGATTGCGGAGTTGGACGCGAGCTACAAGAATCATTGGGCATTTCACAATCCACTCTGGGCCAAAAGTGCCACTCTGCCGGCAGGCGCGGTGTACTCGCTCGATAGTCTGATGCCTCGGCAAGATTTCGCCAAGACACCCATTTTCAACGAATGGTGGAAGCCCGCAGAATACAGTCTTGCAATGCTGGGCGCCAATTTGCAAGGCGAAGATCAGGTGTTCTCCGTGCTGTGCGCCGTCAACGCGCCGGCCAATGATGTGCTGACGAACGAGCAGATTCACGCCTTCACGGTGGCGGCGCGCCATCTCGCGCGCGCCGTGCGTATCCACCGCCAGCTCTGGATGCTGGGGCACAAGCAGGTCACCGCCATGCAGCGGTTCGAAGATTTGAGCGAGGGAGCAATCCTCGTCGACGCCGATGCCAATGTGCTTTACCTCAATCCCGTGGCGCAAACGATGCTCGACACCAGCAATGGAATCGTTCTTGAGGGAAGCTGTCTCGCCTCCCTGGGCGGCAACGACACATTGCAACGGTTGATCGCCTCCTGCGCGCGAGCAACCGGTCCGCTGCGCGGGCCGCTTGGCGGATCTTTCGAAGTACGGCGGGGTCCGCACCGCGTCCCTCTCAGGCTGACCGTGACACCACTTCGATCCAAAGACCTAGCCGTCGAGATTTCCTGGCTCGGATTGCGAACGCCGGTGGCCCTTGTCACGATCACCGACCCAGAGATCAGCAGGCGGCGGCTCGTCCAGGATTTGCATGATCGTTTTGGCCTGACCGCCGCCGAGGCAGGACTGGCCGCCGAGATCGCCAAGGGCGATGGCCGCGATGCGGCCGCAAGGAGACGCGGAATTTCGGTCACGACGGCCCGCGCGCAACTCTCCAGCATTTTTGAAAAAACCGGCACGCACCGTCAGGCGGAACTCGTCCATCTCCTGCTCAAACTCTCCGATAAAAGTAACCTGGAAAAAAGGGATAGCTGATCGCGGGACCGGGCGCGCAAGGTTCGCGCAAGCTTTTGAAACCATTTTGTTTTTGCCGGGACCGTCTCCCGCTCGGCACCACTGAACAGCAAGCCCCGGTGCGTGCCGAGCACCGGGGCTATTTTCTTCGGCCAGTTCCGCACAAGAAAACGTCACGAGAGGGTCCAAGCTCATAACTTGTCTTTGCAACGGGACCCAGCCAATCAATAGAAACAATATTCCTTGAGCTGTCTCAAAACCTGCGGGAAATGAATTCATGCTTCACTGCGACCGGATGTCCGCGGGGTGCTAAAACTCAAAGTACGGAAGCCGATTCATGCAAAAAAAACTGATGAACCGTTGCAAAATTGACCAGCGGTTGGGTTGCCGGAGGTGATGAACGGGATGGAAGGCTTCAAACCATGTCTCGCTGCTCTGAGAACCCATTCTGTCCGGGCTGCAATCCTTGACCGACATGATTGTATCTGGGAAAGGCAATCGCTATAAGGGCAGCGGTTTGGAATTTGGGAGTCTCGCAGGTGGCTGTCGAGCAGAAGGAAGGCGGCTACAAACCGACCGAAGACGAAGTCTTTATGAATGAGCGCCAAAGAGACTATTTTCGGCGCAAGCTCATCGCTTGGAAAGAGGATATTCTGCGGGAAAGTCAGGAGACCTTGGTCGTCCTGCAGAGCGAGAACGAAAACCATCCCGATCTCGCCGACCGCGCCTCTTTTGAAACGGACCGCTCCATCGAATTGCGAGCGCGCGACAGGCAGCGCAAGCTGATCGCAAAGATAGACGCGGCACTGGCTCGGCTCGACGATGGCACTTATGGCTACTGTGAAGAAACCGGCGAGCCCATTAGCCTGAAGCGGCTCGATGCACGGCCGATCGCGACCCTTTCCGTAGAGGCCCAGGAACGCCATGAGCGGCGGGAGAAAACTTACCGCGAAACCTGAACCCGCGATTTGATCGGGAGCGGTGAAAACAGTACGCGCACAATCCGCCGGATTGAATCCCGGGTCTTGTGCATGACCGTCTCCCGAAGCAAAATCCTTATGAAGGTGAAGTGGCCTTAGCCAGGACCGCGTCCGAGCAATTTGGCCATCTCCGCTTCCAGCGTATCAACGGTGGCCTGCACCGGTACGTCCTGAGACAGGTCATCTGAAGCAAGAGCCGGTACATCGGGTTGGATCGTCGGCCTCATTGGTTCAGGAGCCGTCCCGGCTGACGCGGCTGCCTCCGGTGACGCGGGAAAATCCGCAGAACCAGAACGCGAATTTTGGGTATTTTGTTCTGCGGAAGGCGTCACCGGCACGTTTGTTGGCACTGGTTTGACGGACGTTTCATTCGTCGAGGGCCGCAAAAATGGCGTCGTGACAGATGCCCGCCGTAATTCCTTGGCGGCAGTCGTGACAGGCTCGGATCTTTGCGCGGGATCAGCACGCCGGTGAAGGGGCTCGCGCGGGAGGGGCGTTCTTGGGCCGGCCGGAGCGGCGGGTGACGGAGCGCGCCTTGGCGGCATCGGAAACGCGGGAGCCCTTGACGCCGGAGAAACCGCTGGTGACGCGAACTCCGGGCCCTCGACGGAAAAGCCGCCCGTCACTCGGGTCTCGGGCTCCGGCATGCTGGCGGGTGAAACCGGCATTTTTCGCCGGGGTGGATGCGGGGATGGCGCTTCGGCCGGGAAAGACCAAGATTCGCCTGCTGGCAACAGTGGCGCATCTCTCACCTCCTTGTCGCGAATTCTAGGCTCGCGGAAGTCGCGTGAATCGCGGCTCTCGGCGCGGATGATTTGCGATTCGATGAGAAGGTCGTTGGGACCGCCAATCATAATGAGATGTTCCACATTGTCGCGTCGAACAATCACGAGCTGGCGCTGCCGGTCAAGGTCGAAGGCATCAACAGTTCCAAGCCGGGGCAATCGAGCCCTGCTGCCTGGAAGCCGGAGCCTCCGTCCGAAGGTTAGGCGGTAGATCACGGAAAGCAGAACCGCTGCGGCGAGGAACGCCAGCGCCACGGCGGCAAAAATGAAACTCTTGTTTGCAAAAAAACTATCACTTAAGCCCGGCATGTCGTGGCTCACTCGGGGAAAACAGCGGTGGAGATTGGTTTAGCGTAGCACGTTCCAAACCGCCATGCCGGGTGCGGATAACAAATAGTTAACGAAATTCCCCAAGAATTGAATTCTCAAAGGGCCTTGAGCGCGACCATTTCTGACGGGTGGAATGGCGCCGGTCCGCCGTCAGAAATGCTTTTGCTGTTTGAACGAGGGCGGTTCTAGCGTCCAGGAGCGGAAAAATTACCGGGACCCTCTGGGTAATGCGGATCAGCCCCAAGACCGAGACGGCCGCGGGTACCGGAATAATCATAGCGGTAGCGGTCCCATTCCTGGACAGAACGGCCTTCCGCGAGCCAGCTTGGAGGCGGATCTGGTGGCAGCGGCCCGTTGTCATAATAAGCAGTTTGCGCGATGGCGCCACCGGAGGCTAAAATAAAAATACTCATCGTGGCGATGAATTTACAAAACGATTGCATTGAAGTCTCCGTGCGGAACCGCTCGGCGCGAGAAGAAAACCGCTCCTGCGCTTTTGCCGTTTTGCAGTTAACGCATGACGATAACGGAAGTTCACCAGCCGGCCCGCAAAAGCGGTGCAAAGAGAGTTCAGCCGCTGTCACTGGATGATAGATCATGAGCGAGCAGACGACATCCGCCCTCGGCCGAATGCCCGGAAACGCCAGTCATTCAACGTTGGCCTTGATTTTTTTCGTTCTTTTGGCTGGCTCCGTGACGGCTTTTATTTTCTTGCCCAATGAGAACACCGTCATTGACGCCATCTTCTGGCCCGTTGTCTTCGCGGTCGTGGCTATTGGCGCGTCCATCGCCCATGCGGCGGGTGTTTTCCAGTTTTCCGGAGCGGCCTCCAGGAACGACATCCCAAGGCTCGTCTGCGACGGCAACACCGATGGGCTGATTGTCACTGGCGGGGGCGGTAAGATCCTTTACGCGAACCAAGCCTATTTGACCTTGGCAGGCGCCCACGGTCTGGCCGACGCGCGCACGATCGAACGGCTGTTTTCCGGGTCCCCCGAGATTTCCGAGGCCATATACCGGCTCGCGCAAGCGGCGCGCAACGGCAAGGCCAATGTCGAGGAAGTGCGTTTATCGCCGCCGCTGAACAGGGAGGGGGAGGCTGGCTGGTACAAGATCAAAGTCGGTCCGCTCCTCTTGGAATCCGGGCAAGCATGCTTGTGGTCTGTCGCGGATGTCACACGTGAACGGGAAAGACAGGAAACCGTTTTTCAGGAGTTGCGGCACGCCATCGATTTTCTCGACCACGCGCCAGCCGGATTTTTTTCCTGCCGCCGGAACGGCGACGTTTGTTATATGAATGGAACCTTGGCGGGCTGGCTCGGCTATGATCCGGCCGAGGCCGGTGCCGGATGTCTCAAGCTGACCGATTTCGTGGCCACGGGCAGCGCCCTGATCACCTCGGTTACTGGCGCCGCTGGTGACATGCGCACCGAGGAATTCGACGTTGACCTCAAACGTCACAATGGGCAAAGCTTTCCCGCCCGGCTGCTCCACAGTGTTGCCTTTGATCAAGATGGCCTGCCCGGTCCGTCGCGCACGCTCGTTCTCGACCGCGTGTCTGGCGAGGATTCGGCGGAGGATCAGCGCGCTGCTGAACTGCGCTTCACGCGGGTGTTCAATGCGACACCGATGGCGATTGCGATGCTCGACAAGAGCGGACGGATCATGCGTTCGAACGCCGCCTTTGCACGATTGATGCCGGAGACCGTGAGGCAACAAGGCGGTGCCGCGCGCCCGGTCTTCGCCGGCATTCTCGATCGCGACCACGCGACGGTCGAAACCGCCATTGCGGCGGCCTTCCAATCAACGCCCGATATCGCGCCGGTCGATGTTGGCCTTGTTGGAGAGGGCGAGCGGTCGGCAAGACTATTTGTTTCGGCCGCCGAAGAACATGGCGGAAACGTCGCAACGATCTACGCTCTCGACACAACCGAGCAACGCGCCCTGCAGAGCAATTTCGCGCAGTCTCAGAAGATGCAGGCGATTGGACAGCTTGCTGGGGGCGTGGCGCATGATTTCAACAATGTCCTGACCGCGATTATCGGCTATTCCGACCTGCTTCTCGCCAATCACCGGCCGACAGATCCATCGTTCCGGGACATCA
>DATJMI010000128.1:0-12883 GCA_035508775.1 Methylacidiphilales bacterium
AATTCGCTATTCGCCTGAGAAATTGCTTTTAGTTCTGGAGGTTGAATCAACTTAGGCAATCTGGGGAAAGCGATAAAGATTTCGACCATTTATTCTCGGCCGCCAGTGACTGTGCAGGAGGTGCAAGACTATTTGTTTAGGCTTGTGGTACCGGACATGTGCCAAGAAAAAATTTATCTGAGAAACATCCTCAATTTCTTGATTTGCGCATTCTCTTTTTTCAATTTGCATTCGGCTATACGCAGCACTTTCCAACCATGATTTTTTAGATAGCGTCCGACTTCTTGATCACGCGCCCGATTGCGCGTTATTTTTTTCGTCCAATACAAGACATTGGAGGTTGGCATTTGGAAACAATGCTTGCAGCCATGCCAGAAACAGCCATCCACAAAAATGACCACCTTCTTTGAAGGAAATACAAAGTCGGGATGACCAAACAATGGATAGTTTCGCCTCCAGCCTGTAATCCCATTTTTACGGAAAGCCAGAATCATGCGTTTCTCTGTAGAGGCATTCCCTTTAGAATGGACTGCGGCCATTATACGGGAACGCTCTCTGGCGCTGAAAACATCCATGCTTGCTCCTGCCAACTGACGCTTCGTTACGAGCGCTGAATCGGAGTCATAGCGGATTGTCTCTGAACCAGTCCATTTCGATATATCGTCGTCTTTCTAACGGTCTCCGTTCCGCTATAAGCGATTTCAAACGTGACATAATTCAGCTCCTGATCTTGTCCGCGAAAGCATTCATGGAATGCTCTCAGTAGTTCTACTTCCGCCAGTGACTGTGCAGGAGGAAGGGGATTATTCCGGACGCTTGGAATAGTCCCGGGAAAAAAGTAAATGCAGGGTGGCGGTACTCGAAAAGGCCCGGCTTCTGTTAGCCGTTCTCCTGTACCATCAGCCAATATTTTAGGACAGGGACGGCCAAGAGTAGAGCAAACCATATCCCATACTACCAACCCATCTACCTGTTGGTTCCGTGAAATAATCTCGGCTGAAAGCCGTGTGTGGATACCTGACCAGACATTGTGCTTCGGATCAGCGCCTGGATTACTGCAAAGACTCCAGATAATAAACTCATTTGCATGAGAGGGACGTTCAAAAATATTGGTGTTGTTGCCATCCAAACACCCTTTCAGCTCTATCACGCCGATCTTTCCAGATTTAAGCTTAACCGAGTAATCGTGGCGATTGCCGCCACCGGCGTTCTCCCATTCCTGGATAAAACCCCTATCCTGCATGAAATTTAGGACATGCTGTGCAAACTCACGCTTCTCTCGCATCGTTGCGCTGAATTGGCCTCTAATTCTTTCAATCGCTCCCCGGAATAAGCCTGAATTATAAAATTCCTTTTCATCCAACCCGTGAGCTCCAAGTGTGTAAGCCTGCGTTTTTAGAATCTCCGAGAAGGCTATAACCTTGTCTTTGAGCTCTGCGTTTTGTTGACAAGGAATGCAACTCATGCGGCTATCTTTTGGGCTCGCGGATCGAAGGTAAGGACTCGCTCAAAAACATGCTGAGCTAAATGGCGAACGACGGGTACTGCGACACCGTCTCCTGTCAGGTGATAACCTTCATTATAATTAGTCGGAAGCCGATAACTATCAGGCAATCCCATTAACCGCGCTGTTTCACGGGTAGTGATTAAACGAGAAGAAACCTTCTTTCCGTCGACGACAAGAATAAGCTGGCGACTCGATCCACCTGCCGGTGTGCGGAGACATCCCGAAACATCATCAAAACGGACTTCGGCACGCTGAACTTTTTCTCCCTGCTCATTAAACCGAGTACGCTTATAAATTCCACCGGCTATACGTCTTCCGAGCTTTTTCATCTTCTCCACCTTGGCGAGATTAACTGGACTCATCATAGCCAAAAGCGCCGCTGTCTCTTCCTCAGTGTGCCAAGACACGCCAGTGGGCTCTTTCTCAAGAATATTGGTCAGAGTGAGTTTCCGGCGTGGCGGGTTAGGGAAGTTCCACCATGTCCAAGCAGACTTAACGGCCAGAGGCAAAGCTGCCTGAGCGAAACGAAGAGAGTGGGGGTGCCATTCGCCTGACGCTTCATCCCCAACCAATTCACTGGGAATTGGAATGTCCTTCAAAACACCAATAAAAAAGAGCCTTGGTCTAGAATGAGGAACAAAAAGCTCCGCATCGACAATTACTGCTCCATACCGATAACCACATTCCTTAAAGGTTGAGCAAATGGCGGTAAAATCGGCACCTTGATGAGAGGTCAGTGTTCCGCAAACATTTTCGAGGACGACTAGCCGGGGCGAACGCTTGTCTTTACTAAGGAGCTGTATTAAGTCCCAAAAAGGGTAAAATGTCCCAGAACGCTCACCCTTGAGACCAGCACCACCACCAGCTAGGGAAAGATCTTGGCACGGAAAGGATCCCCACGCCAAGTCGGCTGTTCCCGGAATATCAGCAACTTTCAAGGTGCGGATGTCCGCAGTCTTCAACTCTCCATCGCCCCAATTATCCCGATATACGACACTCTTTCGGTGATCAAAGTCATTGGCAAATAGGCATCTCCATGCTTTGCCCAAACCAGCGCGAGCCATCCCTCCACCCGCGAAAAATTCGTAGAACGTGTAGAGTTGGCTCATGGGATCACGAAGTGAAAGTATAAATTTTTTATGGCAATTACAATCTCATCTCATGGAAAACAGAGTTATTATACTTATGTATTATTTCTTTGCAAGCACTAATTCCATTTAGCAGTCCCACTCACAACCATGCATGGGACAAGATCCAGACGTAATCGCTTTATCCTACCAAGGAGGTTTCATGCCTGATGTATGGTTGTGAGCAGCGTTGTTACATTTTGCGTGGCTCAAAACTCGGCGCTCACCTGATTTATCGTAAAAAACAGGAGGAGATAAAAGCGATTCAAAATCCTTTTTTACTGACCACAATCTGCCCACAAAATTTGAGAAAATACGAAAAACTAACGTTTATCAGAGGTAAGAGAAAATGGGCGACCGACGGGGCTCGAACCCGCAACAGCCAGAACCACAATCTGGAGCTCTACCATTGAGCTACGGTCGCCAGTAAGGGCAAAAGCCGCCGAAGGGCGGGCATTGCGCGGGAATCCAACTTAAATTCTCCCGCCGCCAATTCAAGGTTATTTGTGGAATGGAGCGGCGCTTGTCCTCTTTCCCAAGAGACTCTAGTTTGCCGTGGTGAAAGTCATTACCTCGCCGGACGCGATGCGACGCCTCAGCGCCGGATGGGTGCGATCCGGCGAGCGGGTCGGTCTTGTCCCCACGATGGGGGCGCTGCATGAGGGGCATCTTGCTCTCATCCGCCGTGCGCGCCGGGAATGCCGGCGGGTGATTGTGACCATCTACGTCAATCCAACCCAGTTTGGTCCGAACGAGGACCTGGCCCGCTATCCCCGGCCCCGCCGCCGCGATCTCGCTCTTTGCCGCCGCGCCGGCGTCGACACCGTCTTCGCGCCGGCCAATCTCTACCACATGGGCCACTCAACCTGGGTTGAGGAGACCAAGCTTTCCCAGGGGCGGGAGGGAGCGGTGCGGCCCGGCCATTTCCGCGGCGTGGCCACCGTGGTGCTCAAGCTTTTTAATCTTACCCGTCCTACTCACGCCTATTTTGGGCAGAAGGACGCGCAGCAGGTCGATGTGATCCAGCGCCTGATCCGCGACCTCGACGTGCCGGTGAAGATCGCCGTCGTGCCGATCGTGCGCGATGCCGACGGGATCGCGCTCAGTTCGCGCAATCAATATTTGTCATCGAAGGAACGCGCCGTCGCAGCGGAGTTCGCGCAATTGTTGCAGGTGGCGGCACGGCGGAAGGCCAATCCGGACGGATGGCTTCGGCGTCAGCTCGGGAAAGTCGCCGGTCTCAAGCTCGACCATGTCACGCTGGCGGGGGACCGGCTTTGTGCCGCCATTTGGATTGGGCGGACGAGGCTCATTGATAATGAACGGATGAGAGCTGCCGGCAGACGTTCGATTGGGGCAAAGACCTAACCATTGGAAAATTGATCGAGATGCGGCTGCAAGTGCTGAAAGAGCACCTGGAGCGGGAAGGGCTTCGATAGGCAGGGACAGCTGAGCGAAGTGACAAAACCTTGCGTGCTTTCGCGAACCATGTCGCCGCTCATGAAGAGAAAACGCTTCCGGTAAGCCGGATTGACCTCCGCGGCCCGTTCATAGAGCTGAGGCCCGTCGAGGCCGGGCATGCGGATGTCGCTCACAATCGCATCGTAGCGATGCTTGGCCAGGAGCCGCAACGCCTCATGCCCGTCATTGGCCTTGTCAGCGGTGATGTTTTGCAGGTCCAGGAACTCGCACAGAGCGTCGACAATCGACGATTCGTCGTCGACCACCAGCACGCGTCCCAGCCGGGTCGGTTGCCGCGCCGGCTTGGGCAGAGGCTGCGTCTCCTTGTTTTCCTGCGGCAATTTCGGACTCCGCGCCAGCGGAAGATTGATGGTGAAGACCGTTTTGCCCGGCTCGCTCTTGGCCTGAATGGTCCCTCCGTGGCTTTCGACCAAGGTATGGGCGATCGAAAGACCCAGCCCGGTCCCTTCTCCGAGATTTTTCGTGGTGAAAAACGGATCGAAGATGAGCGGCATGACGTGCGGTGGAATCCCGGGGCCGTTATCGGTCACCGTGATGAAGACGCGGTCTCCTCTGCGCCCAGCTTCCACACGGATGATCCCCTGGCGGTCCGATTTCGACAAGGCCTGCTCGGCATTATTGAGGAGGTTCAGCAGCACCTGCTGCATTTGCTGCGCGGTCACCAGCACGGGATATGAGGTCTCGCATGGTTCCGAAATCAGTTGGATATTATTCACCCGAAGCTGATAGCGCTTGAGGTTCACCGCCTGCTTGATGAGTTCGTTGACGCCGATGACTTCCCGCTGTTTCGATTCCTTCCGGCTGAACGCCAGCAGATTTTTCACCAGGTCGGCCGTTCGTTTCGACTCAAGCACGATGGCGTTGATGGAGGCCTCATCCGACGGCCCGCCCCGATGCAGATTAAGCAATTGCGCGTGGGTCAAAATCGAGGTGAGCGGATTGTTGATTTCGTGCGCGATACCCGCGATCGTCTCGCCCAGAGAAGCCAATTTTTCCGATTGGATCAAATGTCGTTGTAGCCGTTCCTGCTCGGTCAGATCGATCCGCAGTTTGATGGCGAATGACGCCAACTCCGCCAGCAGGCCGACGGCTGATTGCGTCGAGTCGTCGAAGGCATTCATCTCCAGCCCGTCGAGATTAATCATCCCCCAGACTTTCTCCTCGACAATGATCGGCATCACCAGTTCGGAGCGCACGTTATCGAAAAGCGGATAGTAATTGGGGTCCGAGCTGGTGTCGTTGCAAAGATAGGGCTTGCCCGTCAGCGCGACATATCCGGTCAGTCCTTCGCCCAATCCCAATTGGCACATCTGTTTTTCCAGCGTCCAATCTTCGCCGCGGGTGGAGGTGATGATCAATTTTTGCGTGTTATGATCCAGCGTCACGATGGATCCGTGCACAGCCTTGCCCAGTTCGGAGGAATAGCTCAGCACCATCTCCAGCACTTCATCGACCCGCTTGCGCTGACGGATGGCTGTCAGTACTTCGCGTACGGCGATGGTGACCGGATTCGATTCCATAATTCAGTGGCTGAATAAATGAGCACCAGATGTGCCATTGGTCTACTCATTACTTAGCTATAAACTGCCCTAACAAAAGTCGAGAGTTTTAAGAACCGCGTCAACATTCGGCTCTACCACAAGAGGTTCAGCCTCTTGTTGACTCATGGCCGTGTCGGGGTCTTTCAACCCATGTCCAGTCAGAGTCAGGGTCACCATGCTCCCCTTGGGAATGCGTCCTTGCCGTCCCATTCGCAACAGACCCGCCACAGGCGCGGTAGAGGCCGGTTCGGCAAAAAGCCCCTCCAGGCGGGCCGTTAACGCATAAGCGGCAAGGATTTCCGCATCGGTCACGCTCTCGATCACGCCGTGGGATTCCTTAACGGCATTGCTGGCGCCCGCCCAACTGGCGGGATTGCCAATGCGAATCGCTGTCGCCACTGTTTGCGGATCAGACACTGGATATCCTTCGACAATCGGCGCGGCGCCCGCCGCTTGGAACCCGCACATGCGCGGCAAGGTTGGGACGATCCCATGCTGGTGATATTCCTGGAAACCGCGCCAATAGGCGGTGATGTTCCCCGCGTTGCCGACCGGCAAAAAATGAAAGTCAGGCGCGCGGCCCAGCGCGTCGCAAATTTCGAACGAAGCCGTTTTTTGTCCCTCGATCCGGACGGGATTGATCGAATTCACCACCTCGACGCCCGGCCGCGCTCCCAATTCCCGCACCAGACGCAGCGCGTCGTCAAAATTTCCCCGCAACACCACCATCTCCGCGCCATACATGCGCGCTTGCGCCAGTTTTCCCAGCGCGATTTTGCCGTGGGGCAGCAGCACCGCGCACCGCAAGCCGGCGCGGCCCGCGTAAGCGGCGGCCGAAGCCGAAGTGTTTCCCGTGCTGGCGCAAATCACCAGCTTGGCCCCGCGCGCCAACGCCTGGGTCATGGCCGCCGTCATCCCCCGGTCCTTGAACGAGGCGGTGGGATTCATCGCCTCGTATTTAAGAAAGAGTTCAAAACCGCCGCCCGCTTCGGCGGCCAGCCGCGGCGCCGGCACCAGCGGCGTATTCCCCTCCCGCAGCGAGACAATCGGCGCGTTTTCCGGGAGCCATTCCATATACGCGCGATAGTGCTCGAGCACACCTGGCCAGGAAGAGAAAGTCTTGGAATGCATCATGAAACGGTAGATAAAGATCGCAAAGAACACCAAGCCTGTCCGAAAAATAGGCGCAGGTCACGCCGAAAGGAGTCCGCGGCGCCTTGTCACACCGCCAAGACAATGTAACATGATCAAGCTGGTCATCCGCGCGGTTCTTTTGCCACTCTGGATGGACCCGGCCCGGGCTGAATCAACGACACCCATGGAACCTCAATCGAACCTCAACACCACCACCGTCTCCACGCACGAAAAGGCGGTCAAAATCAACCTCGACAAGCGGTTTTACGGCACCTTCGCCGAAATCGGCGCGGGACAAGAAGTGGCGCGATGGTTTTTCCGCGTCGGTGGCGCGTCGGGCACCCTGGCCAAGACGATGTCGGCTTACGACATGCAGTTTTCCGACGCGATCTACGGCAAGGGCGAGCGTTATGTCAGCCAGCCGCGGCTGCAAAATATGCTCGATTATGAGTTTGCGCTCCTCTTCGAGCGGCTCAACGTCAAACGGGGCGAAAGCACTTCCTTTTTCGTCTTTGCCGACACCGTCTCGGCGCGCAATTTTCTCGGCACGAACGAATGTCACGGCTGGCTCGGCATCAAATTCCAGTTGCAGCCCCGCGCCCACCCCAGCGAAATCGTCATCCACGTCAACATGCTCGACAAGGACAACCTCCAGCAACAGGAGGCGCTCGGCATCATCGGCGTCAATCTTTGCTACGGCGCGTTTTACCTCCACGCCGAGCCGGAAAAACTCATCGCCTCGCTGCTGGACGATCTCTCCACCACGCGGATCGAAGTCGACATGATTAAATTTTCCGGAGCCTATTTCAGCAACGTCGATAACCGGCTCATGAGCCTTCAGCTCGTCGAGAAGGGGCTTTCCAACGCCACGCTCATCGGGGCGAAAGGCGACGTGCTCCAGCCCTCGGAAGTTTTTCACAAAAAACCAATTTTGATCGAGCGGGGCAGCTTCCGTCCCGTCACCCTGGTCAATATCGACATGCTCGACGGCGCCCGGTCGCAGTTCCTCAGTGACGCCGACGTGAAGCAGGAAGAAATCGTCGAGTTGACGGAGATCACCATGAACAATCTCCTCAGTGCCGGATCCCTCGACCATCGCGATTTTCTCGCCCGCGCCGACGTCATCAACGCCGTGGGCAAGATGGTGCTCATTTCCAACTACGCCGAATATTACAAGCTGGCCGCCTACTTGCAGCGCCACACCAAAAGCCGGATCGGTCTGGTCCTCGGCATTCCCAACTTGAAGGAACTCTTCGACGTGAAGTATTACGAATCGCTCGACGGCGGCATTCTCGAATCGTTCGGGCGCCTCTTCAAAAACGACCTCAAGCTCTACGTCTATCCCTTCCTCGAATCATCCGGCCAGCTCTCAACGCTGGAAAACGTCTGGGTGCCGGAGCATCTCAAGCACCTCTTCAAGCATCTGCTGGAAAATCGCTACTTCGAGGCCATCAACAATTATCACAAAGAATATCTCATGATTTTTTCTCGGGCCATCCTGGCCAAGATACGCGCCAACGATCGCTCCTGGGAAAAAATGGTGCCGCCCGAAGTGGCTCAGTGCATCAAAGAGAACTGCTTCTTTGGCTATAGGCCGTAGAGGCTAACTCGCTCTATAGAAATACTCTCTTTTTCGTCTGTCATCCCAAGCTTGTCGGGGGATCAGTTCAGCCTTTTACACCTCGTTCCCGAGTTGCAGTTGGGAACGTCTTTGTTCCGCACGAAATTATATTTCGTGCTGATTTTCTCCTCTGCTCAACGTCAGTTCATCGTGCTCCTGCTTTCCTAACTCCTCAATCGTTCAAAATGATAGATGGATCGAAGTCGCGGAGGAAATGAGGTTATGAGGTTATAATGGTGAGTGCAGAGGGCGGTCGAGGCGCAGCCCGGTTGCTGCCACTCGCAAACTTTACATCCATGAAGATGCCTTCTAGGTTGAAGCCGTGACGGCGGGATTCATCGTTGGAACAACGGCGGTGTTCATTCTCATGAACACCATTACTTGCTTCACTTACCGGTCCAGAGCGGGAGGCGTGATAGCGACTCGGAGAATCAGTTCCCGGCTTAACGCGATTTTTGGGGTCCTGGCAATTTGCGCGTTGATATATGCGATCTCGTTACCTTACGGAATTGGTTTGGTCGTCGCCGGATTTATACTCTGCGTTACGCTGCCAGATTTAATTTGCGACCGCTACCAGATAAACCCTCCACCCGCGCCAATTATTGCGCCTGCGCTCAGGGGAATGACAGAAGCGATTGGCTGGATTGCCCTCGTCTTGATGGTCGTCTGGTCTTTCATGCGCGGGAGTATCATTCATGGGAGCATCATTGACTTGATCCCAACATGGCTTTTTTTCCTCGGCTTTATTGTCTTTGTGCCAATTTATCGAGTTGCCGCATGTCTGGACGAACGCTGGTGGCCACGTCTCTTATGGCCACTCTTAGCCTGTGGCGTTGCGGAGGTAATTCTGCGCTTTTCCCACGTTTCGTTTTGAATCACCCCGCGCGCAGTTGCTCGATCAGCGCGCGGTCCGCTTCGGGAAATTGGAAATCGAGCAATTCGCCGGGAGTGACCCAACGGAGATCGGCGACATCGAGCTTTTGCGGTTCGCCGGAGAGAATGCGGGCGGAGAAAAAGTGGAGCCGCACGTCGCGATCGGGATAGGCATGGACGATGCAATGGATTTCGTCGCCGATTTCGGTTTCGACTCCAACCTCCTCCTTGAGTTCGCGGTAAATCGCCGTTCTCAGGTCCTCGCCCGGATCGACCTTGCCGCCGGGAAATTCCCAATAACCGCCCAGCGTGTCATCGGCGAAGCGCTGGGTGATGAGGAGCTTGCCGTCCTCGCGGCGAATGACACCGGCGACGACGTCAATGGGCGGATGAGTCACGACGCGTTCGTGCGGGGGCACAAGATATCGGGGAGGCTTAAGGACCTTGCAGCGGAAAAACGGCGTCGCATTGGGTTCTGGCGACGCCGTCCCAATCATTTTTTGCCTTTTTCCCAGTCGGCCAGAAATTGCTTTAGGCCGCTGTCGGTGAGGGGATGATGGAGGAGTTGCTTGATGACTTTGAAGGGCGAGGTGATGACATCGCTGCCAATGCGGGCCGCTTCAAGGAAATGAATAGGCGAGCGGGCGCTGGCCGTGAGGATTTGCGTCTCATAACCGTAATTATCGTAAATGAGACGGATGTCCCGGATGACCTGCATTCCCTCGGTGCTGATGTCGTCAAGCCGGCCCACGAAGGGACTGATGTACGTTGCTCCCGCCTTGGCCGCCAGGAGCGCCTGGGAAGGGGTAAAACAGAGGGTGACGTTGGTCTTGATTCCCTTGGAGGTCAGAACCTTGACCGCCTTGAGTCCCTCGGCAATGAGGGGAACTTTGACCACGATATTTTTATGCCAGGTAGCCAATTCCTCGCCTTCCTTGATGATTTCCGGCGCGGTGACGCTGACGACTTCGGCGCTGATGGGGCCGTCGACAATCTTCGTAATCTCCATGATCAGCTCTTTGAAGGGCTTGCCGCTTTTGGAGGCCAGAGTCGGGTTGGTGGTCACACCGTCGATGAGACCCATATCGTTGACTTCGCGAATTTCATTGGTATCGCCGCTATCGATAAAAATTTTCATAATAGAATTAACCTACCAGCAGCAGGCGTTGAAACAACCGTGAAATGAACCCATCATGAGATCGTCATGGTTTGGACACATCGCTTTTGCAGTCGTTTTCCAGGCAGCCTCTGAGGCGGCGCAGAGCCTGGCGATGGAGCTGCGAAACGCGGGAGGGACTGACCGTGAGAATGGGAGCGACCTTGCGTAAGGGAACATTTCGCAGGTAATGGAGGACGATGACCATCGCCTCGGTTTCCGGTAATTTGCCGATGGACTGAAGGAGAGCATGATGGTCCTCGGCCTTGAGGACGGCATGATCGGGCCGCTTGCCGTGAGGATCCGGGAGAAGCTCGGTGACCGGTACATTCTTTTCATCCACACCGGCCTCCGCAAATTCAGCCGGAGTGGAACCGTCGCCAAGATCATCAGTTAGTGCTTGAGTTACATAGATGTTACGTTTGCAGCTTTTATGAATAGACCTCGATGCCCAATCCCACCGGCGCAACTCGTCAAGTATGGCGCCGCGAATCCGAACGGCACAGAACCCGCGAAAAGAAGCGCCTTTGGAAATGTCATATCGCTGAGCGGCCTTGACATAGCCGAGCATACCCGCGCTTTGAAGATCATCCCGGTTAACATGCCGGGGAAATTTGGCGGCGCATGCTCTGGCAAAACCTTGAGCCCAGGCAAGAGAATCTAACACAAGTTGAGAGTAACTCATAATGAAATACGTATGTAATACATTTTGCATGGAAGCGTCAAGTTAAAGTTGTATCTACGAGGTGGGCCGTCAGATAAACCAGTGGCAAGAGATGTTTTTTCTCGTCTACTTTTCAGATAGCCTCCAGTAACCTTCAAACCAAATTGACGTCTACGAAATCCATGGGTCCCTTGTCCCGGCGCACGCTCTCTTTCCTCCTTGGGATGATTTTGGTCCTGGTGGCGGGGCTGAGTGGACCGCTGGTGGCGCAGGAGGGTGCAGGTACCGATCTCTTTAGTTTCAACGGGCCGGGACAGGTGTGTCCACAAATCGTTTCCCTCGTGGATCGGATAGGCGGCCGGGTCGATTGGGGCTTCAACGACCTTATCGCTTACGACCGGATCGATCCGCAAAATCAGCGGTTCCAGGTTTGGGTGATGGGGCGGGACGGTTCCGGTTCCCGCAACGTGACAAGCCTGAATTCCACCTTGGCTCAAATCGATGCGGGCAACCCGGCGTGGCATCCCTCGGGCAATTATCTCGTCGTGCAGGCTGCGGATATGCCACCGCCGGATTGGGCTTCGTCCAAACCTGCCTTGTACAAGAGGGTCTCGAATCCGGGCGCGGGTTATAATAATGATCTGTGGCTGATCTCCACCGATGGCTCGCATGCGGCGGCGCTGACCCAGCTTCAGCCCGGCCAGGGCGTGCTGCATCCCCACTTCTCTCATGCGGGCGGCGAATTGCTTTGGACGGAATTGGTCAGCGTGAAACCCCAGAAATGGGTCATGCATCTCGCGCAATTTCGCGTCGATTCCGACGGGCCGCATGTCACGAACGAGCAGACGCTGGACCCGCTGGGGAATGCCTTTTACGAAACGCACGATTTCTCGCCCGATGACAAAAAAATTCTTTTCGCCACGGCCAAAGTGGCGGCTGATTACCGGCACATGAGCATCGACGAGATGGATCTGGCCTCCGGCGCGGTGAAAGATCTCACTGGCGCGGATGATTGGAACGAGCACGCCCACTATTCCCCCGATGGATCGAAGATCATCTGGGCCTCCAGCCGCAACATTCCTCAAACCGGCGATCTGAAGCTGACCCGCAACGATTACTGGATCATGAACGTCGATGGATCGGACAAAAAACGCCTGACCTTCTTCAACAAGCCGGGTGCGCCCGAATACCGGGCCTCGTTCAACATCGCGTCCGATATGAGCTGGAGCCCGGACGGGAAAGAATTCGTGGCCTATGTGCAACTCCGTACCAAGCCGGGAGCGGAAAACGATTTCATGGGCTCGGTTCTGCGGATCACACTGCCTTAAAACCCGGGCGATGGTTTCCAGCTGGTTTCCCGGATTGACCTGCGTGGTGGAATAGGCGAGTTTTTCGGGTCTCGATTTACGGACGAGTGGCAGAGTGGTTGAATGCGGCTGACTTGAAATCAGCTTTACCCTCACGGGTAACGTGGGTTCGAATCCTACCTCGTCCGCGTTTTTGTAAGTCATTAAAAGCTGCAGAGATGCGGAGGAGAAAAGGGCTCGCTGGTGTCAATTGACACCAGATTTGACACCACGCGGGTTGGCTTGGGCCAACTCGCGAAAATTCGGATTAACTCTCCGAAAGCTCTTTAGAGCATTTTCGATTTAGATAGACGCATACTGGGCGTGACGAAAGAAGCCTCGGCAATGTTCGGGTCGAAACGACTGAAGGGCTTGGGCGACGGCAGACTGAAGCTCCTCAAGGGTGCGGGCAGCGGCTTAGCGCAGATGGGC
>DATJMI010000129.1:0-11516 GCA_035508775.1 Methylacidiphilales bacterium
AATACTGCGCCCGCAGGTTATCGATCTGCGGCAGCAGGCGCCCAAGCGCGGCCATCGGAATCTTTGTCGGCATTGTCATCGCCTTTCTGATCGAATATCTCGACACCAGCGTCAAAACGATGGCGGATGCCGAGCTTCTCCTGGGCTTGCCGGTGCTTACCGTTATTCCCAATAAGGGTGGTCCCATGCCGCTGACCCAGGAGTCGGCGCGAATGCCTCACGCGGAAGGTTACCGCATTCTGCGCGCCAAACTCGATTTAAGGGTACAGAACGGCATCGGGCCTGCTCTTTCCATGCTCAGCGGCGGTCCCGGGGAAGGCAAATCGACCACGATTTACAATCTGGCCATCGTTTGCGCACAGGCCGGCCAATCTGTCGTTCTGATCGATGGTGATCTTCGCCGCCCCATTCTTCACCAACTGCTCCGTTTGCCCAATGACCGCGGTCTGGCCAATTATCTTCGTGGTGAAGGCGATGCGATTGATTTCATCCAGCAAAGCGATCTTCCCAAACTTCATCTCCTCGCCGCCGGGGAGATGCCCATGTCCGACATCGGCGTTTTGGCCGGCGATAAAATCCGCGCCATGCTCGACGATCTCAAACAACGTTACGATCTCGTCTTGATCGATTCGCCGCCCGTGCTGGGCATCAGCGACGGCTCGATCATCGCCCGTGAAGTCGATTATGTCATTCTTGTCATCCAGCACCGGCGTTATCCGCGGGAAATTTCCCTGCGGGCTAAACGCGCCATCGAGGAAGTCCACGGCAATTGCATCGGCATGGTGCTCAATTGTGTGTCGGTCAAGAGCGACGACTCCTACTACTACTATAGCAACTACGGGAACTACTATTACTACAACAAGAAGAAAGGCGATCGAGGCAAGAGCAAAAAAAGCAAGAAAGATCTTGTTTCCGTGAGGACCAACGGCAAACCCACACTTGCCTCCAGCCGTAAAACTGATATCGGAAGTGACGAGTTTTAAACCCGTCCCGTGAAAACGTTTTGCCGTATCAGCCTTTTTGTTTTTGCTGCTCTTTTATCCGGCTGCCTTGGTGGCAGCAACGGAGTCACTCCCACACCCGGTCCGGTCCAGGCCGGACCCGCTCCGGTGCCATCGGATGTCATGGCCAAGAATGTCATGCGGGTGGGGGACACGATCACCATCCGGCTGACTGGCGTTCCCGATGGCGGCTTCATCGACCAAATGCAAATTCCCGAATCGGGTCAGATTCACGTGGAACTTCTGGAACAATCTTTCATCGCCGCCGGAACCACTGCCGCTGATCTTGCGGCTCAAATAACCCAGGCCTACAAGACGCAGAAAATCTATACCACGCCCGTTGTTCTGGTGACTACCGATGCGAGCTACGTGAATGTCTACGGCGATGTCCGTAATCCCAGCCGGGTCGTCCTTACTCCGGATTTGACGCTTCTCACCGCCATCATCTCCTGCGGCGGTTTCGATGAATATGCCGACCGGCGTCATGTGCGTATTACTCGTGGAAAGCAGCTTATCGTGATCGACGCCATTAACGCATCGAGAACTCCTGGCGCCGATCCTCCAGTCTATGCCGGGGACCAGATTTATGTCCCCCGCACGCCGTTTTAGCAGTCAAATTGTTTCGCTTGGTGGGAATATCTCTATTTAGCCGGCCATCCCGGGCTTGCCGGGGGATAAATGGCCCAGTTTAAATGGTATAGCTTATGTTCGCCAAACGCGTTATTCCCTGCCTCGACGTCCATGCCGGACAAGTCACTCGCGGCCGGCAATTTGGCCGGGCGGAGGAAAACGGCCTGCGCAACGTGGGCGATCCGGTCGAGCTGGCCATTCGTTACAACGAGCAGGGCGCGGATGAATTGGTTTTCTTCGACATCACCGCTTCCTCTGAAGGGCGCCAGTCGATTATCGACGTCATTGAACGCACCGCCGACCAGTGTTTCATGCCGCTCACGGTCGGCGGCGGCGTCCGGACGGTGGGCGACATGCGAATTCTTTTGCGCGCCGGGGCCGACAAAATCAGCCTCAATTCCGCCGCGCTGGCGCGACCCGAGATTATCGCCGAGGGAGCCGAGGCCTTTGGCCGGCAATGCATGGTCGTTTCCATCGATGCCAAGAAAACGGCGCCCGGCGAGTGGTCGGTCTTTTCCCGGGGCGGACGGGAGCGCACTCCTTGGGAAGCCCGGGCCTGGGCGCGGAAAGCCGTGGCGTTGGGAGCGGGGGAAATCGTTCTCAACAGTATCGATAGTGACGGCATGCAAACCGGCTATGATCTCGAAATCACCCGGATCATCAGCGAAGAGGCGCCTGTTCCCGTGGTGGCCAGTGGCGGCGCGTGGGAATTGAGCCACTTTACCGCCGTTCTCAACGAGGGCCGGGCGGACGCGGTCCTGGCGGCCAGCGTTTTTCATTACGGCAAGTTTACCATCGGCGAAGTCAAAGCTTATCTCGCCTCCCAACACGTTCCGGTCAGGATTTAAAGGCGGCGGCCCACGCGGAACTCCTTGTCTCTGCGCGGGCTGGCGCTTAGTTTCCCATATGCGTTACGCACAGCAACTCGGCGCCCGCTTTATGAGCATGGTCCGGGCCGGCGGCCAGATTGTTTTTTTGTTTCAGGACATCATGCGGTGCCTTTTTCGTTACCGGATCCGGCTGGGGCTTCTCGTGCGGCAAATCGACTTTATCGGCAGCAAGTCGGTCCCCGTCGTTATTATCACCGGCAGCTTTATCGGCGCCGTTTTTGCCGCACAGACCGAATTTCAATTCAAGGATCTCGGGCTTAGTTCCGGGGTTGGCCCGGTTGTCGCCATCGCCATGTGCCGGGAGCTTGGGCCGGTTCTCTGCGCCCTGATGATCGCCGGGCGGGTCGGATCGGCCATGGCCGCCGAACTGGCGACGATGAAAATCACCGAACAGATCGACGCCTTGCGCGCCCTGGCGGTCTATCCGACCGAATATCTCATCGTCCCGCGTTTTCTCGCCATGCTTCTTTCCATGCCGATTCTGGTCGGTCTTGCCATTTTGTGCGGCATTGGGGCCGGCTACTATGTCGCCGTGCATATCCTGCAGGTTCCCGGCGTCTACTATTTGAATAACACGGTGAAGTACACCCATGCCCGGGATATCTGGATCGGCCTCGTCAAGGGATTCTTCTTCGGCATTATCATCCTGTTGGTTGGCTGCAATAAGGGTCTCACCGCCGCGCAGGGCGCTGAGGGGGTTGGACTCGCCACGACCGAAGCGGTGGTTGATTCATTCATCTTGATTCTCATTTCCAACTTTTTCTTCACTTTTCTGCTTAACACCCTTCTTCCGTCGTGAATGCCGAAATCTCATCCGCCCCCCTGGTTCGCCTGGTTGGCGTGGAGAAAAAACTCCGGCGGCAACGGGTGCTGCGTGGGGTCAATCTGGAGATTTGCACCGGCGAGAACATGGTCATCATCGGGCGTAGCGGCGGTGGCAAGAGTGTTCTCCTCAAACATATCCTCGGCTTGATGCAGCCCGACGCGGGAGAAATTTGGTTTAGGAACCATAATCTGGCCCAGCTCACCGAGGAGCAGATGGTCCCCTTGCGCAAGGAAACGGGCATGCTTTTCCAAAACGGCGCTCTTTTCGATTCGCTGACAGTGGGAGAAAACGTCGCTTTTCCCCTGCGAGAAAGGGGTGGTGTCAAAGAGGAAGAAATCGGGGAGGAAGTGACCCGCGCCCTCAAGATCGTCGACCTGCCCGGGCAGGAAAGCAAATGGCCTTCGGAACTAAGCGGCGGCATGCGCAAGCGCGTCGCCCTGGCCCGCGCTGCCATTTCTCGCCCTGCCCTCATGCTCTATGACGAGCCCACGTCCGGTCTCGATCCCATCGTGGCTGACAGCATCAATAAGCTCATGGTCCGCCTCGGCCGAGAATTGAATATGACTTCCGTTATCGTCACCCATGATATGGTCAGCGCCCGGGAGGTCGGCGACCGTATCGCCATGCTCCATGAAGGGCGCATTTATTGCGTCGACGAGCCCAAAGCCGTGCTTGAATCCCAAGACCCGATCGTGAAACGCTTTGTCAACGGCATTTCCGATGCCAGCGATGCTATATTTTGAGACGAGACCAAGTCATTCAGCGAACCATGAAATCATCCTATGAAACAGAACCAGAACCTTGAAACCACTGTCGGCATTTTTCTGCTCTGCGGCATTGCTATCATCTGCGGGCTCATCATCTTTTTCGGAGACGTAAAAGATATCTTCAAGCCAACCTACAGCTTCACCGTCCGGTTCCCCGATGCGAGTGGTTTGCTTAAAGGTTCCGATGTCTATCTTTCCGGCGCCGTGATCGGCAAGGTCACGACCGATCCCTATCCGATTCCCGATACCGAGTTGGTTGAAGTTCATCTCAAAATCGACAGCAAGGTGCTTTTGCGCCATGACGCCAATTTTATCATTGGCAGTTCGGGATTGCTGGGTGACCGCTTCGTCGATGTCCAACCGAAAGAATATCCCGAGGGAACGCCGGAGAGCGAAAAAGGCAAGCCCATCACCGATGGCGAAACCATCATAGGCACAAAAACCACCAGTCTCGAAGATATCGCCCAAGGCGCCCAGCCGCTGATTGCAAGAGCCAATGATATCGCGGCTCAACTCGATGAAATGATCACCCGGCTCAACACGGAGGTTTTTCCCAGTACCAGCACTGCGGATCTCAAAGAGACGATTGCCAAGTTGCGGGATATGGTCGATAACGGCGACACCATGATCAAGAACGCCAACGACCTTCTTGTGGAAGCCAAGAACGGCAAAGGCGCGGTGGGACGGCTGATCAATGACAAACAGGTTGGCGACAATCTCGCCACCTTTATCGCCAATCTCAAAGCCCACGGCCCCATTTTTTATAAAGATGACAGCGCCGAAAAAACGGATAAGGATGGAGTGAGGAGAGAGAATAATAAATGAGCGAATCACTGAGCGCAGTGGTGGTGGCAGCGGGTCGCAGCCAGCGAATGGGGTTTGATAAACTGCTCACTCCGCTCGGTGGACGCCCTCTTCTGATTCACACAGTGGAGCGTCTGCTTCAGACTGAGGCTCTCGCGGAAATTGTCCTGGTCATCCGGCCCGGCAGCGAAGCCGAGATGGAACCGGTGATCGCTCCGCTGCGTGAAAAGGGAACTATCCGTCTCGTTTCCGGAGGCGCCCAGCGCCAGGATTCGGTCCTGGCTGGATTGCAGGCCATGGCGGAGACTTCGGAATATGTGCTGGTGCACGATGCCGCGCGGCCGTTTATCACCAAGGAATTGGTCGATACCGTTTTCAATGCGGCCAAGCTTTCCGGCGCGGCGGTTTGCGGAGCACCCTGCAGCGACACGCTCAAGGAGGCCGGTGAGGATGGCCTGGTGATCCGGACCGTGGACCGCTCCAGGTTGTGGACGGTGCAGACGCCGCAGATTTTTCGCGCGGCGCTGCTGCGCGAGGCTTACGCGAAGGTCCGCGAAACGGGTGGGCATTTCACCGACGATACCGCCGTGGCCGAGGCGGCGGGCCACCCGGTCCGCATCGTTCTCTATCATGGCGTCAATTTTAAAATCACAACGCCGGCCGACTGGAAACTGGCGGAATGTTATCTGCAGTTCGGCGAGGGCGATTTTGCGCCGGGGATGGTTCTGCGAAAGCATCTCCACGATCTCAATAATCATCTCACGCCACTGCTCGGTTATTCCTATCTCCTGATCAATGAATTTCCCGAGGAGACCCGCGGTAAAAAATTCGCCACCAATATCCAGACCGCCGCCGAACGGTGCCAGACCACCGTCTCCGCCGTGCATAAAATGGTTCGCGAGCTTTTTCCCCGCAAAGCCGGTCCAGACTAACCGCCATGGTTTGTTTCATTGCGGTGTTCGGAGAATACCTCGCGGATGATGTCTTCAATCGGCACATCCTCCACGGTAAAATCGTCGATTTCCAGGGCGGCGATCAGATCGCGGCTCGCGGAAACGATCTGCGGGCGCGCGATTTTCAGTCGCACCTCGGTCGGGCTTTTTTCCAGCACCTCGCCATAGGCGGAGAAATTGGTGGAAGGAAGTCCCCTGCGCCGCGAAAGGGTCATGATTTTATGGGTGGCCAGCCGGTCGATAATATCCTGCAGTGCGCCGTCGAAAAAGACGCGCCCATGGTCGATGATGATCACCCGCTCGCATAGCTCCTCGATATCCTGCATGTAGTGAGAGGTCAGCAGCGTCGTGATCCGGCGGCGCGAGGTGTATTCGCGCAGGAATTCGCGCACCTTTTTTTGCGAAACGACGTCGAGGCCGATGGTCGGTTCGTCGAGAAAAAGGACGCGGGGCTGGTGGAGCAGCGCGGCGATCAGCTCCATCTTCATCCGTTCGCCGAGGGAGAGCTCGCGCACCATCACGCCGAGCTTGTCCCGCACATCGAGCAACTTGGTCAGTTCATCGATGGTCTTTCGCGCGGCGGCGGCATCAAGGCCATAGATGACGCGATTGAGTTCGAGCGATTCCGAGGCCGGCAGGTCCCACCAGAGCTGGTTCTTTTGTCCGAGAATGAGGGCAAATTGGCGTTTAAAATCATTTTGCCTTCGCCACGGAGTAAAACCAAGGACGCTCGCCTCGCCGCGGGTCGGGTAAAGCAGCCCGGAGAGCATCTTGAGCACCGTGGTCTTGCCCGCGCCGTTCGGTCCGAGAAAACCGACGAGTTCGCCCTCCGGCACGGTGAAACTGACCTCGTTGGCCGCAGCCGTTTCCTTGTAACGGCGGTGCGCCAAACCCTTGAGCGCGCCCCAGAATCCGGTTTCCTTCTGATAGGTGCGGTAAATCTTCGTGAGCTTGCGGACCTCGATGACAGGTTTCATTTTTAGGTGGGTCTGTTTTCGAAAGGAGATGGCACGGCGTTAGTTTGGGCCTTGATTGATGCGCCGCGGCCCGTGGCTGCTTTTCGGATAGCCTCTAGATCAACCCGGCGACAATATTGACGAACATGGCGAGAATGGCGGTATTAAACGCGAAAGAAATGAGGCCGTGAATCGTGGCGAGGCGACGCATTTTTTTCGAGCTGATTTGCACGTCGGAGACTTGGCAGGTCATCCCAATGATAAAAGAGAAATAGGCGAAATCGAGGTAATCGGGGTTTTGCTCGCCGGGGAAAATCAATCCGCCCTCAACGTCGTCGCGGTTCACCTCATGCGCGTCGATATAATAGAAGTGGGCATAGCGGAGGCTGAACAGAGTATGAACGAGGGTCCAGGAGAGCACGATTGCGCCCACGGAGACGAGGATATGGATGGTAAAACGGCCCGGAGGAAGATCCTTGGCCGGGCCGAGCAGGATAAAAACAGCGCAAAGGCTGACCAATGCCGCCGAGATCACGGCGATGAAGAGGAAGGTCCGGCTGGTGTCTTGCAGCGAGGCATCGCGGCGAACTTCGTAGGGATCTTTAGTCGACAGGGTGTACCAGGCCATCACCACGATGCTGAGGGCGAAAACGTCCCATGTTGCGGCCAGTTGGGTCGAATAGGCTGTGTGCCCATGCAAGCCGGTAAAGGTCAAAACGGCCAATCCGCAGGCGATGATAAACCGGTGATGGGCATCGAAGTGCCTGGCGGCGCGTTTCGTTCCTGCGGCAGCATGGGTGGGTCGGTTCATGCACGCTTGGTTTAACCAAAATTCAGTGGCTTGTCATGGACACAATCCACCGGCTTCTCCTGGCCTTTGGATTTAAACCCGCAATCAGCCCTTCTAAGCCAGCCCGCTGTCCTGGTCGGCTTCGAGAAAGCCGTGGAGATGGCGGATGCGGGTTGGGTGACGCATTTTGCGGAGAGCTTTGGCTTCGATCTGGCGGATGCGTTCGCGCGTGACGCGGAACTGGCGTCCGACTTCCTCGAGGGTGCGGGAGTAGCCGTCGACGAGGCCGAAGCGCTGTTCCAGGACGGCGCGCTCGCGTTCAGTCAGGGTGTCGAGTACGTCGCGGATCTTTTCCTTGAGTAGCGCGTAAGCGGTCATTTCGGAAGGATTTTCCGCTGTTTTATCCTCGATGAAGTCGCCGAAGGTGGTGTCGTCACTGTCGCCGACCTGGGCCTGGAGGGAGATGGGCTGCTGGGCCATGCGCAGCACGGCGCGGACGCGCTCGACCGGCAGGCAAATTTCCTCGGCTACTTCCTCGGGGGTCGGTTCGCGGCCGAATTCCTGCACCAGTTGTTTTTGCACCCGCATGAGTTTGTTGATCGTCTCGATCATGTGGACGGGAATGCGGATGGTGCGCGCCTGATCGGCGATGGAGCGGGTGATGGCCTGGCGAATCCACCAGGTGGCGTAGGTGGAGAATTTGTAGCCGCGGCGGTACTCGAATTTTTCGACCGCTTTCATCAGGCCCATGTTGCCTTCCTGGATGAGATCGAGAAAAGAGAGGCCGCGGTTGGTGTATTTTTTGGCGATGGAGATGACGAGGCGCAGATTGGCCTCAACCATTTCGGTCTTGGCCTTGTGTGCCTTGCGAAGCCATTCCATCAAGTGGTGATAATCTTCATGGAAGGAGGCCAGCGGCATGCGGACCTGCTGTTCGATCTCCTGGAGTTTTTGCTCGCACTCCTTGATCTGGATATGGTGTTCGCGGCTTTTGCTGCGCGATTTATGCAGCCGGTCGAGCAGGCGTTCCGTCTCGACGAGATCGTGATGATGGTGCTCGCAGACGGCGACGAATTCCTCGGTGACCTTTTGTTTGTAATAAAAGCGGATGAATAGTTTCTGAAGGGCGGCATCGGCCTTGCCAAATTCTTTAGTGGCCTTGGTGAGGGCGCTTTTATTGTCGCCGGCGCGGACGATTTTGGCGTAGGCATGGTCGGCTTTCTGATTGGCCGCCTCGACGCTGCGGACGAGGGCCTTGAGGGTGGCGAGGTATTTGTCGCGGCTGTCGATTTTTTTATCCTGGATGACACGATCAAAGCGCTCGCGGCCCTGTTCAAGCTTGCGGGCGAGGTTGAGATATTCGCGGGCGGTGAAGCCGAAGCGGTTGAGATGTTTCTGGACCATGCTTTCGGCATCTTCGATCCGTTTGGAGATCTCGACTTCCTGCTCGCGGGTCAGGAGCGGAACCTGGCCCATCTGCTTGAGGTACATCCGTACCGGATCGTCGAGGATATCGAGCTTGGCGTCGGTTTTTTCCTCGTCGGAGAGTTCTTCCTCGGCTCCAGAGGCGGTTTGCTTGTAACGGTCAACCTCGGAGGCGTCGATGACGTCGATTTCCAAATTGCGCAGGAACATGATGATGGCTTCAAGTTCCTCGGGATTGTTGACGCTTTCGGGAATGGCTTCGTTAAGATCATCCCAGGTGAGATAGCCTTGGTCTTTGGCGAGCTTGACGAGATCACGCAGCCGTTCCTGGCGCTCGGGCTGGCCATTCCAGGCGGATTGCGCCTTGCTCTCTTTTTCGTGGCCTTCCGTTAGCGAATGGGACGGCGCGGCGTGCTGGGTCTCGGCTTTGGAACCGCTTTTGCGGCCATTTTTCTTATGGTTCTCGCCGTTTTGGGACTGTTTTTTTCGCGGAGCGGAAGAGGCCTTGGGTTGTTGACGCGAGACCGGGGTGGAATGACGGTGATTTTTAGAGGAGGATTTTGGGGTGACGGAACGGGTCGATTTGGACATAAAAGATGGGGGAAAACAACGAACAACAAAGAATCCACCACTTTCCGCTAAGGAGCCTGGGAGGTCAAGAGTTTCTTTAAACTTAACAAAATTGTATTCCGGGGTAATAGAGAATCTTGAATCGAAGGAAGTGTGACAAACACGCTACGGAGTCTTTCATTTGATCTCTAAAAGACGAATCCTTGCCAAGTCATTACCTGTAGGTTTCCATGTAATGACATTGGCTTGACATCGGCATGACAAAGGCTTAAGTTGCGTCAGTCTCGATGCCGCTATGAATAAGAATCTAATCCCCACTTCAAGGATTTGGCCATCCCGCAAGCTTCGCGGGCGCAGGGCTTTTACGTTGGTGGAGATGATGGTCGTGCTAGCGGTTATCCTCATTTTGTCTTCGATTGCGCTGATCAATTTCAATTCGATTCTGAGTATCTCGACCAGTTCAGAATTTTCGGACCTCGCCTCCACGCTGGTGCGCGCCAGGGCCTACGCCATGGCCAATAATACTTACGTCTGGGTCGGGATCCAGGAGGTGGATGCTTCTTATTCCGATGCGCCCGGCGTCCACCAGTCGCCAACGGGTTTCGGGCGCATTGCGGTCTGTGCGGTCGCTTCCAATGACGGTACCACGATTTATCAGTCCGGTAATCAAACTCCCTATAATCTGTCAACGGCAACTAATACCACTTCGTCGAGCGGCAGTCCTCTGACCGTCGTTATGCCCCTGCGCAGTTTCAACAATCTCCACATCCTTGCCCACGATTCGCTGCCTAATTCGATTACCACCAATTTGCCGGGGGGAGCGAATTCCGGGTCATCGGGATCATCCGGGTCAAATTCCGGAGCCAGCTTTTATTACCTCGACACAAGCAGTTCCACTTCGTCGAACGCGGCGACGACCTTCCAATGGCCGCTGACGGGAACAGCGCAATACACATTTGGCAACACGCCCGGCGCGGCCGGCACGGTCATTCAATTCGATCCTCGAGGCGAAGCCCAAATCGTCACCGATGATGACACCAACCAGGGGGCAGAGAGCGATTCCATCCTCCAGTGGATTGAAATCGATTTGGAACCGACCCATGGCAACAGCGTCCCATCAACAAACTCAACCACCGCCGCCATCCTGATTGACGGCCCGAGCGGCGCGGTATCTCTCTACAGATCATGAACCGGCAAAAAAAACAAATATCCGTCCCCGGCGCCAGCGGCTTCTCGCTGGTCGAGGTGTGCATTGCCTTGGCCGTCGTGGCCTTCTCCTTTATCACGCTGATCGGCCTCTTGGGCGCGGGGGTGAGCACCGATCAAAAGGCCGCCCAGCAGACCACGGCCACCAATATCCTCTCCTCGATCGTGGCCGATTTGCGCAGCACGCCCGCTTACGCCTATGCGAGCACTTATACCAGTTCGAACGGTTCAGGCGGTTCCCCGGCGACCCCGCACTATAAGATCACCCTGCCGGCGGCGCCAACCACAGCGGGGCCAAGCACGACGGTTACGTCGACTTCTCCCCTTTCGACCCCGCTTGAAACCGCCTATCTCTACTTTGACGCCAACCAGAATTTTTTGAGCCCCGCAACCACGAGCAATAATCCGTCAAGTGGCGCTATTTACACCGCCGTGGTCTATCTCAGTCCGATCGTCGCCGTTGGTCCGACTCTTACTACTCCCGATTCTTCCAATTCCGGTTCCAATCAGACTCCCTCTTATCAGTTAATTCAATCGACGATCATGGCGCGGGTCGTCGTGTCGTGGCCCTCCCAGGCGGCAATTCCCGCTGGAAGCGTCGAGACGGTCACCGAATTCCGGCTCCACTGAAGACGAAAATGAAGAGACCACATCCATCTTGCCGCCGGGGCTTCACCCTGGTCGAAATCATCGCGGCG
>DATJMI010000130.1:0-40752 GCA_035508775.1 Methylacidiphilales bacterium
AGGACACTGCCGAAATGACGCTGGATGAGACCAAGCGATTCCATGAACGCCGCGCCGGCCAGCAGACCGTTACGAAACATGAGCGGCACACCGAATTCCTTGAAAACAAAGAGAATAAAATTCAATACCGCCGCAAAAATCAGATACACCGCTCCAAGAAGAATAAAACCGCCGATTTCCCAGCCGTGCGGCCAACGATTCTGATGATAAAAAGGAAGAGCCATGACAATCCCTATGCCAATCATGGGAAGCACGATGAACAGAGAAACAACCATGACGAGAAGATAAAACAGAAAAAGACTGTTCGCGTGCCGCGCATAGTAACTCCAAGGCCACCTAATTGCGCCTCGGTTGCGCACGATATTGTCGAGAAAAAGAAACTGTCCCCGTGCCCCCAGCCAGTAGATAAGGACAGTCAGGGCCAAGGCAAAAAATAAGATAATAATGGCGACCATGATGATGATTCCGATCTGGACCCCGGCCAAGGCATTGGAAATGCCGGAATGCAATGCTTGAAAATTGGGCGTTTGCAGGTCAGCCTTCCCGAAGCCGTTATTCCGGTTATAAGAGGCATTGAAACCATTGCCCCCTGAAAGCAAACCGGCCAGAAAAGCGCTCAAGCCGATCGTAAACCATTTTGCGAGATCGAAAGGCTGAAACAAAATGACGGCCATCCGTTCCCAAGCGGAATCAAAAGCGCGGGTGAAATTAATCATAACCTATTCTGACTTAGCTGATGGTAGATTCAGACCCAAGCCCAAAGTCGTGGCGGGAATTTTATGGAAGCCGCTCTGCGCGGCCAGATACCTTTTAATCCCTCTATCTTTTCAAGAAATCAGTTTTAAGCTAAAAGTTTCATCCTTTCACCGGTAAAAAAATCTAATGAACGGAGTCTCGGTTGTTATTTGCTGCTTCAATAGTGCAGCGCGGCTTCCTGAAACATTGCGACACTTGACCAGACAAAAGACCGATGCCTCTTTGGCGTGGGAAGTTTTGGTCGTTCTCGATGCCGCAACCACCGATAACTCGGCCCAAATCATCGAATCATTCAAAGAGCAATTTGCTCCCGGCCGGCTCCGCCTGCTCTATGAGCGGAAGCGAGGCCACTGTAATGCGCGGATCACCGGCGTTCATGAAGCCCGTTATGAGTATCTTTCCTTTGTCGATGATGACAATTGGGTGGCCGAGGATTGGGTGCATCTAGTTTACCGGTCATTTTCCACCCTCCCCAATGCCGCGGCGCTCGGAGGCAAGGGAGACGCGGTTTTTGAAAATGGCACCGGCCCGGTCTGGTTTAATCAGTTTGCCGGCACTTACGCGGTTGGCGCTCAATACGAAAAAGGGGGAGACATTACCGACAGGCCCACCTGCCTTTTGTGGGGCGCGGGGCTGTGTATCCGCAAAAGCGTCTTCGAAGCACTATTAAAATCCGGCTTTGAATTTACCTGCACCGAGGAGCGCCTGGGCAAAGAGCTTTTCGCGCTGGTCCCGCGGCCATCCGAGGATACGGAACTGTGCTACGGCATCCGGGCCATCGGTGGACGCCTCTTCTATGTACCGGAACTTACTTACAAACACTTTATGACCGCCGGGCGCCTCAATTGGTCATGGCTGAGGGGAAAATTTACGGAACATGGCCGGAGCGGGGTTTTTATTCAGAACTTGAGAGTCGCCACGAACCGCACTTTACCGGCGATGGAATCAACTCTCGAACGCAGTTGGCTTTTTCAAGTTGCCCGGGCCCTACGCCACCTGCTTAAGGTAGCGCTGCGCAATCCTCTGAGCCTCATGACGGAATCGGAAGGCTCGTATGATCGCCTGCAAACGGATTCCCTCATCGGCCAGCTCCAAATGCTTGTGAGGTTACGCGGCAGATACGCGGTTTTTTTCGACGAAAACCGCGCCCGCTACGCGAAACCGCAATTGGTACCTTCCGATCTTTCTAAAAAATAGCCGCGTCATGAGCCATTCTCCTTTTATTTCTCTCAATTCGTGGAACCAACCCGGCGCCATTTTGCAGGCGGCGGAAGCGGACGAAATAGCCGAAGGAGGGCCGGACGAGTGGGGAAAACTGCGCGAATTGTTGTCGCGCAGGCGAAAAACGGGGCGTGATTCCGTGCATCCGCGGAGCGCGGCGGTGGGGTACATCACCTACGAGGGCGCGTTCCGCTTCGGATGGTTCCCGGAAATCTCGGTACTGGCGGAAAATGGGCGGAGTGCATTGTGGAACGAGCGGCGGGCGGCGGCCGAAACAGGAAGGACATTTTCTCCGGCATGCTGGCGGGCAAATCAATCACAGGATGAGTTTGAGGGCCGGGTGACGCGCGCGCAGGAATACATCGCGGCGGGCGATGTTTATCAGGTGAATCTGGCACAAAAATTCACCACGCCATTTGGAGGGAATCCGTACCGGCTGTTCGAGCATTTGCTGGCGCGAAGTCCCGCCCCCGGCGGAGCCTTTCTCGATTTCGGTGAGATGCGGGTGCTTTCGGCGTCGCCGGAATTGTTTTTGCGGATTCGCGGGCGGCATATCATCACGCGCCCCATCAAGGGGACAAGACCGCGGAGCCGGGATCCGATCTGTGACGAGCAGTTGGCATTTGAGTTAATAACCGATCCGAAAGAGCTCGCCGAATTGGTGATGATCACCGATCTCGAACGGAACGATCTCGGGCAGATTTGCGAATACGGAACCGTCACCGTAACGCAATTGGTGCAACTGGAACGGTTCGCCCAGGTTTTTCATCTGGTTTCGACGATTGAGGGAATGCTGCGCCCGAAAGTGGACGCGCTGGAGGCGGTGCGCCTCTGCATTCCGGGAGGCTCAATCAGCGGAGCGCCCAAGCGGCGGGCCTGCGAAATCATCCGCGAGTTGGAACCGTGTCCGCGCGGAATTTACACGGGATTGATCGGGTACTTCGACGCCAGCGGAGACGCGGCGTTCAGCCTGGCCATCCGCACCATGATTCAAGAGGAAGAAATGCTCCATTTTTCGGCCGGGAGCGGCATCACGGCAGGATCAGTTCCGCATCGCGAGTACGAGGAGACGCTGCATAAGGCGGCGGGAATGCAACTCGCTGTGCAAGCATATGAGGAAACGGGAAGGCAGGCCGTGTCGTAAAGAAATACGGAAAATTCCAACGCAGGTTATTTTATCGGCACCATGGGTGTCATGATTGGCGTGTGAAGCCCAAATTCATGGGTTCTTCACCAAATTCAGCAGATAAGGCGCGGGCTGGTAATGTTCCAGGATAAGTTCGGTTTTCCCCTGGCGGCGCATGCGCACGGCGGTTACTTCGATCCCGGGCGTTTTGGCCGGCGAAAAAAGAATATCGTCGTGCGTGGCGTTCTTGGCGTGCTTGAAGAGGCCGGGCACGAGATGTCCGCCGAGATGATCGCTACGCCCCGTGGCAACATGGACGGTGCCGAGGACTTTTTCATCCTGAATATCGCGTCCGGAGACGGGAAGGTCCTGGGTGCCGAAGCCAAGCTCGCCGATCTCGCCGGTGACGGGATCGCCGGCGAGTTTTTCGTTGTGCGCTTGGACCAATGCGGCATCACCGCGTAGAAGAGTGGCTTTTTGGATGCGCCCGCCGCTGACGTGCATCAGGGCGAGAGTGCCGTCTTCATAACGCATGGGAAACTCTCCCTCGGCGCCCTCGGGAACATAGTAAACTTCACCGGCGGGCAGGTTGGCGACGTCGGGTTCCGGTCCGCGGCAAAGGCCGTGGCTTTTTTGCGCCTCCTGCTGATTACAAATCAGCTTGAGAGTGTGGGTGCGGTCTCCAACGCGGAAATCGATTTCAAACCAATCGGCCCGGGTGAGACCGAGGCGGAGTTTTTCAGCGTGGCGGCTGACGGCATCGTAGTCAACGGCAAGGCCGCTGTTCAAAATGATCTCATTAAGACCATGCAAAGTTGCTCCGCGAAAGCCGCATTTTTTGGCAAAAGCGGTGAGCGGGGCCGTGGCGGAAAAGGTGGAGATACAGAGAATGATATCGTAGTTGGGATAAACATCCTTCTCAAGGCTGATCTCGCGACCCTCGGGCGTGACGGCCCGGTCAGGCAGGTCAAGATTGCTGCCGCCGGTGATTTGATAGGCAAATATTTCGCCGCCCGTCAGATTGAGTTCCCGGAGTCCGCCATCCTGAAGACCATGGTAAAAAACATCGTAGGCATGGCGTTGGATCGTGAGGGCGGGATTTTTGAGAAAAGCAAAGCCGGTGATGCCCGAAGGATCATCGAGATCGATGAGAATGGCAATCCGTTCACCGCCCCTGGGTTGAAAGACGGTGGAAAGAAGCCGGATAAGGCTGAAAGGTGGAAATGTTTTGACGGGGACGTGCATGGGAGCCTTTCGTGGAGGGGTGATTGGATAAAACGGACGAATCAGTATTACCGTGCCCGTCATTCGGCGAATTGCAACTGAAGGAAAACGCATGGCCACGATTTCCTTTGGGCATCCCCAAACTCCGCGGAATCTTGTCCTATTAAAAAAGCTCTCTAAGTTGAGGAAATGGAAAAAGCATCGGCCAAGGACCCTTCAGCGCCTGCGCTGGCCGATTGCCAAAGCCAGCCCGACTCGCGGCAATTGCGCATCGACAAAGTGGGGGTCAGGGGATTGCTCTATCCGATCGAGGTGCGCGATAAACGGCACACGACGCAGGACACCGTGGCGCGGATCAGTCTGCTGGTCGACTTACCCAAGGATTTCAAGGGCACGCATATGAGCCGGTTTGTCGAGGTGCTTAATGCCCATGGACGGCTGGTGCATGTGGAAAATTTGCCGGACATGCTGCACGAATTGCAACAAAAACTCCGCGCTCAAGTCGCGCACATTGAAGTGGAATTCCCCTATTTCATAGAAAAAGAAGCGCCGGTGACGAAGGCCAAAGGTTTGGTCGACTACCAGGTGAAGTTCGCCGCGGCGGCGCATGGCAAAGATGTGACTTTCACCGTGACGGTGACGATTCCGGTGACGACGCTGTGCCCCTGTTCAAAGGCCATCAGTTCCTACGGCGCGCACAATCAGCGCGGCTATGTGACCCTGGCGGTTCGTTCCGTGCGGGCCATCTGGGTCGAGGATATGATCGCGATGGTGGAGGAATCGGCAAGCAGCGAGATTTATTCGCTCTTGAAGCGACCCGATGAAAAATTTGTGACCGAACACGCTTACGATAATCCGGTTTTCGTGGAAGACCTGGTGCGGAACGTGGCGCTGCGCTGCAACCGGCACCCCGATATTACCTGGTACAAAGTCGAGGCGGAAAATATGGAGAGCATCCACAACCACTCCGCCTATGCCAGCATTGAGAAAACGGTGGCGGGATGAGAAGCATTCCTATTAGCCACCGCTGACGGTCAAATTCGCCCGTTGCGCGGGGCGACCGAAGCAAGGGTGTTCTGGAGATTCTCAGGACTGAGAGGTTTGCTCAAATAGCCGTCAAAACCGAGACCGAGAAATTTTTCCCGGTCGCCCTCAAGAGCATTGGCGGTAAGCGCAACAACATGGGGACGGCGATCTCCAAATTTTTCGCGGAGACGCCGAACCGTCTCGATGCCATCCATTTCGGGCATTTGAATATCCATGAAAATGAGGTCGTGGTCTTTCTTCGCGACGGCGGCGAGAACCTCGTGTCCATTCGCGGCGAGATCAATTTCGTAACCGAGATTTTTGAGCATCATGCGGCCGACTTTCTGGTTGACCGGATTGTCCTCCGCCAAAAGGATGCGCAGCGGATTGCGGCTGGCCAGCGTCCGGTCGAAGCGCTGAGTGGCGCTTATGGGAAGAGGACGAGCCACGCCGCCGCTGATATTTTGGAGGGCCTCCCACAGCATTGACTGGCGAATGGGCTTGGGGATCTGAAACTTGAAAAGATTGGCCGCTTCGCCGGTTTCGATTTCCCCGGTGGAGGAGAGAAGGATGAGAGGAGCCTGCGATCTCTTGCGGATTTCGCGAGCCAGGGAGATGCCATCCATCTCCGGTATCTGAAGATCGATAAGATAGACATCGAATTTTTCGCGGTCGCAGAGCGCAAGCGTTTCCCTGCCGGAAGAAACGGCGGCTGATTTGATCCCCCACGCCTTGAGCTGGACATCGAGAACATGACGGTTGGCGGCGTTGTCGTCGATGATAAGAGCCTTGCATGGTTTAAGAAGAGCGCGGTCCGGTTTGGGACTGACACTGCCGGAAACAGGCACCCCTTCCATGATGGCGGTGAAGAAAAAGGTGGAACCGGCGCCGGCTTTGCTTTCAACCCACATCATGCCTTGCATCAGTTCGGCCAAACGTTTGCTGATGGCCAGGCCAAGGCCTGTGCCACCATAGCGGCGGGTGGTGGAGCTATCAACCTGCTGAAAAGACTGGAAAAGCTTGCCGATGGCTTCCGCGGGGATACCGATGCCGGTGTCGGAAACGGAAAAGAGAAGATGATAGCCCCGGGAATCGCGCTTTTGGCATTTAACGCTAATGACGATCTCTCCGTGCTCGGTAAACTTGATGGCGTTGCCAACCAGATTGGCGAGAATCTGGCGCAAACGGACGGTGTCACCGATAAGATTGGCGGGAACATCGGGCGCGATAAGATAAACGGCTTCGAGCTTCTTTTCGCGGATGCGAGTGACGAAAAGATAGATGACATCCTCGATGCACTGGCGAAGATTGAAGGACCGTTGCTCAAGCGTCAGCTTGCCGGACTCGATTTTGGAGAAGTCGAGGATGTCGTTAATGACGGTCAGAAGAGCCTCGCCGCTGACCTGAATGGTGTGAACACAGTCGCGCTGAACGTCGTTGAGTTCGGTGTCGGCCAAAATGCTCGTCATGCCGATGACGCCGTTCATCGGCGTGCGGATTTCGTGGCTCATAATGGCAAGAAATTCGCTCTTGGCCCGCTCGGCGGCCTGCGCCTGGCGGGTCAGTTCCTGTTCGTGCTCGAGAGAGCGCATCAGGCGGCTTTGCGCTTGTTTGACGTCGGAAATATCAACGAAAGAAATCACGAGGCCATCGCGGTATTTGGCGGCGCGGATGGAAAGCCAGCGTTCGGTGTTCTCAAAGCGGTACAGCAGCTCGAACGTAACAGGTTCGCCCGTTTCAATGACGCGGACATAGCGATCAAAGCTGCCATCGGTACGCGCGCCGGGCCGGCCTTCCAGCATGGTTTCTCCATGGGCGGCGGTAGTGGCAAGGTTACGGTCGAGGATATCACAGGCGGCGCGATTCTGAAGAATGAGGCGCAGATCAAGAATAGCTCCTTTCGGATCACGAATGGCTTCAAGCACCACGAGCCCGTGGGGAGCGGTATTATTGACGCTGTCCAGGAGATCGCGGGCTTCACGGATGGCGAGTTCGTCGCGGCGGCGGCGCTCATGGTTGCTGACACCGATCCAGGTGATCGGGGCGAAAACAAAAATAGCCGCGCCGCATGCGAGCCAGATGCCGTTCCGTATGCCGCGCACATTTCGCCAAATGGCGGCATCGGGAGTTTTTTGCAGAAGAGTCCAGTGCAGCCGTTCACTGCCACGAACCGGAACGCGCAAAGGAGGATAATCGGAATGGGCGTTGATTGGATCGATATTTTCGAAATAGGTAAGACTTCCATCTTCATCGAACCAGCCTGCCTGGGCAGAAGTAAGTTTTTTCCAAAGAAGAGGATTTCGAACAGCCAAGCTTTCATTTTTGCGATTGGGAAACATGTAGGCCCATTCGGAATCGGGAGTGGGGCCGACGATCCAGAAACCTTCTGGATTGAGAATGAAGCTTTGGTGGGATTGGGTAACGTCGTGACGCAGATCGCGGACGAGGGCCTCGGCTTGATAATTGAGGACGAGAAGCGCGCGAGCTTTGCCATCCGGGCCGGCGATCTGGCCACTGACGCGAACGACAGGTTTGTAAGGATAGACGATTTGGTCATGTTCGACAGTGAGTTCCAAAGGTGAATAAACCGCGGCGTTGGGTGGGGCCGCGATAATTTCCTTAAAGAAGGGACGATCCGATTTATCCTGAAATTGGGACGGCGGCACCTCTTGAACAGGATGGTCGCCACCAACCCAGTTATATCGGAGGATTTCGCGACCTTGGAGGTCCAAGAGAAAAATTTTGTCGAATTGGCTGCGAGCCAGCATCATGGTGATAATGGCGTTGCGCAGATTGTAGCTGGTGGCGGGCGTGGCTTGGAGATTGCGGGCAAGTTCATCCTCGGCGACGTTCTTAAGGAAAAACATGTCATTGGCGCGTCCGCGAAGACGTCCTTCCACGAGAAAGGCATCGTGATCGAGGGCATCCTCACTGCTAATGACGGCATCTGCGACGGCGTACTGCCAAAGAAATTTCTGGGCGATAAGAGCAAAAAGTATGATCAAAGCGATGACAACCGCAGTGATGAGCGTAGGCACCCACGATCTAATAGGAGGTTGATGAGACCTCACCTTAGCCTCTCTCGCAATCGCCATAAAGTCAGGTTAGCTAGTTTTTTGAGTTAAGCAAAGTGTGGTAAAAATAAATTTAATTGAAGAACTCTTTGAGCCTGCGCTTCTTAGACGTGACAATGGACGAAATTATAGTATATTTTGGGTCTCAGCTAATATATTAGCAATAAATATTGTTTAAACCATTATGCCTATGAAAAGGCACGCGATCTCCTGATCATGCAGCCCAGTATTCGCCATCAACTCGAAGAAATGGAACGGATGGGAGGCGCAACCTTTGTCGAGGATCTGATCGAGCTATTTCTTTCGGAGTGTACGATGCGATTAACCAAACTGGAAACGGCGCTGGCCCAAGGAAATTTAGTGGAAGCAGGGCAGCTCTTTCATCAGGTGAAAGGAAGCGCCGCCTCGACCGGAGCTGGCCGCTTGTACCGGATTTGCGCCGTGGGCGAGATGGCCAGCGAAAAGGGAGAAGGCGAATTAGCGCAGAAAGCGGGCCGACTGGGGGCGAAGGAACTGGCTTTTTTGCAGACCAGCCTCAAGGATTGGAAGCAGAAAGCGTAACCGTGAAAATACTTGGGGTTGATGACAAACTAGTGGCGCAAACCATGCTGCACTGGATATTGAAGACCAGTCTCAAGGATTAGCCACGGAAGGCATAACGGTGAAGATACTTGTAGTCGATGATGAACTGGTGGCGCAGACCCTGTTGCGCCGCATGCTGGAACAACTGGGACACCAAGTCATCCCGGCGACGAATGGGATGGAAGCCCTGAGTATTTTCCAGGACGACCCGGTCAACATCGTGATCAGCGACTGGCACATGCCGCAGATGGATGGGATCGAATTGTGCCAGGCCATCCGCACGGTGCACAAAGTGGGCTACACCTACTTCGTGCTGATCAGCGCCACGCCGCTCGACGTGGAAAAGTACGCGGAGGCGACGGCGCAGGGCATCGATGACTTTTTGGTCAAACCGATCCGCCCGCAGGAAATAGCCATCCGGCTTTTGGTCGCAGAGCGGATCATCAAATTTACCACCGAAATCAAACAGTTGAAAACATTGTTGCCGATTTGTTCCTACTGCAAAAAAATCCGCAACGACAACAATTACTGGAAACAGATCGAGACTTATATTTCGGAAACGACCGGCTCGTTCTTTTCGCACGGCATCTGCCCAACCTGTTACGAGGACATCGTCAAACCCGAACTGGCGCAGTTCTCGCGCAAACGCAGCGGGGAAGAGGCGGCAACGGATCCCCCGGACTCAACTGCCGCGGCTTGAAACCCAAAATGGGGAGGCCGCGATGCACGTTTATAACTATACGCCCTTACAGCCCGAGCCGTGGAGTGAATTTCTTAGTATATGGTTGTGTTACGTCCTTATCCTCGGGTTTATGGATTATTTTGCCGTCTTTCTTTGGGGCTGCCTCGTGATGTCTGTTGTATCGGCGATTAAGAAGACGTCATCCAAGGTTGTTGCCTATGCGGAGGTTTCCTTGGGATGAAGAGAATAGTGCCGGAGTTTTTCCCGCATGGTGGGCAGGGAGATGCCGAGCCAGTGGGAGGCCTTGGCCTGGTTGCCGCCGGCGAGTTCGATGGCGTGGCGAAGGGCTTCTTCCTCCATTTTGGCCTGGAGGGTTTTGAGGGCGTCGTCGATTTCGCCGCGGCTGGCGGCATCGACGGTATCGGTGATGAATTTTTGCCAACTGAGCGCCTCGGAAAGCCGGGAGGCGGGCGCGGACCGAAGGTTGCGTTCGACGTCGCCGAGGCCAATGGGATAGCCGCGGGCGGAGAGAAGGGCCTTGCGCAGGACGTTTTCGAGCTGCCGGATGTTGCCGGGCCACGACTGCTTTTCGAGAAAAGCCAAGGCCTCGGGCTGAATGGCGGGCTGGGAAATCTGGAGCATCTCGCCGTGGCGGCGCAGGAAATAGCGGACGAGGAGCGGGATGTCGTCGCGACGTTCGCGCAGGGGCGGAAGAGTTAGGGTGACGACATTGAGGCGATAGAAGAGGTCTTCTCGAAAATGGCGGGCCTCGATGGCGGCCTCGAGATTGACATGGGTAGCGGCGATGACGCGGACGTCGACTTCGATATTCTCGCGCCCGCCGACGCGCGAGATGTTTTTTTCCTGAAGGACGCGCAGGAGCTTGGCCTGGGTGTTCATGGAAAGCTCGCCGATTTCGTCGAGAAACAGGGTGCCTTTGTCGGCCTGCTCGAAGCGGCCAATGCGGCGGGCATCCGCGCCGGTAAATGCCCCTTTTTCGTGGCCGAAGAGTTCGCTTTCAAGCAGCGTTTCGGGAATGGCCGCGCAATTGACGGTAATAAAGGGCTTTTGGAGCCGGTCGCTATAGCGAACGAGGGCGCGGGCGATGAGTTCCTTGCCGGAACCGGTTTCGCCGCGAATCAGAACGGTGACTGGTTTGGCCGCGACCCGCCCGATTTCCTTGAAGACTTCCTGCATGCCGGACGAGCGCCCAATGATGGAATCGCCCGGGGCGTCTTCGTTGCCGACATCAATGGATTCGGCGTTCATGCGGGCAGCGGCGGTGGCCCGCTCAATGAGATGGAGCATGGTCGAAAGTGGAAACGGTTTCATGAGATAGTCCCACGCGCCCTCGCGGGTGGCCTGGATGGCAACATCGGTGGAATGATGCGCGGTCATGAGAATGACCGGCAGGCGGGGCCGCTCTTCGTGGAGTTTGTGGATGATGGTGAGGCCGTCCGCGCCTTCCATCTGAAAATCGGTGAGCAGGGTGTCGTAGGAATTTTTGCGAGCCAGCGCGAGGCCCTCGGTGCCGTCTTTGGCGAGCGTGACTTTGTAGCCGTTGGCCTGGAGCGATTCCTCGATGACGGAGGCGAGCTCCATGTCGTCTTCGATCAGCAGGATATGAGAAGGCCGTTGCACCCGCGGCCAGAGTAGCGGGAATCCCGGCTAAATGTCCAACCGGGATCAGCAGGAACCATCATCCCAATAGATGTCCTCTTCCAGATGGTTAAGAGAGAGATGGTGGGAAAGATCAGGCCGGATGTCGCGATCTACCCCAACCGCGCCATCCGGCCCTTTAGTAGTCTCAGCAATGTCCCGCGTGTGAGAGTGGGAGGAGCGGGGTGGATTGCCAAGACAAGTGTTCATCAGCTCAAGAACAAAGAGATGCACGGGTTAATCCTGGGCGAGAGAATCGGTGAAGGATTTGTCCTGAGCCAAAGAGGGTTTGATGGAGTCGCCGGTGATCTCGACCGGAGTGCCGGGCACGACGCGCTGATACAATTCGCGGGCCATGTCATCCGGAAGTCGGACGCAGCCGTGCGAGGCGGGATAACCGGGCAGAAAGCCGGCGTGCATGCCAACGCCGCCGTCGGTCAAGCGCATGAAGTAGGGCATGGGGGCGTTCTCGTAGAGATTGGAATGATGGTCGGGGTCTTTTTCCGAGACGGCGAAATCGCCGGTCGGTGTTTCGTGGCCTGGTTTGCCGCTGGAAACATCGCTCCAGGCGATAAGCTGCTGGCCGTGATAGGCATAAAGACACTGATCCGCGATGGAGATAACGATATGGTCAATAGAAGCCTGCGGATCGGCATCCGAAGTGAGCCATTTGAAACGGGCAAAAGCGGGATTTTGGACGCAGGCACCGTTGATGACGATATAGCCGGACGTGGGGGGTGCGGGATGTTTGCTGTTGAAGGAAACAACGCCAGCATGAGCGGCGGGAGCGGCCACGAGGGCCAGGAGAGTGAGAGCAGCGCAAGTTTTCATGATCTTATTTACCAATCGTAGTTAGGAATTTTCTTCTTTCAGCGGCGGCCCGCTTTTCATCTTGTGACTTCTTAAATGCTTGGCGTGTGCCAAGTCGAAGATTTATTTTAAGTATCTTATGATCAATAAGATGCAAAATTACAATCTGAACTTATCCAGTTGCAAAAAACAAATTATTTTCATCCGAATGGAAACTTAATTGCAGTCAAATCTCCCCTCCCCTGCAATTGGGGAGACAATTTGGGCGATCTGATTAGGCCTTTCTGGCCAAGACGAAAAAAGGCAAAGCCAGCAGTTGAAGCACGACGGAAAAAGCAATTAGAGCCGTAATTGATTGATCGTAAAGCAATCCCATGGCCGCGCTGCCCGCAAACCAAGCCAGGCCAAATCCAGTATCGAAAAGGCCGAAAGCGGCGCCGCGTCTTTCGGGCGGAGTGACGCCGGCCAGGACCGCCTTGAGCATCGAATCCTGCGCTCCCATCCCGAGTCCCCAAAGAAGCATGCCGGCCAAGGCGACCGCAAATCCTCCCGCGAAAAGACACGGCACCGACAACGCCGAGAGGAAAAAGGCCGGCAGCAGAATTCCGGAACCGGCTTTATCCAGTAACCATCCGAAGAGGAACGATGTAACCGCGCCGGTTGCCATCGCAACCGCATAAAAGATGGGAATAACATTTTGAGAAACGATGCCTGTTTTTTGAAAATGGAAGGCCACCAGCGAGAAATCGGCAAAGCCCGCCGCGATCAAGGCTCCGGCGATCATATAAAACCAATAGGGCTTGGAGAACCGCCCGGCCCGGAGCGTACCGGAGAATTTTTTTTCCACTTCACCGGAATCGGGATGAAAAAAACGGGCGACGGCCAGCGTGCCGAGACAAAGCAGGGCCGAAATCAAGAAAACCGCGAAGGCGTGATGGTAATTTCCGTGGACATACAAAACCAAGCTGGCGATGAGCGGCCCCATCGTCGCGCCGGTCTGGTCCAAAGCCTCGTTGAGACCAAAAACCCAGCCCTGCCCGATCGATTTTCCCGCGTGAGAAATCATCGCTTCGGTGGCAGGCTTGCGGATGGCCCGCCCGGTCCGTTCCAAAATCATCAGCGTGGCCGCCAGAGGCCAGTTTCCGGCCAGCGCGAGCGCCGGAACCGCCAGCATATTCATGGCGTAACCGGCAAAAACAAAAAGCCAGTACCGGCGCGTTTTGTCCGCGAAGTAGCCGAAGATGGATCGCACACCATAGCCGGCTAATTCGCCGAATCCGGCCACGAAACCGACAATGGTTGCGCTGGCTCCGAGCGAGCCGAGAAAGGGGCCGTTGATGCTGCGAGCGCCCTCGTAGGTCAGGTCCGCAAACAAATTAACGATCCCGATAAGGAGGACAAACCTAAAGGCCAGTCGAGACAGAGATGGCGAGGCCATAAGCGCAAATTCGGAAGCGAAGGGTATGACACCTTTCACCTCCCGGGATTGACAAGCTCCAATTTCGCTACATATTTGTAGCACAATGAAAGCAGCCTCCGTCCGGGAACTTCGCAACCGGTACCGCAGTGTTCTGGAGTGGGTAGAGTCCGGAGAAGAGGTGGCCATTAGCAAGCGGGGCGTGGTTATCGCCCGCCTGGTGCCTGAGAAACCCGGTTTGCTTCAAGTAGACTGGGCTCAAAGCGCAGCTCTGCTTCTCAAGCGCAAACATCTTCCCGTTCTTGCCTCTGATCAGTCGAGAGCCTTTCTGGGAGAGAGCCAGGGACATTTCTAAACCGTGAAACCGGTTTGTTGCGATACAAGCTTTCTCTTCGCCCTTTACGGGAATGACGTTCACACGGCAAAAGCGCTGGCTTTGGTCAGACGGCTTCGCCAGCCGCTCACTCTTTCCGTTTTTAATGAATTTGAACTGAAGAATGCCCTCCGTTTCGCCGGGTGGCGCAAACTTTTTTCCGCCACGCAGATTGGTCTCTTCCAAGCCGCCTACGAGGCGGATCGCAATGCCGGACGTTTGGTTGCGGCTCCCTGTAATTTGACGGCCATTATTACCGAAGCCCGGCGGCTTTCCGCCAGTTACACGTTAAATCACGGCCACCGTTCCTTTGATCTTCTCCACGTGGCTGTGGCGCTTCATCTCGGGGCTGGAGAATTTCTTTCCTTCGATGCCAATCAGCGGAAATTAGCGCGGACCGAGGGATTGAAATTGAATGTCTAACCTCGTTCATTCACTCCAAAATCACCTTCTTGTCATGTTCATTTTGAGATAGGTTCTAATATCTGTGCACTTGGACTCCATTCTCCGCGCCGAACTCGCCGCGCTGGAACAAACGAATCTGCGCCGCCAGCTCCGAGCGGTTGACGAAGAAGCGCTGCTTAATTTCGCGGGCAACGATTATCTCGGATTGAGCCGCCATCCCGCCCTTCTCGAAGCGGCGCTCCAAGCGACGGCGGAGCGAGGCACAGGCGCGGGAGCGTCGCGGCTGGTCACTGGCACCGACCGGGCCGTCCTGGCGCTGGAAGAACAACTGGCCGCCTGGAAAGAAAAGGAGGCCGCGCTCATTTTTGGCAGCGGCTACGCCGCCGCGCTCGGCACGATTCCAACTCTTGTGGGCCGAGGTGATACCGTCATTCTCGACAAGCTGTCGCACGCCAGCCTGATTGACGCCGCGCGGCTCAGCGGCGCCAACGTTCGTGTTTTTCCGCACAACGATTTCGGGAAACTCGACGCCCTGCTCCAAAAATTTTCGCGGGCGCGCGGCGAGCGCCGGATTCTGATCGTTACCGAATCGATTTTTTCCATGGATGGCGACGCCGCGCCGCTGCGTGAGCTGGCCGAACTCAAGGAGCGCCATGGCGCGTGGCTGTTGGTGGATGAAGCCCATGCCACCGCTCTTTACGGGACTACGGGAGCGGGGTTGATCGCGGAAGCGGGGTTGAGCTCGCGCGCCGAGATTGTTCTGGGCACGCTGAGCAAGGCGCTGGGCGGTATCGGCGGCTACATCGCCGGATCGCGCGCGCTGATCGAGTGGCTGGTAAACCGCGCCCGCAGTTTCATTTACTCGACCGCGCTGCCGCCCGGCGCTATTGCCGCGAGCCGCGCCGCCATCGAACTCGCGCGCGGCGAAGAAGGCGCATCACTCCGTGCGCGATTGCGTGAAAACATCGCCCGTTTTCATGCCGGTCTTCCCGCCGCGTGGAAGAAGCAGAATCTTTCCTCCAGCGCCATTCAGCCTCTGATTTGCGGCGAAGCAGCCGCGGCCCTTTCATTGGCGGCGGCGTTACGCGAATGTGGTTTCCTTATCCCAGCGATTCGTTATCCGACCGTCCCGCGCCATGCGGCCCGTATTCGAATTACTCTCAGTGCCGCCCATGCGCCAAAGGCAATCACCGCGCTCAATGACGCACTTGCAACGTTGGCCGGTAAGTAACTAAAAATCAATTCCTTATAAGGGGACTCCATTCTCAGCGTGCCATTTAAAATTGAACGAGGCCGGTTGGAAAGCGTCCAAAAGAATGTCGCCATTTTTTGTCAGAAGTACTTCCTAGAAAGCGATTCATTCTGCGTTCGTGGAGGAGCCCAACCCATAGTTTATAGAGAATCCCAGCACCCGAGTATTGTTCGTCCACAGCCCTTAAGCTAAAATCCCGTTGATGCCCACGCTGATCGGAAAAATTGAGCCAGGCGACGTTATCGGACGCTGCCGCGTTATTCGCGAGCTCGGCCGCGGCGGTGTAGGCGCCGTTTATCTCGCCACGCATCAGACGCTGCAGATCGAAGTGGCGCTCAAGGTTCTCTCTCCCGCTCTTTCACTGGACAACCCGGCGCTGGCCGAGCGGTTCATCCGCGAATCGCAGATCGCCGCCCGCATCCGGCACCCGAATGTCATCGCCGTGATGGATGCCGCGCACGACGAGGCAACCGGGCTCTATTTCATCGTGATGGAATATGTCGGGGGCGGCTCGCTCTCCTGGCATCTGCGAAACGGCCCGCTGCCGGAAGCCAAGGCACTTGGCGTCATCGCCGGTATCGCCCAGGCTCTTATCGTCGCCGAGGAGAACCGTATTGTCCATCGCGACATCAAGCCCGACAACATCATGCTCGACCTTCGCGGCACGGCGAAGCTGGCCGACCTCGGTCTGGCCAAACACGCCATCGATTCGCGCACGAGCCTGACGCTCGGCGGCTCTTACATGGGGACGCCCGCCTACATGAGCCCCGAACAAGCCCGCGACGCGAAGGTCGCCGACACCCGCGACGACATTTACAGCCTCGGCGCCACGTTTTACGAATGTCTCACCGGCGTACCGCCTTTTCAGGGCGAAACGCCCTATAACATTATGAGCGAAGTGCTGACCAAGCCCTCGCCCATCCCGAGCACGTTGCGGCCTGAAATTTCCCGCGCTTCGGATTTCATTTGCCGCAAGATGATGGCGAAAAACCGCGAGCTTCGCTACGCCAACGCCCGGGCGCTGGCCAAGGATCTCAGATTTGCCCAAACCCTCGGCGATTCCGGCCTCGATTGCCTCGAGGCGGCAAACTTCGACCGCGATTCGGCCCAGGTCCAACAGCGCGCCACCACGTATGGAATCGAAACTTCCGCCGATGGCGTGGCCATCGTTCCCGATCTGCCCAACGATTCACAGAGCGGCGTGATCCATCGTTCCCTTCCCGCCCACGCGCCCTACCTCGGCAACCAGGGAGTTTTTGGCGCCGCAGCCCTTCTTCTCGTTCTCGTCACGATCTCCGTCCTGCTTCTGGCCTGGCTTGGTCCGCAACCTCCCTTTCCCGTGATTAAAAAGGCGTTCACTCTCGTAACCGGCACCTCTAGTTCCACTCCGGCGCCCAAAAGCGAACCGGGCGGCGGACCGGTGAAAAATCCGCCCTTGCCCGTGGCGCACACGCCATCGTCCAATCCTAATCACAATCAACCGCCCGCTACGGCGCCTTCTCCAATTCCGGGGCCGGCTCCTGTTCAGCCAGCTGTCGCCGCCAATCAAGGTTCTCCGCCGGGGCCGACGCAACCTGTTATGCCGCCGGTGAACCCGGTAGCCGTTCCTGCCAATTCCACAGCGCCGCCAATCCCCTCCCCCTCGCCGACTCCCGCCATGCCGGTGGTTCCCGCCTCCGCTTTCGAAGCCCGCAATATCGCCGAGAGCGGTCTTGGCAACATCGTCACCGACCCAACCGGCCAGGCCGAACTTCTCAAAATCATCGGCAAACGCGACGATGCTTCCACCACGCCAACAACCTGGACTTTCTATTTCTACGACAAGAGCGTATCGGCCAGCAATGCCCGCGTCGTCACGGTCACCGACGGGAAGGTGGTCAAGAATGACTCCGTGCTGGTCGACACCGGCCACTTCCTTCCCTACGTCCTCTCCTACAGTGAAAAGGACGTGATGCCCAACGACAAGCTGGCCACCGATTCTTCCCAGGCCCTTGCCACTGCGGAGACGCTGCTGCCCGCCGGGGTCGTGCCCAGCGCCACTCAATTTGAGCTGGTGCAGAAGGACTCGGTTCCGATGTGGAAGATCACCCTTTGGGCCAAGAATCCCCACGGCGATGAAGAAGAGCTCGGCACGGTTTCCGTTCTCGCGGAAAAAAACATTCTCAGCGGTTACACTTTAAAGCTCGACAGCGTGGTGGCGCATTGACGTCTCAGGATGGCCCCTATATCCCTTAGAAAAAAGGGATCGCAAGAATTTATTCATGCCCGCCGCGCTGCCGAAGCAAATCGGCAATATCCTTGTTGCCTTGGGGCGATTCCGCCCAATGCAGGAGCATTTCGCCGTCATCGGCGATGGCATTGGCGTCGGCCCCGTGTTCCAACAACAAAGAGATTTCTTTCTGATGCCAGCCAAGGCGCTCCCATGGCGGGGAGCGCCTTGAACCCCCAACTCAACCTCTATATGTTGATGAAAACACGCACACCATTACGCTCATCCCAGTAACCGCGATGGTCATGATAATATTCGTAATGATGCCAACGGTGGCCATGGTCCCAAAACCCGTCACGGTCATCCGACCATGCCTGGGGAATGGCCGTGCCGAGGAAGAGGGTTGCACCCAAAAGAAGGAGTGCGTGTCTGACAAATGTATGTTGTTTTTTCATAATAGTACCTCATTCTTTCTTTGGCATAACCCGTGCCGACCTCCTGGATGACTATCTCTAAATGTTGATGGAGAGTAAGTTGCATCTTCCCATACCGCCTCTGTTCCTGAAATAATTTGATAAATTGCAAGACCTGACCTCGTTCTCGCGGCGGAATGCGCCATGACGAAAATAAACTTTAGAGGTCACCTAAGCTTTGCTTTGTAACCTTTTCACCCTCAAGGCGTCTGCTTTCACGTGAGCACATCGGCACTATGCATATCCACTACGCCAACGGCAGCTTTACCCCAATGAAAAGATGATCGCACCCACTCTCATTTGCTGGGATATCTTGATGCTATGGTCACTGCGGAAAGTTCAACGCCGGATGAACAACTCGTGGCGGCCACGCTGGCAGGCGATGAAAACGCCTTCGGAGAACTCACGCGAAAATACAAAAGCCGCGTCTTCGGTGTCGCCTCCCGTTTTTCCCGCAATGCCGCCGAGCTCGAGGACATCTGCCAGGAGGTTTTCATTCAGGTCTACTTCAAGCTGCGCCAGTTTCGCCGCGATTCGCCGTTCGAACACTGGATCATGCGCATCACCACCTTTAAATGTTACGACTATCTGCGCAAGAGGCGGCGGGACAAGCCGGGGGTCTCGGTCGACGCCCTCCTGGAATCGGGTTATGAGCCGTCCGCCCCGGAGAATCCCTCTGCACACCCGGATCTGGAACGCCTTTATGCCGCCCTGGCCCAATTATCGCCCAAAGAACGCCTGGTCATCACCTTGCTTGAACTCGAGGAAAGAAGCGTGCAGGAAATCGCTGGACTCACCGGCTGGAGCATGGGAAACGTCAAAGTCCGCGCCTTCCGCGCCCGCGCGGCTCTACGCAAACTTTTGGAGAAAAAACGATGAATGAACCCAAACCTGATCGTGAAGCGCAGCTCGATGCTCTCTTCGCGCGCGCACGCACGCACCGGGCCGACACCTCCGCCGCTGAATATGCTTTTGAAACCCGGCTCCTGGCCCGCCTGCGGGAAAAACCGCAGCCCGACCTTATGTCCATCTGGGCGAAAGTTTCCTGGCGGCTTTCCCCACTCTTTGCGGCTTGCATGGTGGGCATCGCCATCTGGCACAGCCAAGTTACCGCCGCCGCTAATGAAGCCGCCGAGGCCGCGTCCGTCGCCGAGTTTGACAATCCCAGTGTCGATGATTGGACCGGGGTAGATTAACCATTTTTATGTCCAGCAACTGGCAAGCCGCCATCGGTGTTTTCCTCGTCTTCGCCTTTGGCTGCATCTCCGGCTGGTTAGGCTCCTCCGCAGTGCATGTCCCTTTACTGCAACGCGGCCCCGATGCCGTCACCGCTCTTTGGGAAAATCGCCTGACTCGCAATCTTGATCTCAACGAAAATCAAAAAAGAGAGATTCATCAATTTTTTTTGCAGAATCTGGCTCAGCGCAGAGAATTGCAAAAGCAAATAGCGCCGCAGGTGGTGACACTTAACCATGCGACTTTAAAACAGATCATCTCTGTTCTCAGCCCCGATCAAGTGGCTCGTTTCCGCCGGAATGTCGCCTTTTTCCGTCAGCAGTATGCTCAAGGACCGTTCAATGAAAGGCCCGATAACCAACTTACCCCACGCGCAAACGGTCAAATGCCGGTTGGCAGCAAACCCACGAATGCGCTGGAAGATACGCCAGCCTCCAATCCTGCGCCAGCACAGTAGGCTGTTTTAAGGGAAATGCTTAGACAGAATTTAGTTGCATTTCTTAATAGCAGGATGTCCATTTTCGCTTGGGGAAAACGAAAAACATCGTTCAACAATAAAGAGGAAAAATGAAACGAATTAGCTATAACCGTAAGTATATCCTTCGCGCCATTCACGCCGCTTGTATAGCCTTATTCCTGGCCGCCTGCGCCAGCCAAGCCAACGCCGCGCCGGTCTTTAGCCCGGAATATACGGTCAGCGGTTCCAACGTTAGCGGCGCCGGCACAAACACCACGAGCGCCTATTTCTTCGATTCCGCCGCCGGAGCCGGCTATACGGTTACCATCGCCCCCAACGCCAATTTAGGCAACACGACCGACAAGCAGAATGACAACGAAATTGAATTTGATCATGGCACAGTCACCACCGGCACGGGCAGCTCGCTTTACGGAGGAAACTCGGGTGTCGTCATTCACACGACCGGCACCGTGAACAATGCCGCCACCGCCACTATTTCCGGCTACTATCACGCCGTTTCTCTTGGTACCGGCTCGGTTCTCAATTCAGGCACACTCAGCGAATCCGGTGATGACACCAGCTCATCCAATTACACCGCCGTTTTGATTAATGGCACGGGGTCGGTCACCAATAACCAGGGCGCCGAAATTTCCGGCTATGACGCCGGTGTCTATATCAACGGCAACGGCAACGTCCAGAATGCCGGCACGATTTCTGCCGAGTATACCGGCATTGTCATTATCGGCACGGGCAATGTCACCAATACCGGATCGATTTCGTCCTCTTATAGTGGCGTTTACATCAAGGGCAACGGTACCGTAAACAATTCCGGTTCGATCACCGTCAACGACAGCGAATCTGGATATGGTATCGATATCACCGGCAATGGCACGGTGACCAATTCCGGCACGATCACGGTAACCGACCATGAATTCAGCACGGGCATCGAGATCGGCACCGGCACGGTGACCAACACCTCGAGCGGACAGATCTTCGCTTCCGACGACGCCTACGCTACCGGCATTTATGTCAGTGGCGGCAGCGGCACGGTCATCAATGCGGGTACCGTCAGCGCTTATGACAGCGACAGTAGCTATGGCATTTATTTTAACGGCACGGGCACGGTAACCAACACAGGCACGGTCTCCGCGTACGACAACGATGACAATGCTTACGGTGTTTATATCACTGGCAATGGCACCGTAACCAACTCGGGTGGGATCGCCGGGTACGACAGCGATGAAAATAGCTACGGCATTTATATCGGCGGCAACGGAACGGTAAACAACACCACCACGGGATCGATCTACGGGGGTAATACCGATGATAACGCTTACGGTGTTTACATCGGCGGCAACGGTACGGTAACCAATTCAGGATATATCGGGGCTTTTGATGCCGGTGAGGACGCCTACGGCGTTTATATCGCTGGCACTGGTCTGGTTATTAATAGCGGACAAATTGAAGCCTTTGACGCTGATGACAACGGCACCGGCGTTTATATCGGTGGCAACGGTACGGTCAGCAATTACGGGTACATTGGCGGTCAGACTTACGGTATTCACATCAGTGGCAACGGCGTGGTTAAGAACACCGGTTCCGTCTACGGCGGAAAAACGGCCATCTACATCCATGGCGGCGGCACGGTTAGCAATTCCGGGTATATCCATGGCCGCGACGGAGACGGCATCCTGATCAGCGGTACCGGCACCACGCCCAATACCGTTTACAACAGCGGCGGCATTGTGGCTTCCACCAACGGTATTCAGATCAGCAATGGCGGCACTGTCAATCTGGCTGGCGGCTCGATCGACGCCGGCAAGAATGCGGTTTCCTTGAACAGCTCGAGCGGCACGACGCCCAGCACGGTCAATATCATTGGCATCGCCTCCCTCATCGGTGAAATGCGCGAAGTTAACGGCACCGGCACACTCAATCTTGAACTCGTCGGATTGACTCCCGCCAAGCTCGCGCAATTGGCTGCGCTCAATGGCGATACCAGTGGCACCTTTACCCTGGGCCCCAACACTTACACCTGGAGCGGCTTGGCGCTGGCCGATAACGCTATCTCGCTCGAACAGGTCGTCGATTCCGGCTTGGTCGCGGCAGCGACAGCCATCGATAACGTCACATCGACCACCGGCCTGCCAACCGCATTCAATACGACCTTCTACCCCGCCGCCGCCGCAAACCCTGAAGCGGCCATGAATGAATTGGTCGGACGCGAAATCAATCAAGGCATCGACATCCTCGGCGTGAACCTTAACACCACGCTAGCTTCGGACCTCAACGAGCACCTCGACAACCTGCTGGCCGGAGGCCAGATCGGCGGCTTCGATCTGAGTGGTATGCACGTCGGCGAGGCGGGCAGCATGTATGCCTTCAACGACACCAGCGCTCAGCTCAACTCGATTATCGATAGGGCCAGCGGCTCGGTCTTCGGTGGCACCACAATGTCGACCGACACCAAACAGATGGTCATCGCCGCGCCCATGGAACTGCCTCATTGGGGAATATGGGCCTCGGGCGATGTGACCCTCGGCGATGAATCGGGCTCCAATACGCTTTCCGCGTTCCACTCAACGCTAGGCAATCCGACTTTCGGGTTTGATTACCGCTTTACCCCAGGCCTCGTCATCGGTGTTCTGGCCAGCTACACCACCGGCGACGCCGATTTTGAAGACGGCAGCAGAATCGGCCTCAACACCGAAATCGGCGCTCTTTATGGCACGTGGCGCGACGGCAACTGGCATGTCAACGGCATGGCTGGCGCCGGAACCATCCAACTTAATGACACCCGCACCACCTTCGGCGGAACCACCGCCTCCAGCACACCGCGCGGCGACGATATCCTCACCGACTGGACCGGGGGTTACGACTTCCAGCTGGGAGACCGTTTTACCATCACGCCGGAAGTGGGCTTGCAGTACACCCATCTCGACATCGACAGCTTCACGGAAACCGGCGCGGGTGTCTTCGACCTGAGCGAAGGCAGCCAGGACATCGATTCGCTGCGTAGTCATGTCGGTTTTAAAGCCAACAAGGCCTTCAGCGTCGGACCGGATGTGACCTTCGTTCCCGAATTGCGCGCACTCTGGTATCACGAGTTTCTCGATGACAGCCGCGGGGTGAGCACCAGCCTGCCGGGAGCGCCCGCCCTGGGTTCCTTCCCGGTGTCGACCTTCTCGCCGCAACGGGATTTCGCGCTGGTCGGCGTCGGCCTCAACACTGCGTTTACCGGCTACAAAGGGATGCCGGTCGGCCTTTTCATCAACTACAACGTCCAGGTTGGCCAGAGCGATTATATCGCCAATTCGGTCAATGCCGGCATTCGGGTTGATTTTTAAAGACCGTCCGAAATTCCCTCGTCAGCGGGCCGCGAACTTGGTTCCTTAGCGGAGTGCTAGCCAAAGTACACTCCGCTGCGGTCTGGGGCGTCGACGCCTTCGCCGTCGAAGTCGAAGTCAACGCCACCTACGGCAACGCCGTGGTGGTGGTCGTTGGCCTGCCAGACACGGCAGTCAAAGAGAGCCGCGACCGGGTGCGCACCGCCGTCAACAACAGCGGCTACAAATTTCCGTATGGCCGGGTCACGATCAATCTCGCTCCAGCCGACGTCAAAAAGGAGGGCCCCAGTTTCGATCTCCCCATGGCGCTGGGCATTATCGCCGCGTCGGATCAATTTCAGCCCCGCCATCTGGAGGATTATTGGATTGTCGGCGAATTGGCCCTGACCGGCGAGGTGCGCGCCATCAAAGGCGCGTTGTCTATCGCGCTCTCCGCGCGCAAACACAAAAAGCGCGGGCTTATTCTGCCCGCCGCCAACGCCTCCGAAGCCGCCGTGGTCGCCGGGCTTGAGGTTTATCCGGTGCGCCATTTGCGCGATGCCGCCGATTTTCTTGCCGGGACCGCCGGTATCCTGCCGGTACGGACCGATCCGAAAGAAATTCTCGGCGAGTTCGACGCCATCGAGCACGATTTCGCCGATGTGAAGGGGCAAGAGCACGTCAAGCGCGCCCTCGAAGTGGCCGTGGCGGGAGGCCATAACGTTCTCATGATCGGCCCGCCCGGCAGCGGCAAGTCGATGTTGGCCAAGCGCATTCCCGGCATCTGCCCGCCGCTGACTCTCGACGAGGCGCTCGAAACGACTAAAATCCACAGCGTTGCGGGACTTCTCACGCCCGAACAGGCCATGGTCACGCGCCGCCCCTTCCGCGCGCCGCACCATACCATTTCTGACGCGGGGCTGATTGGCGGCACCGCCAATCCCAGCCCCGGCGAAGTCAGCCTGGCACATAACGGCATTCTTTTTCTCGACGAACTGCCCGAGTTCCGCCGCAGCGCGCTCGAGGTTCTCCGCCAGCCGCTGGAGGATGGTCATGTAACCATCTCGCGCGCCTCGGGGTCGATCACTTTTCCCACCCAGTTCATGCTCGTGGCGGCGATGAATCCAAGCCCCGGCAGCGGCGGTTTCGGCGATGCGCAACGCGGACGGGCCACCGCCCAGGAGATCAGGCGCTATCTCAACAAAATCTCCGGCCCGCTGCTCGACCGGATCGACATCCACGTTGAAGTTCCCGCCGTGAAGCACGAGACGCTGCTGCGTCCGCACGCCGCGGAGACCTCCGCCGAGATTCGCGCGCGTGTCCTCAAGGCGCGGCAGGTCCAGCAGGAACGCTTCGCGGGCAAGCGCAAAGTCCGCTGCAACGCGCAGATGAGCCCGAAAGACATCAAGACCTTCGTCCCGCTCGACAGCGACAGCGAAAGCCTACTGCGCATGGCGCTGAGCGAACTCAACCTGAGCGCCCGCGCGTATGACCGCATCCTGAAAGTCTCCCGCACCATCGCCGACCTGGCCGGTTCGGAGAAAGTCGACGCCACCCATCTGAGCGAGGCAATCCAATATCGGACGCTGGACCGGCAGGTGTGGGGTTAGCGGCGACGCTTACTTCGCGCTCGGCAAATAGGGGATCAGTGCGTGCGCCATGTTGGCCAATGGCAGCGACTGGAGCCACACACGGCCAGGGCCGGTCAGCGCGACGAGAAAGATGCCATCACCGCCAAAAAGCATGTTGGTGATACCCTTGATGCGTGTGATCTCGAAGCTAACGCCCGCATCGAACATGCCCACATGTCCCGGATGGACTCGCAGCGTTTCACCGGCGGAGAGGGTGTAAGGAATAACTTCGCCATCGAGTTCAATCCAGGCTTTGCCGGAGCCGCTCACTTTCTGGAGCACAAAACCGTCGCCCCCGAAGATACCTGCGCCGAGTGATTGCTGGAAGGCGGCGCCAAGCTGCACTCCGTCGGTGGCACAGAGAAAACCGTGCCGGTGAACCATGTAATCGGCGCCAGGCATAATGTCCACGGGCAGAATGTGGCCCGGCATCTTCGTCGCAAAAGCGACCATGCCCGGTGCACCCTGCGCGGTATATCTGGTCATGAAGATCGAGCCGCCGCCCACCGCGCGCTTGAACAGGCCGCCCAGTCCACCGCCGCCGGAGCCGGTCGTGGTAGAGAGCTCAATCGACTGGCTCATCCACGAGAGCTCACCCGAAACGGCCTCGACGCTTTCGCCGGCGGCCAGCTGAATTTCCAAAACGGGTAGCGTGGTTCCGAGAATGCGATGTTCCATGATGTCCTTTCGAATGGGAGAACTAAGGGAAAGTTCCCGCGAAACTAAACAGATTTCCGAAGATAGGCAATTCGGACTCGTGAAAAGAACCGATTTCGCGAAAATGGGAAAATGGGGATAGGCCCATGCCTGACCCAGTTTTTCCACTGTCCAGCAAGCAAACCCTTTTGAATGATTCGCTCAATTTGAACATAATGCTTTTAATATCCATTTTGGCGATTATCGTGTTTGGGCGGGGGCGTGGGTTACAATTTTTAAAGTGAATCCGGGTCCCGGCGAAAATTTAACTAGGGGAGAATAAGAATGAAGATGCCGTTTTACGCCATCCTTGGCGTTTTGACCTTGACCTCGCTGTATCCCGCTTCGGCAACAACCATTGTGCCGGACATCCCCGAAGAGAATCCCGAACTGATCTTAACGCCCGGCCTGACGCCCAATCAATATGCCGTCGCCGCTAATCTCGATGGGGTGGTGATATTCAAACCGGTCGTCATCCCCGTCGTTATCCCCGACGTCATCATCCCGGCCATGGCGCCTCCAACAACGGACATTGGTTCAATCGTCCTAAAACTCGAAGAGGCAGATTCGCAAATCAGGGCGATAGACTTGGACCAGCTTTCCCCGCAAAGGCTCCAGGCGTGGCATAATATTGCCTTCGACAACTTCGGTTTCGACGTCCTCCAGCTCGATAATCATCTCGCCAGCCTCCGTTATGGCCAAGGCGGCCTCGATTCCTCCGGGCTTCAGGTCATGGATTCCGCCATGCCTTCCGGACTCGCGGGCATTCAAAGCCATCTACTGGCCTATAATCCCTCGCCGCTGAGCAGGGGTCTGGTGAGCGACGTGACCGATCCGATCCTCGGCGGTGTGGCCACGGACGCCAAAGATATGAAGGAAGTCGCGCCGGTCACGGAACAAAACCGGTGGAGCACGTTCATCAGCGGAAACGTGATCCTGGCCGATATCAGCAGCGATCCGGACGTGGCCCACGCCAATTTCACCACTGGCAGCGTTATGGCGGGCGCCGACTATCGCATCGACGATCACTGGGCGGTGGGTGGTCTCGTGGGCTACGGTCATACCGATGCCACGCTCGACCAGGATGGCAGCACGACGGACGTCGACAGCTATTCGCCCGGTATTTACGCGACCTACGCCGGCGGTGGCTGGTACGCCAATGGTATCCTTACCTATGATTATAACAGCTATACTGAAAACCGTTCGATCGGCTTCTTGAGCCGCATGGCCAATGGGTCGACCGACGGCAGTCAGTACAACGCCGATCTCGACGGCGGCTACGAATTCCATAGTGGCAATTGGACGTTCGGCCCGACGGCGGCGCTGCAATACGTCCATCTCGATATTGGCGGCTTCACTGAAGGGGGCGCCAATGCGGCCGATCTGGCCATCGCTAATCAGCAGGATGATTCGCTGCGCAGCCGTCTCGGCGGCGAGTTCCGCTATCAAACCAACTGGTGGGGTTCGGTTGTGGCCACGCCTTATGTGAGCGCCGTTTGGCAACACGAGTACTTGCAGAGCAGCGCCGGCATTACCAGCCAGTTTGCCGGACAGGGACTCGGATCTTTTACCATCAATACGTCGACGCAGGACCGCGATGCAGCCTTGCTCGATGCCGGACTTGATGCCCAGTTAAACCGGGCTCTCAGCGTCTTTATCGACTATCAGGCGCAAGCGGGCCAGAGTGATTTCTTTGCCCAGTCGATCACTGCAGGCGCGAAAATCTCGTTTTAAGCCGGTACATTAGTGCCGGTGTTGTTAGTCAGGAAAGAATCGGCGCCTGTTCCCGTTTTCTTTCACTCATCAAGCAAATGACTGCTTTTTGCCGCGTGACAGAGGTTAAAATCAATCAATAATCGTCAACGTCCACGATAGTCTGGGCAAAGGCCTGCGGGGCCTGCTGTCCATTGTGTCGTCCAATAAGCATTATTGTCTGGAACTGGCCCGTTGCTTACAGAAATGGGGATGGCAGTCAAGAAGCTCAGGATGACAAACCGGATGGGGAGGAGTTTATTCCTCCGCCCGCCTCTCACGGAAAAACTCCTGAAGTAATCCAAGCGATTCTTCTTTGAGCACGCCCGGGGTGATTTCGCACCGGTGGTTGAGTCCGGGCAGATCGAAGAGATTAAAAGCGCCGCCGCACGCACCCGCCTTGGGATCGCTCACGCCGAAGACGATCCGGTCGACGCGCACATGGGCCAGCGCGCCGGCACACATCGGGCACGGTTCTTTGGTGACATAGAGGACCGTTCCGTTGAGCCGCCACGATTTGAGCAGCTCCTGAGCCTCTCCGATGGCGAGCATTTCCGCGTGCGCGGTGGCATCCTGCCGCGCTTCGACTTCGTTGGCGGCTTGGGTCAAAATTGCGCCGTCACGCACTAGCACCGCGCCAACAGGAACTTCTTCGCGTGCGCGCGCCTGGCGGGCCAGTTCCAACGCCCTGCGCATGAAAACTTCGTCGGCAGCAAGATGACCCATGCCTACTTTTCGGATAGACTCTAACTCTCCGCCTCGGTAAATTTCCCAAAGGCTCGAAATTTTTCGTACCGCTTGTCTTTCAGTGCCTGCGGATCGAGCTTCTTCAGTTCCGTGATCTGCCGCAACACGGCGGCCTTGACCGATTCGGCCATTTTTTCCCAAGAGTGATGCGCCCCGCCCGGCGGCTCGGGGACGACTTCGTCGACCAGCTTCAACTCCCGCAATTCGAACGCGGTCATTTTCAACGCCGCCGCCGCTTTCGGCGCGTGGGCCTGATCTTTCCACAAAATGGCCGCACAGCCTTCGGGTGAGATGACCGAATAATAGGAATTTTCGAGGATGAGAACGCGATCCGCCACGCCGATGCCGAGCGCGCCGCCGCTTCCGCCTTCGCCAAGCACGACCGCGACAATCGGCACGCTCAGGCAGAACATTTCGCGCAAGTTGACCGCGATGGCCTCGGCGATATGCCGCTCTTCCGAGGCGATTCCCGGATAAGCTCCCGGCGTGTCGATGAAACTGACGATGGGCAGCCCGAATTTATCGGCCAGCCGCATGAGACGCAGCGCCTTGCGATAGCCCTCCGGATGCGCCAGCCCGAAATTATGCCGGCTACGCTGTTTGGTATCGTGCCCCTTCTGGTGGCCGATCACCATGACTTTCTCCGGGCCGATTTGCGCGAAACCGCCGACAAGCGCCCGGTCGTTGCCGAAACAGCGGTCCCCGCTCATCTCCATAAAATCGGTCGCGATCAACTTGAGGTAATCGAGCGTATAAGGCCGCGCCGGATGCCGCACGATCTGCACCCGCTGCCAGGGGGAAAGATTGGTGTAAATGCGCTGGCGCTCTTCCTTCAGCTTCGCTTCAAGCGCCTCGATTTCGGGAATCGCCTCGGAGGCATGTTCTTTCGCGCGGGCCTTGAGCGCCTCAATGCTTTTTTCGAGTTCGACAATCGGCTTTTCGAACTCCAACGGAGTCAATTTCATCTTCGTGCTTGGGTAGAGTGGAAAAAGAGATACTGTGGCACCGCGATCCAAAGATCAATCGCATTTGGCCGCGTCCAGACCGCATACATTATGTCCGCATCAGGAAGAAAGCCCCTCATTCTCTTTTTTCTGGCCGTCTTTCCCGGTGCAATGGTTCTCGGGCCGCTTCTTTATTTCGCGTGCGCCGGGCATCTTGCTTTTCATCGCGCCATGGACCGGGCGCTTCTCATCTGCGCCGTCGCTTCCCTCGTTCTTTTCCGTTCCAACATTTCCTTGCGCAAGCTCTGGCCGTTCGATTCCGCCGGGGGAATGCAATTTCTTTGGGGTTGGGCCGCCGCTCTTGTTTCCGCACAGGCGATTATCGGCGCGCACCTTGTCTTCGTTAATCTTGCCAGTTCCCATTTACCGGCCGGGGCTGTCGCGGCCCGCTTTCTTGAGGCACTTGCCGCCGCGCTCATCGTTCCTTTGCTGGAGGAGACTCTTTTTCGCGGTTTTTTTCAAACGGAGATGATTGCGCGGTTCGGTTCGCGATGGGGCTGGCTTTTGACCGCGTTCATCTTTGCTCTCGCCCATTTTCTTAAAACCCCGGCTACGTTTGACCATCAGCCCGTTCATCTCTGGAGCGGCATATCAGCGTTGGTCGCGGCTTTCGAAGCAATCCGCGATCAGTTTTTCCCGGCCACCGGCACCGATTTTTTTTCCCTCACGAAAGGCTTCAATATTTTCCTCCTCGGCCTTATTCTCGGGGCTACTTTTCTACGTTGTGGCACTCTCTGGTTTAACGCGGGGTTGCACGGCGGTTTGGTGTTTGTCCTTCTTCTTTCCACCGGCCTCACTCATCCCGTCAAACCGCCGCCCTTGGCCTGGGTACCCGGAGATATCGTTTCCAGCCCCCTTACATCAGTGGTATTGATTTTGCTTTCCTTATGGTTATGGCTCTTTTATCAACCACACTTCGCCAAATCCGGGAATGGGGAGAATGCGCCTTAGATCTTGCTTTCCCCTGGCCCAAGACCACCGCCGCAGAGCCGGAGCCAATATGCGAGCCTTATTGTCAACAATGTGGCGATCCTGTTACAGCCGGGGAAACTTTTGCCAGAGGCTTTATCTGCACACCCTGCGCCGGGCACGAATGGCATTTTCAATGGGCACGGGCCAGTTACCGCACCAAAGGGCAGGTGCTTGAGGCCATTGTAGGTTACAAATATCGGGAAGAGTTTTACCATCACGCCCAGCTCGTGGGATGGCTCACCGAGGCCTTCGATCTCCATGCCCAAGGAGAGCAATGGCACGCCCTTGTTCCCGTTCCGCTCTATCACCGCCGTCATCGGGAGCGCGGCTTCAACCAGGCTATCGAACTGGCAAAAGGGCTTGGTTCAAAGCGAAAAATACCGGTTTTGAATTGCCTTTATCGTTACCGAGAGACACCTTCGCAGACTGGCTTTGATCGGGCCATTCGCTGGAAAAACATGCAGAATGCCTTTGGCTTGAAACAGAGATTTGACGTAAAGGGCAAAAATTTGCTAATAATAGATGATGTTTTTACGACGGGCGCTACCACCAACGCCTGTGCTCGAACCTTGGCGCAAGCCGGGGCAGCCCGCTTGGCGGTATTAACCATCGCGCGAAGCTGAGCCTCCCCCTCACCTTTTATGATCCAACCGACTACCCCCTCCAGTGTTTTTCCCAAACCCGACTATGGGAAAATTCCAACCAAAAAAAAGGAAATGCCGGAGGGATTATGGACGAAATGCCCCGAATGCAGCGCCTACATTTTCAATAAGGAACTCGAAAGCCTTCAGATGGTCTGCAAGGAATGTGGGAATCACCTTCGCATCACCGCTATGCAACGCCTGGGCCATCTTCTGGATGAAGGCTCCTGGGAGGAACACGACGCCGGTATCGCCCCCCTTGACGTTCTCAAGTTCACCTCCGCGATCAGTTACGGAGATCAGCTCAAGAAATACCAAAAAAAGACCGGCCTCAAGGATGGTGTAGTCTGCGGCTTGGGCCGGATTGAGGGGCGTCCCCTCTCTGTTGCCGTGATGGAGTTTGGCTTCAGCGGCGGCTCCATGGGTTCCGTGGTCGGCGAAAAAATCACCCGCGCCATCGAGCGCGCCACCGCGCAACGGATTCCGTTTATTTCGTTTTCAGCTTCCGGCGGCGCTCGCATGCAAGAAGGGATGTTTAGCCTCATGCAGATGGCCAAGACCAGCGGCGCCCTGCAACGCCACGCCGCCGCCCGGCTTCCTTTTATTTCCGTCCTGACCGATCCAACGATGGGCGGGGTCACGGCCAGCTTTGCCACTCTCGGCGACCTCATTATCGCCGAACCCAAGGCGATGATCGGCTTCTCCGGCGCGCGGGTGCTCGAGCAAACCATCCGGCAGGACTTGCCCAAGGGTTTTCAAACCGCCGAATTTCTCCTCGAAAGAGGCTTGATTGATTGCATTATTCCCCGCCCCCAGATGCGCGCCGAACTCGGCAAACTTCTCAGCTATCTGGGCCCTTCTTCCGCTCTCCGTGACAACGCCAAGCGCAATGGCCATTCGGGAAGCGCTTCCAGCCACGCCCATTTCAACGGGCACGCGCATAAGTAAGATCCTGCAAACGGCAATCCTGCGGACGGCAGACCACTTCGCCTGAAAGAGGAACTCCCGTGCGCAAGATCATTCACCTCGACATGGACTGCTTCTACGCGGCGGTGGAAATGCGCGAGCGTCCGGAGCTGGCCAGCCAGCCCATTGCCGTGGGTGGCGGTGCGCGCCGGGGAGTGGTGACCACCTGCAATTACGAGGCGCGCAAATATGGCGTCCGCTCCGCCATGCCCGGCTTCCAGGCGCGGGAACGATGTCCCAACCTGGTCTTTCTTCCCGTCCGGTTCGATCTTTACCGGGCAGAGTCGGCCAGGATCCGGCGCATCCTGCGCGAGTATACACCGCTGGTGGAACCGCTCTCTCTCGACGAAGCCTACCTCGATGCCACGGGGCACAATCGCTACGCCTGGGATATCGCCCGTGAAATTCGCAAGCGCATCTTCGAGGAAACGAAGTTGACCAGTTCAGCGGGAATCGCCCCGAATAAAATGCTGGCCAAGATCGCGAGCGACTGGCGCAAACCCAACGGTCAATTCGCCATCACGCCCGAGCAAGTGGACACGTTCATGCGCGATTTGCCGGTGCGCAAAATTTGGGGCGTCGGCCCCAAAAGCGCCGAAAAATTTGAACGGCAGGAGATCAAAACCTGCGGCGATCTTCAAAAAATTCCCCTCGCGGAGCTGATGCGCCGGCACGGCAAATGGGGCCAGGAACTCTATCATCTTTGCCGGGGCCATGATGATCGGCCCGTCGAGCCGAACCGGATTCGCAAAAGCCTCAGCAACGAATCGACTTTTGCCGAAAACCTGATCACCCTGGAACAGTGCCAGCGGGAACTGGATCGGCTGGTAACGGACCTGGAACAGGAGCTTCGCGCGAAGTCGCCCGATCGCCCGATCCACAAAGCTTTCGTGAAAGTGAAATTCGCCGACTTCACCCGCACGACCAAAGAATGCATCAGCGCCCACCCAACCCGTGAAATCTACCGGTATCTCCTCGCCGAGGCCCGCGCCCGCGGCGCCCAGCCGATCCGCTTGCTCGGAGCCGGCGTCCGCTTTGTGGAAGACGAAGAAACAGCAGACTTGGCCCAGCCCTGGTTGATTCTGGAGGAAAGTAAATCATGACCACGCTTCGAGTCAACCACGCGAGAAGGGAATAACTCCTCCAGGTCAAAGGGTTATATTCCTGCATCGGCGCTTTCACACCTCGCCGCCATCGAGCTTCTTCGACCGCTCCTCATTACGGGTTGCAGGGTTGATATAGTTGGTCTTAGTTAAGCGTGTTGCGACATCGTCTTAGGCCGGTCAAGTTAGCGACTTCCTTGAGATACCGGTCTTTTGCCTGTCCGTTCACGTCGGTGTCATCGAATTAAATCCCCTATGGAGAAACATACTATGACCTCAACTAATCCTTCCGACATTCGCTCGATGAGAATACCCTTAAATTCGGGGACTGGCGCTATCCCGGCTCTCGGTTTCGGAACTTTGATATCCGATCCTGCCGAAACGAGGAGCGCAACCACCAACGCATTAAGGGTGGGATTCCGGCACTTTGACTGTGCTGAACGCTACCGGAACGAGCTCGAGGTCGGCGAGGCTTTGCAGGCAGAGTTCGCCGCGGGAGCAATCGCCCGTGAGGAGGTCTTCATCACAACCAAGCTCTGGAATTCCAATCATCGGCCAGAACGAGTTGAGCCGGCATTCGATGCGAGTTGCAAGCGACTGGAGATTAGTTACGTGGATCTTTATCTGATTCACACTCCCTTTGCATTCCAGCCGGGAGACAACATGGATCCCCGGGATGGGGACGGTAATATCATTTATGATCGCGGTGTCACTTTGCTCGACACTTGGAGAGCCATGGAAAGTCTTGCCGAAAAGGACAAGTGCCGGGCCATTGGCTTGTCCGACGTTACTCTTGAAAACCTGGTACCGCTCTACGAGGCGGCGAGGATCAAGCCCGCGGTGGTTCAAGTGGAATCGCATCCCTATTTGCCCCAGACTGAGCTATTGGATTTCTGCCAGCAGAAAAAAATTGTGCTGTTGGCCTTCGCACCATTGGGGCACGGAATGCGTCCCGGACCACTGGAAGACCCCGTGGTCCTTTCCATCGCCCAAGAAACATCTTTGACCCCGGGGCAGGTCCTCCTCGCGTGGGGAATTCAACGGGGGACGGCCATCCTGACCACCGCCAAGAATCCGGACCGAGCCCGCGAAAACTACAACATCTCGGAGCTTCCGGAAACCGCCGTGGAGGAGATCACCCGGATTCAGACCAGAACAAGGCTCAATTCGGTAGTGGAGACCGGCGTGCCGGGTTTCATCGCACGGGGGAATTGACCGGCAAGCACGGCAAGGTCTTAAAGAACTGCCGGAAATTCAGGCCGCCTACAAAAAATACCATGGCCGGGGTTTCGATATCATCGGCGTCAGCTTCGATGTGGACCAGAGCAGCCTCAACTCATTCCTTGCGAAGGAACCCTTGGAATGGTCACAGTATTTTGCCGGATCGGACTGGCAGGCTACCCATGGCGCGTCTTGACGTACCAGACGTACCCACGCTATGGCTCGTTGACCGGAATGGCAATTTGCGCAACCTCAATGCCTCCGAAAATTTGAATTACAAAGTCAAACAACTACTCGAGTAATCCCTCTCATGGTCTCCAGGGGTCGCTCTTCGGCCTCGCTTGGGATGCGAAGATGGGGGGCTCTTAGCCTTGCACGTCTGGCGGCACGGCGGATTGTAAGCGAGCGTACGCGTGAACTAAATCTTCGCGCCAAGCGCCCGGCGTTTGCTCCAAAACGCAATCAATATCACAACACCCGTCAGAGTCACCCACAACGGCAGTAGTTTGAACCCCTCGGCAAGCGCCTGCGTCGAGTCGACGCCCCGCTGAAATGCCTTCAAGACCAACGCGAAGAGCAAGCCGATAAACCCGTAGCCGAGATTGAAAGCCAGCCCCTTGAATGACAGGACGGTCGCACGGTGATGCGAATCAACCAAGGCATTCAGGTAGTAAGAGACCATGAAGGCAAGCGCGGTCATCGCCACGCCGAGCGGCACCATGAAGACCACGCCCCAAATCGGAATTTCGAACGCCGCACCGACGAGTCCGACCAGCACTACGCATGCCAGCAGAAAATAGTTTGCTCGCAACGAGAACGTCTTCACCATCTGCCGCGCTATTGGCGATACGATCAATCCCAGACCCGCGAAACTCGCGCCAATGATGCCGAAGCTCGCAGCTGGCAAATGAATCATCCGAAAATAGGAGCTGGAAAACGTCAGAAAAAGCCTCACCACGCTATCCATCAGCAATCCCGCAATCATGACAAAAAGTGCCACGGGCGTCCGCACGATCCATCCGCCCGCTGCCAGCAGATGGCCCCATGCTGTTTTTGTCGTCCCCACCTCGCCCGGCTGCACCAGCCCGGCATACGATTTATGCAGGGAGGGCTCGCGAAATCCGATCACCACGACGAGTGCCAGCACGGCGCTCGCCAGATTGAGATAAACCGGGAAACGCAGCGTCGTCGCCTGGGTGAAACTCGTCGAAAAACCGAACTCGTGAACAAGCCGTGTCATGAAGACAGGGTCGTAGCACGCGCCTCCCACCAGCATGGCAATGACCATGCCAACGGACTGCCAGCGCACGACCTGATTGAGCACGTCGGGCCATTCGTTTGATCGATTGCGTTCCGCTAGCGAATCGAACACCAGCGCCTCGTCGGCTCCGCTCGCCATGCCCTCAGCAACACCGCTTAGCACGCGGTTGGCGAGACAGAAGAGAAACAGCATCAGTCCACCGTTCAGCGGCGCTACCACGAGCAGTAACATTTCGCCGATCATGCCAATCGTCGCACCCACCACGAGAGGTTTGCGCCCGATCCTGTCGGCAAGCACCCCGGCGGGCACGTCAGCGCAAACGATGGCGATGGCCCAGGCGAAATTCAGCAGCGTGTATTGCGTCGCGCTTAGCCCAAGGTCGAGAAAGAAGACCGCCAGCACCGGATAATAAAATCGCGAATTGAACAGTACGCGGAAGAACACAAACCGTCGCCAGTTGGCATTCGCATCGGTCGGGGAAGATGTGCGGGCCTTCATGTGAGAGAAAGACGCGCAATCCTGAACTTAGAGCTGCGCTACCGGACAATTTGAATCGCTTCCGGTCCTTTACAACTCTCTTGAATTCGAATGGACAAAAACCATTATCCAACAAAGGAGAATCATGCCGAAGTATCCGGTCGCTATTCACCACTCTGACGACTATGACGCGTCCCTCGAAACCGAAGCGATGCACTGCGACCTCGACGCGCTCAATAATGAGATGATCGCTGCCGGTGTCAGGGTCTTTCTCGGCGGACTGCACCCGGCTGGCGAGGCGAAGTCGCTTCGGGCTCAGTCCGACGGCAACTTGGACCACAAGCTTGGGTCTGACCCCGCGATTTGCGAACATTGTGCCTTGATGTCTCGTTGCATCTTATAATTCATGCAATATTCCCATCGATAAAACTAGATTTTGCAAATTGCAATATTAAGAGCCATATGAATTTTTCCGGCTGAGAGGCGAAACGCCAAACACTTCGAACTGGCATCTCCCATGCCTCAAACAGCCCATGAACTCTTCTCGCTGGGCTGCCTCATGCTTGATCGCTTTGGTGCTCGTTTTTCTTTCTTCACCGGCATTTGCCCAGGTATCGATTTCCGTTGATGTGGCTCCGCCACCGCTGATTGTAGAGGACCAGCCGCCGGCTCCGGACGATGGTTACATTTGGACTCCCGGCTATTGGGCCTATGACGAAGATCAAGGAGTCTATTACTGGGTTCCAGGTGCATGGGTACAACCGCCGGAAGTAGGACTCTATTGGACGCCCAGTTACTGGGGTTGGGAAGGCGATGCCTATGTCTACCATGCGGGCTACTGGGGTCCGACCGTTGGATTTTATGGCGGTATCAATTACGGTCATGGCTATTGGGGAAATGGCTACGGCGGCGGACACTGGGACAACGGCCATTTCGATTATAATACTGCGGCCAACAATGTCTCCGGTGGGCACGTTCACAATACCTATGCAGACAAATCTGCTGTTCGGTCTCAATCCAATCGGGTGAGTTTCAACGGTGGTCAGGGCGGAATACAAGCCCAGCCAACTTCGCAAGAACAACAGGCTTCACAGCAAAATCATGTTCAGCCGACTGCGCAACAGCAGGCTTCTTTTCAAACGGCAGCGCAGACACGCAGTCATCAAGTCAAGGTCAATACGAAGAAGCCCCCTACAGCTAATGCAGCTTCACCGGCATGGTCCCCCCAATTTACCGGTCAGAATCCGCAGGAGCAGCAGAAAGACGCGGCACCGGTTCAACACGAACCCCAATTTTCACCCGGCAATCAGCCCAAACCGGAGGAGCGTCCTTCTAACGCTCAGACCCCAACGGAAGTAAAGCCTGCTCCAACAAGCAATCACGCGGTGCCTCCATCTGAATTTCACGCGCCACAAGGTCCGGGCGGAGGAGCGCAGCAAGATAAGTCCGCTGGTGGGCCGGAATCTCATCCCCAGGGACAACCCCATGTTGACGCCAAGCCTCAAGGCAATGCCCCGCCGCCCAAGCCCGGCGGACAAGGCAAGCCGGATCCCAATCAGAACAACGGGCCACACTAAACGGATTTGATGGATCAGTCCATGGTCTCTGGCACCCCTGAATATATATATATATATGATTCATAATCATAAAAGATCCGACGGTAAGGGTTCTTTGCTTCTGCTTGCTGCATGGGGGAATGGCTCGCGGTGCAGGTCAGACAGAAATTGATTCCTTGTGAAAACCTATCATTGCGTCTGTGGCAGCGGATTTTTTTTGAGAATATAACCTGTGTGAGTTGCCAGCGAGAACTTGGATTTTTGCCGGATTTGCTCTGTTTGAGTACGTTGGAATCCAAGGCGGGCAGCCTCTTTTCTCCCACGGCCAAGGAAGCCGGGAGACGATTCTATAGAAAGTGTCGGAATTATTCCGTGGAAAACGCGTGCAATTGGATGATTCCCGAGGACAACCGGGAAAATTACTGTGTCTCATGCCGGTTGGATGAAATGATTCCAGATCTTTCCATCGAAAAAAATCGAACTTTGTGGAAATTGATTGAGGCAGCCAAGCGACGCCTTGTCTACACACTCATCAGTCTGGAGTTGCCCTTGCTCAATCGAGCCGATGACCCCCACCAAGGGATATCCTTCCGGTTTCTTGCGGAGGGGCCCACACCGGAATCCAAGGTCCTAACGGGACATGACAAAGGAATCATCACCTTGAATATTGCGGAAGCAGACGATGCCGAACGTGAAAAACGCCGGCTTTCCATGAAAGAGACCTACCGCACTCTTCTCGGGCATTTCAGGCACGAGATTGGCCACTATTATTGGGACCGCCTGATCGGTGGAACAAAGTATCTTGAGCCCTACCGGGCGCTGTTTGGAGATGAGCGAATTGATTACGACCAGGCACTGAAAACCTACTATGCATCCGGAGCCACCGAGAATTGGCAGGAAAAATACATTAGCGTCTATGCATCCGCCCATCCCTGGGAAGATTGGGCCGAAAGCTGGGCTCATTATCTGCATATCCAGGACACGTTGGAAGTTGCCCTCGATTTTTGCATGGTTGATGCACGTGTGGCATTGGAGTCGAAAGAAACATCTCAGAGCTCTTGGTTTGGCATGAAGTCAAAAACGTTTGAAGAAAAAATCGACGCTTGGTCTGAACTGACGATAGCACTTAATAGCATCAATCGCAGTATGGGATTAAGGGATATCTATCCATTTGTCCTTTCCCCTGTGGTTGTAGAAAAGCTCCGTTTTATCTCAGAGGTTATTGCCGATCGCCAAGTTGGCATCAGGAATACCCCATCGGCACATTTAGCTGCAGAACCTGCCGGGCCACCTTGCGACGCGCATAAGCCCATCGATAGCAATTTAGCTCTCGCAGTCCCAACCCCCGCCTAAGGATATCTCCATGCTCCACTATGCCATTACCTTTTTTATCATCGCCCTGATTGCGGCCGTTTTCGGCTTCTGGGGCCTGGCCGGACTCGCGGCGGAAATCGCCAAGTTTCTGTGCCTTGTTTTTATTGTGCTGATGGTGGTATCGCTTATTTCCGGACGCCGTCCCCGATTTTGAGTTGTGATAAAAGTCTTGTGTCATTTTTACCGGTGAAACCGGGAACGGAATCCACCGCGACAGGGACCGTTCGGTCGATGAGGACGGTCAATTCCATTGCCCAGCGGACCTCGCGCCTCCCGGTTTTTTGGTTCGGAAGCCTCATAGGGATGGCCTTTGAGCACGGGAATTGGCTGGCGGATAAGCCGCTCGATCTGGCGCAGGAGATTGCGTTCGCCGTCGTCGCAGAAAGCCACGGCGATGCCGGTGCGCCCGGCGCGCGCGGTACGGCCAATGCGGTGCACATACGACTCGGGTTCCTCCGGCAGATCGTAATTTACCACCAGCGAAATGCCCTTCACGTCGATGCCGCGCGCGGCGATGTCGGTGGCGACGAGCACCCGGCTGTGTCCGGTACGGAAGTTTTCCAGCGCCCGCTGACGAGCGCTCTGCGATTTGTTGCCGTGTATGGCCTCGGCGCGGATCTCGTGCTTGGATAGCTGCTCGACGAGCCGGTTGGCCATGTGCTTCATGCGCACGAAAGTGATGACGAGGCCGTCGGCGTGCTGACCAACGAGGTGCGCGAGAAGCTTCACCTTGTTGCCGCGGTCGACAAACGCGACATGCTGCTCGATCCGCTCGGCGGTGGTGGCCACTGGCGTCACTTCGACACGGGCGGCATGGTGAACGAGCGACGCGGCGAGTTCCTCGATGACCGGCGGCATGGTCGCTGAAAAGAGGAGTGACTGGCGGCGCGGCGGCAGCGTGGTGATGATGCGCTTCACGTCATGGACAAAGCCCATATCGAGCATGCGGTCGGCCTCGTCCAGCACGAAGACCTCCACCTTATCGAGGAAAACGTGCTTCTGCTGCTGAAGGTCCTGGAGGCGGCCCGGCGTGGCAATGAGAATGTCAACGCCACGTGCCAGTGCCTGCACCTGCGGATTTTGACCGACGCCGCCAAAAATGACCGTGTGACGGAGGCGCAGATGCCTGCCGTAATGCTGGAAGCTCTGGCCGATTTGCGCGGCTAGTTCGCGCGTTGGCGCAAGGATAAGCGCACGTGGACGTTTTGATACCGGTGGCGCCGGATGTGTAGCGAGCTTTTGCAGGATGGGCAGGGCGAATGCGGCGGTCTTGCCGGTCCCAGTCTGCGCAATGCCTATGAGGTCGCGACCTTGTAACAGGTGCGGGATTGCTCCGGCCTGAATCGGCGAGGGCTCGGTATAGTCCTTCTCTCGCAGCGCACGCTGAAGTGGCTCGATGAGCGCGAGCGAAGCGAAAGTGATCGTCACCGGCGCGGCAAGCGCAGGCGAATGGGATGGAGTTGTTGTAGGGGATGTCATGCTGAAAAAGTGGAGTGATGCGCAACGGCAGAGCGTCCGCATGGACCACGGTTTGTGGGTCGATGAGGTGTTATGGCCCTAGACGACTCTCATCGAAGACGACTGAAGGGGCGAGTCGGCGGAGGGCCGAAACGATGAGCACATGCTCAATGAAACCGACTGAAGCCTAACGCACCGAGCAAAAACTGCAAGGTATAAGATTCTATTTGTGGGCGGGCAAAACCAGATCGGCATTATTCAATTTCTGAGGCGAACTGGACGCCTCCACGTGCTCTTTGGTGTTCATCGTATACTGTTGATAGGTGTAGAGGCTCGACACGATTGCAAAGCAGAGCAATCCCGCAAATAATCCGTCGATCGCTCCGCGTCCGAGTTTTTTTTCCGATTGCTTTTCGTCGTTACCCGCCACCACGCCGGAATGCACAAGTAGCTCCGTTGTCGTCATGCTCAACAGACAGTACCCGATAAAATAATAGAGACCGAGGCACGGGATCGATTTGGTCGCCTCTTGGGCTTTCAGAGCAAAAAGAGACAAGAGCACCCCGGCGACAAAAACATCCGCCA
>DATJMI010000131.1:0-19085 GCA_035508775.1 Methylacidiphilales bacterium
ATGAATACCCTCGAAGACGTCTTTATTGATCAACTTAGAGATCTATATAATGCCGAAAATCAGCTTATCAAAGCATTACCCCAGATGGCCAAGGCCGCTCATACCAAGGAATTAAGAAGAGGATTTGAACATCATCTCGAACAAACCAAAGAACATGCCAACCGCCTAGAGAAGATTTTTGAAGGACTGGATAAAAAGCCTTCCGGAAAAACTTGTAAGGCGATGCAAGGATTGATCGAGGAAGGAGAGGAGACCATGGGCGAGAGCGCCTCTCCTGAAGCTAAAGACGCCGCGCTGATCGCCGCGGCGCAAAGAGTGGAACATTACGAAATGGCCGGATATGGCAGCGTCCGTACTTACGCGAAAATTCTCGGCCATGATCAGGTTGCCGGAATTTTGCAAAAAACCCTCAACGAAGAAAGCGAAACAGATAAAACGCTGACCAAATTGGCCGAGTCCATTAATTTGGAAGCGGCGCATGGTGATAATGGTCATGCAGTCAATCAGTCATAACCTTTTGCTGCCAGGCAGAGAAAAGGGGAGACCGGGAGGAATTCCGGTCTCTTCCTTTTTCCGTCGCATTTTACCACGGCGCGGAGATCGTATATGAGCGCAAAATCAACCCGTCACCGCCGGAATCAAAAAGCGGAATCAAGTCTTTTGGATCATGATTTGATCGAACAGCGGGCCCTGCAAATCGCCCGTAATGAAGGGCGAGATCAAATCTCGCAGGAGGACCGCGCGCGGGCGCGGGAGGAATTGCTGGCGCCGAATGAAATAACCGGCGAGCCGGAAATCTCTCCCGACATGTCCCCGCAAATCACGGCTTGGGATGAAGCGCCGGCGTCCACTGGCAAAAAAATAGAAAAGGTGGAGCCTGAGGACGAAGCCAGTATCGGGAAGGAACTGGTGGAAAAAGGCATGCGCGGTCCCAGACGGACACGAAGCGGCGAGGATCCGCTTCGGCACAGGTTCTAATGAATTCTATGCCCCGTCATGAAACCATAGATCATCAGTCCGGCTCCAATCAGGGGCAAAAAGGCAAACGCCATCCGAATCTTCGGCCCCTCAAAATACTGGGTTAATACCGCGCCAATTTGGGCTCCGACCGCAGCCCCGGTTTGCATAATCAGCGCGATGAGGACATCGACATTGCCATTCAGCGCGTGGCGAAACGATCCATAGCTGGCCGAAACCATGACCTCGAATAAGTCGGTGCCAATGGCAATATGGGTGGGAATGCCGAGCAAGTAGACCATCGAAGGCATTCGGATATAACCGGCCCCGCCGCCCAAAAAGCCGCTGAAAATTCCACCGACAAATGAAACCAGAAGAATAGCCCAGGCGGAGATTGATTTGATTCCGGAATGAGGAAGACCCAACTTCGGCGACCAGTCGAGCGAATGTGTCCAGTGCGCGATAAATTGGAACGCCTGCTTATCCTTTTCCTGGGATGTTTGCTCCTGAAGCGGTTTATCGCTGCCTTTCAGTTTGAGGGCCATCCAGCTTTCAAAAAAGACAAAGCAGGACGTGGCGACCAGAACGATGGTGGTCGTTACCCCGACGACCAAGTCGACTTTGGCGATGCGTTTCAACGCCTCGACTCCCTGGACGCCGATTTCCGACCCGCCGATCGTCCCCAGCACCATGACCATCGCCAGACGCAGGTCAATATTTCCCAGAATGCGATGCCTGCGGGCGGCGACCATCGACTTTCCCACAATATGAAGCAGGTCGGTTCCCACGACGAAGTTCATGGGAACGCCCACGGCAAAAAGGGCGGGGCCGGCCAGAAAGCTTCCGCCCACGCCAAAAAAACCGCCAAGAATTCCAATGATAAATCCCAATCCGATGAGATAAAATGGACTGATTTCAGTGCCGGAAATCGGAAAATACATAAAATCTATGATGCGACCCGGTTACTTTTGTCTCCGGCGAATCAATTGAAACAAAAAACTGCTGACGATTTCCAAACCGGCGGCCTGTCCGATCATGAGCAACAGGGCCACGGTCGCAAAAAGCCACCGGTCATGGTCGAAAAGCTCTTTGAGCCAATCGGCCAGGTAATGCAGCACGAAGACGAAATAGCCCCAAAGCAGCATCGCGTAGAGAATAAGCTCGCCGGCAAAAGCTTTCCAATTTTGGGAGGGTCTCATAAATCATTCCACATGAGGATGCGGTGTCATTCCGGCCGGTAAGGCAAGTGAGAGGCTGTCCGAAAAATGGAGGCGGGTCACGCGGAAAGAAGTGGCGGTTCGTGCCCCGGTCCGCGACCCATGCCTACTTTTGGGATAGCCTCCGGTCTGGAGGCGTGCTTGGGTTTTTCCCTGTCAAAAGAGCGGGCGCTTACCCACACTCTTTGCCGGAATAACGGAGATGAAAATTGTCTTGTTGATCACTGACGAACGGGAAGCCTACCGCCAGTATGAGAAGGAAGCGCCTTATTTCGGAACCGCCCCGGCGGCGCTGCTGCAAGGCCTGGAAATGATGCCGGAACTCGAAGTCCATATTATTTCCTGCGCGAAACGGAAAGTGCAGGCGCCGGTCCGGCTGGGGGAAAACATTTTCTTCCACAGCGTGGTTGTGCCCAAGCTGGGCTGGCTGCGCACCGCCTACCAAGGGTGCATTCGTGCGGCGCGGCGAAAAATAAAGGAGATCGGGCCGGACCTGGTGCATGGACAGGGGACGGAGCGCGACTGCTCGCTGAGCGCGGTCTTCTCCGGTTATCCCAATGTGATTACGATCCACGGGAATATGAGGCTCGTCGCGCGAATCAAATCGTCCCCGCCTTTCAGCTTCAACTGGCTGGCGGCGCGGCTCGAAGCCTTTACTCTGTCACGAACCAAAGGCGTGGTGTGCATTACCAATTACACGCGCGCCGCGGTCGAATCGCTGGCACGTAAAACCTGGGTGGTGCCCAACGCGGTCGACGCTTCTTTTTTCGAAATTAAACGGCAACCGGCGACTCCTCGCCGCATTCTTTGCGTCGCCAACGTCGATTCGCGCAAAAATCAGAACGCGCTGCTGCGAAGCCTCGATTCTTTAGGTGCGGGAAGAAACTTTGAGTTGATTTTTCTTGGACGCGCGCGGCGGGAAGACGCCTATGGCCGGGAATTTTTCGAACTGGTGGACGCCCATTCATGGAGCCGGCATGAAGGATTCGCGGACCGGGAGACGCTCAAACAACATTTGGCCCTAGCCTCGGGTCTGGTGCTGCCTTCCCTGGAGGATAATTGTCCCATGGTGATTTTGGAGGCGATGGCGGCTGGAGTGCCTGTGGCGGCGGCCGGAGTGGGCGGCGTGCCGGACTTGATTCGTGATGGCGAAACCGGGATTCTTTTCGACCCGCGGGACGGCAAGGCTATAGCTGCCGCGGTGGAGGGCTTGATGTCTGGTGAGGCATTGGCGCGCGCCTCCCGTGCCCGGGAAGAAGCGCTGACACGATTCCATCCGAAAACCGTCGCCCGGCGGCACGTCGAAATTTACCGCGAAGTTTTGGAATCCGCCCATGACTGAGCGCGTTAATATTCTCGGGGTTGGAGTCGATCCATTGAACCTGCCCGGCGCGGTGACGGCAATCGGCGAGGCGATCCGGACCCACGCCAAAGGCTACATCTGCGTGACTGGTGTCCACGGAGTCTCGGAGGCCCAAGACGATCCGGTCTTCCGCGACATTTTGAACCGGGCATTTTTGAACACCCCCGATGGCATGCCAATGGTGTGGATGGGATGGTGGCAGGGACGGCGGGGAATGGGCCGTGTTTACGGGCCTGACTTGATGCTCGAAATCTGCCGTGTCTCTGAACAGACGCATTGGCGCCATTTCTTCTACGGCGGGGCCCCCGGCGTGGCGGAACAACTGGCGGCTTCGCTGCAAAGCCGTTTCCCCAATCTGACCGTGGCGGGAACCTATACGCCGCCGTTCCGTCCGCTCAATGAAGAGGAAACCGAGAAATTGCGCGTTCTGATCGCGAAAAACAAACCGGACATCATTTGGGTTGGATTGAGCACACCGAAGCAGGAAGCGTTCATGGCGGGCATCTTATCGTGTCTTGACACCACATTGATGATCGGCGTTGGAGCGGCGTTTGACTTGTTGAGCGGCCGGGTGCGGCAGGCGCCGCGTTGGGTGCAGCGCAGCGGCTTTGAATGGCTCTACCGGCTGGTCCAGGAACCGGGGCGGCTCTGGAAACGCTACCTGAAGAATAACCCCCTCTTTGTCTGGCGCGCGTTTCTTCAATTGACTGGATTGCGCCGCTACGACCTGGAAGCGAAGCAAAAAACATGAGCGCTCCATTTTTTTCCATTGTCACGCCGAGCTACCGGCAGGCGCGCTGGCTGGGCCTCTGCGCGGCATCGGTGGCGGACCAAGATGTGGAAGCCGAGCACATCGTGCAAGACAGTTTGTCCGGTCCCGAGGTGGCCGAAGCCCTGGCGCCATTTCCGCGTGTGAAATTGGTTAGTGAAAAAGACGCGGGAATGTACGATGCCATCAATCGCGGCTGGGAAAAGGCGGGCGGCGAAATTCTCGCCTGGCTCAATTGCGACGAACAATACCTGCCCGGAACGCTCGAAACGGTGGCCGGATACTTTCGCGATCGTCCGGAAACGGACATCCTCTTTGCCGATGCCGTGGTGGTGGATGAAGCCGGAGGCTATTTGTGCAGCCGCCAGGTGCTACCGCCGCAACTCGAACATACCTGGATATGTCACTTGCAGACATTTAGTTGCGCGGCTTTTTTCCGGCGCCACCTGATCAAGGAGCGTGGTTTTCTGCTTGATCCGCGCTGGCGCGTCGCGGGAGACGCGGATTTGATCCTCCGGATGCTGCGCGGTGGCGTGAAGACCGCCGTCCTGCGAAAATACGCATCGGCATTTCTCGATAACGGCGACAATCTGGGGCTGAGTCCACGGGCGGTGCAGGAGCGGGACGCGTTGGCCGCCGAGGCTCCGCGCTGGATGCGGGCGCTGCGTCCGTGGTGGGTGGTGCAACACCGGTTGCGCCGGTTGTGGCATCGACTCTATTGGCCGTGTCCTTTTAGTTATGATATCTATACGCAGGCCAGCCCGCAAAAGCGGATTCATTTCGACGTGCCGCGCCCGACTTTCTACTGGCGAACGCGGATGAAATGAGGGTAGCCTCTAACCCAAAGCCGCGCAGGACGCCAAGACAGCCGGGGGCCGCCTGGCGCATGCTCCGGCCATGTTCAAGACACGGTCTGCTTCTCCGGCAACTCTTCGCGGGCAGCTTTTCTCGTTTCGCATCGCCAATGGCGCGCCGACGGTAAGGGAGCTTCCCACGAAGCTGAAACTGCTCAACTGGGGCGTCAATGAAACAGTGAAGGGGCCGATTGTGGTCGGCACGCGGACGCTCGCCCAGCTCGCCGCCAATCAAAAGCGGCTGGGTTATGACCGGGTGCAAATTGATTTCAATCATCAGACGGTTCCAGGTTCGGAAACTTATCAGGCCGATCCGGTGGAAGTTGCCGGCTATGGCACACCGGTGGTCATTCCTCACGACGGTCTCTATCTCATCGATATCGAATGGACACCGGCGGGCAAGAAGTACGCCGCCAATTATCACGATCTCTCGCCGACGCCGAAACTTGACGGCCATGGCGAGGTCATCTTCCTCCACTCGGTCGCGCTTTGCCGCCAGGGCGCGGTGAAGGATCTCACTTTTTACAACACCTCATTCCTCCAACCCCAAGCTAGTCCCCAATCTATGGAAAACCCCACTCCACCCGCCGCCCCTCAAGGCGAGACCGTTGATTACCGCGGCCTCCTCGTCGCCCTGCTGCAAAAGCTCGGCATCAATATCCCCGATACCGCCACCGATGCCGACATCGCCACGATGGTCGATCAGTTCAAAGCTCCCGCGTCTCCCGGCGAAAACGCCGACGAAGACGGGGCCGGCGCGAGTGTCCACTCGCTCGGTGTCGAGGCCCGCATCGATCAAATCGAGAAGGATAGCCTTCTCACTCTTGCCGCCACGCAGGGCAAAGTTATTCCTCTCAGTACCGAGGAGATTCGGAGCACGCCGGTGACTGTTCTTCGCTCGATGATCGACCGCTTACCGACCGGTACGGTGCCACTGGCCTCGCGCAAGAGCGGAAGTCCGGCCAAGTCCAATGAGCCGGGTCGCGTTACGACGCTGACCGCCGCGCAAAAGCTGATCGTGAAAAATCTCAATCTTAGCGAGGAAAAATATCTCGCCACGCTCAATGCCGAAAAAACGGCATCCACGATTCTCCTTTAAACCTCAACCCATCAACCTCCACCTCTATGAGTCAAACTGTTCTTGAATCCATCGATACACCCGAACGCGCGGGCGAGTTTCTTTATCTTCCCGTTGCGGCGCTGACCAGCCTCTATGCCGGGACGCTGATCGCGCTCAATTCCTCCGGTTTTGCCACTTACGCCACGGATGCCGCGGGGCTTGAAGTGGTGGGCCGCGCCGAATATAACGTGAACAATTCCGCCGATGCCATCGGGGGCGCTCTGAGCATTCAGGTCCGCCGCGGGGTGTTCAAGTATTTTAATTCCAGCCGCAGCTCCGGGGCTTATGCTCTGGCGGCGGGCAATGTCGGTCAAATCTGCTATGTCCAAGACGAGCAGACGGTGCAGACGGCCGCCGGTAGCACGAACAAGATTATCGCCGGCGTTTTTCTCGGTCTCGATACCGATGGCAAAGCGTGGATCGATACCCGTCTTGCGCTCTATGAAAGCGCCGAGTCGCTGGCTTTCACCCAGACGCAGGATTCGATTACCGATAACTCGGGAGGAACAGCTCCGACGCCGGCCTCGGGGGTAATGACCATCGCTTCGATCACCAGCACGGCGACGGCAGCCAACGCGATTTCGGGGCTAATCGTTGAAATCAACAAGATCAAGGCGGATGTCGCCGCGATCAAAGCCCTCCTTTAATTCACCACTTCACCTGAAACCAATCACCATCCATGCAAATCAATCAATCCAATCTCACCGATCTTTACCGAGGCTACCGCGTTCTTTTCGACGACGCGCTCCAGGGCACCATTCCCATCTCTGACGATATCGTTTTGCGGGTGCCTTCCGGCAACAACGAGGAAAAATATGTCTGGCTTGGAGCCATTCCCGGCATGCGCCAGCTTGTCGATGAAATTCAAATCAAGAATCTCGCCGCTTCCGATTGGACTATCGAGAATCTTGAATTTGAAGATACCGTTGCCGTGAAGCAGCGTGATATTGAAAACGACCGTTACGGCATCTACAACCCATTCTTTACCGCTTTGGGCGAGGCGGCCCGCTATGATCAGGACATCCGCGTGCTTCCGCTCCTATTGGGCGGTTTCTCAACGTCGGACTATACCGGCTCGAATTTCTTCGCTTCCGGCAAGATTCGCACTCCGGGCGACAAAGGTTTCACGAATATTCTGGTGACCGGAACGGGAAGCCAGCAAGCCAATGCGCCGCTGTCGATCTATAGTTACCGTGCGGCCCGAGCCAATTTAATGGGGCGCGTCAACGCCGCCGGGCGGCCCATGAACCTGGGGCGGAAGCTGGTTCTGGTCTGCGGCGCGGCGACCGAACCGATTGCCCGGCAAATCCTGGTGGCCGACACTGTGATTCAGGCCAACACAAGCAATGATGCTCTCGCCGCCGTGACCAATATTGACAAGGGCACGGCGACCATTGTCACGTCGGCTCTGATCGATGCCAGCTCGACGCCCAATGCCTGGTTTCTGCTTGAAACCGGGCTATCTCTCAAACCCATCGCCTGGCAGGTCAACAAAAATCCTGTGCTTACGGCGCTCACGCAACCCGACAGCGATCATGTATTCAAAAAGCATGAATTTCTCTATCAGGCTTACGGCCGTTACAACGCCGGGTATCTCTTTTCGGATCTCGCCTTTGGCTCGACCGGCGCCGGTTCAACAATGACCGCCTATCCGTAAAAGACGGAATAACGAAATTTTGGGACGGAATTAATCAAATTTTATGAAGAAAAAACCAAAAAACATTCTACCAATTTGGTTTAATTCCGTTCATCCCGTCTAAAAATCACGTCTAAAAAAGATGTCTCAATACTGCCAACAATCGGATCTGACCGGGATTATTCCGAATCAGTATCTCATCGAAGCGACCGACGACACCAATGCGGGTGTGGTGAACACGGCGACTTTGACGCAGATCATCACCGATTGCAGTGCCGCCATCGACGCGATTCTTGGGACCCGCTTCTCCGTTCCCTTTGTCCCAGACGAGAATGGAAACTATCCTCCGTTTATTTTCAACGCGTGCAAAAAACTGGTTGCCGAGCAGCTCTACAAACGGCGGGGCATTGCGCCCGGTGAAAACCCGTGGACAGCGGAATGCAATGCTCTGCGCGATCTCATGAACAAGATGGCCCTCGGCCTGGCGCCGCTCGATCCCTCCATTAACCGCGAAGATCCCAGCGCTTCGATGGTAACGGAACCGGCGAAGACGGCGCCGCGGCACGGCGATACTCTTTCGGTATGATTGGTGCGAGCATGAAAAGCAAGATGAACGCGATTTGGACTGGGTTTGGGTCCAAATCCAATCATGCCGATTGTTTAACTCCCGCCTAAAGATATGCCTCCTCTGACTATCGCCCAAATTCTCGCCGCGCTGGTTACGGCGCTTCAGACCTGGAGCGCGAATCAGCAAATCGGGGCAACGATCACTCTTGCCCGAGATCCGTATCACGTTCTCGAAATTCTCGCCGCCTCGCCGCAGGGCTTTCGTATTGTGGTTCATTGGGCCGGCGATAAAAATATTTCGGAAATCGACGCTCTGCCTCTGGCGGAAAATAGGCTTGAGATCATTCTCAGTTACAATCTTGGTCTCACCGCGCAGCCCGATCTTGCCCTTATTCAAGGGCCGCAAAACCGGCCTAGTGTTCTTGACCAGGTCGACGCGTTGCGCGGTTTCGTTCTGGGCATTCGCTATCCGGCCGGCCAGACCGGAACTTACGCGGTGTACGCCGGGGCCAAATCTTTCACAACACCGGCCGGCGTGCCGCTGGCTGCTTACATTCTCACGTTTAAACTCAAAGCGGCGATTAACACCGTTTTTCCCACTCCAATCCCAACTCCTATCGTTTAACTTATGCCTACTTCACCCACCATCCAGGGCCAGCCGGCTTACTGGGGCATCCCATCCGGAACCTATGGCGCAGGCGTCGTCACCCGAGTTATTCGTAATCTCGATGGCGAGACCGCTTTTCTCTATGACGGCAACGGTTACACCATCACGGAAATTCTCTACGACGATAAGGAGACTTTCACGGTTGAATTGGTGATGGACTCGGTGAATTTTCCATTCAGCGCGCTGCCCACACGCGGAACGGTCATTACGATAGACGGTGTGGCCACCTGCATCGCGCAGAAGCGGGGAATCACTTACGAGCAAAAGGGCTGGCGAACGGCGAACATCACCGCGATGAGTTTTGTCAATCTCACGCCTAGCTGATTTCATCACGAACCATGGAAGAAAAAATTGGTTTTGCCACACCGGAAGAGGCGCTGGCTTCAACACGGCCTTTGCGGGAAAAGCTCACCCAGATTGCCGGAAAGACTCCGCGCACGGTGGTTGACGCTTTCCTTCCCGATCCGATCGACGTTGCGGGGCTTGAATTGAAACCGATCCGGATGCGCACCTGGCTTTATCTGGAAAAAATAGGCAGTCCTTTCCTTCAGGGGCACACCGATATTCCAAGCCTTGAGGATCTTCTGCGCGCGCTCTATGTCATCACGCAACCTGCCGCCGAAGTCGGCGGCGCGATCCGTGCCGGGAACGTCTCTTTTGATGAGGCGGTCGAGGCCTTTGCCGAGCGCCTCCCATTGGCGGTTCTCCCGGAGTTGACGGCGAAGCTGGCCGTGCATCTGGCCGTGGAGTTTTCACCCAGGGCGGACATGGTCCGCGACGAGGAAGGAAGCGGTACCGGCCCAAAATCGAGAGCGTTCTCGGCAACGGCGCCGGGAATTGGCTGACGCTTCTCGACTGCTTGTTGAGCGAATACTCACTCCCCCTTGATCTCGGACCGGGAGTTCCCGGTTCCGCATTGGAAATGCCCGTGCGCGAGGCGCTTTGTTTCCATGCGGTTATCGCTTTGCGCCACGGGTGGGTTTGGGCCGGCCCGAGTTACGCCAAGCGCGATCTTGCCTGATCGGCGGCTCTTGATTTCACTATCGCGCAGTACGCCAAGACAATCGGAGCAGGCTGCGCTACGGATGACGCATGCGCGATTCCAGGTATGCCAAGCCGATGCAAGACGACTCGGGCTTCTTGGACGCAATGGAAAAAGTCCGGGAGATTATGACCGGATCGGCCAGCATGATGAGCAGCGCGCTGGGCGAGAGCATCGGTGGCCAGAATACGAAGTTCGCGGGAATACCAGACATCAAAGTTTTCGCGAAGGAGATCAAGGACGCGATGGAACAAGGCCGGCAATTTGTCATTCAGGCGAGGCAAGCGTTTCCAGGAGCGACAATTGCCGGAGAGGGCGCAAAGAAACCGGCAGAGAGAGCTGCTTCGGTCGCGCATCTCAAGATGCCCGATCCCGACCGGCTCGCCAAGCTGGGGCTCTTCATCGGCGGAGCGCCGCAAACTCCGGGACTGACCGAGGCGAAGCGGACGGCCAACGCGACCGAGGCGACAGTGAAGAAAATAGGAACGCTGATCGATGTCACCCTCAAGGGCATCACCGGACCCGTTTATGGCTACGCTGAATGATTCTGCTCAACGCAATTGCGTTTTGCGCCGCACCTGGCTCGTTAAACAGCGTGAGCATTGCCCCGTGTGCCGGCAGGTTGTGAGTAAGACCTTGTCAGAGGATGGAAACGAGCTGCGTTACGAGTGCCCTTATTGCGCGTGGGGCACGGTCAAAAAATTGGAGAACTAACCCATGCCCGCCACGCCCGTCTGGATCGGCAACAAGGATTTCGTCGAAACGCCCGACTCGCCCCGGTTCGATTACGACGCGACGCGGCTGACGGTGACACGCTACTACGAGGGGCCGCTCGAAGGGGCGCAATCGGCCCAGCCGGCGCAGGGCACCGCGTTTCAGGATATGCCCGCCGCGGTGCTCGTCACCAGGGTGAGCATCATCCCGAAGCCGGGCGGTATCGCGCGGCTCGAGGTCATCGCCGAATGCCAGGGTCCCAGCCAGACCAATCCCGCCGCGCCCACCTATGAGATCGAGTGGGTCGAGATTGACCGGCCGCTGTTGATGAACCCGCGGTACGCGGTGGGCGGCAGTGGCGCGAAGGCGCTCACCAGCCAGGACGTGGCGATGATCCAGAAGTGGGAAGACGAGGACGATCCTGATTATAAAAACAAATTTCAATTTAAAGTCCTCCAGGCTTTGGGAGTTACCTCCATCGGAATGACTGGTGCCACTGATACAAATCAGACCGTTGGTGAAGTTCCGGGTTATAATATCTATACCCTCAGCGCCAACGCGCAGGATTACGCGGCGAAACGGCTCAAGGGCATCGATTCGTACCGGCTCTGGTGTCCCGTGGCGCGCCAAACCATCGAGACGTTCACGCTGCCCAATGTGGATCCGTGCGGCGTAATCGAGGATCCGCCGAGCGCCATCGGCGCGCCCACCGGCTATAGTTACCAGCGGAGCGCCCAGCGCGCGACAAAGACGGGCCGTTACGGCAAATGGCAGCAACAGCAGGAATGGCAGGGCTTCGACACCATCGACAGCGACCTCTATCCGAGCGGAGGCCAGGGGTGACATATGCTCTACCTCCCGCCCGATCCAAAGCCGCACCAGCCGATCCGCGCCTCGACGATCACGGCGATCCTCAAATATCTCCGCTCGATCACCCCGCGCACCGGCGCCTGGTGCGACGTGCAGGCCGGCCCGGGCGGCACGACCTTCCGGCCCAAATTTCCGCCCGGATCGCCCGCGGCCATCCTGGGCGGAGGACAAAGCGCGTGGCCATGGAAAGTCTACAACACGAGCACGACGACGACCGGCCAGGTGCAGATTAACGGCGGGGATGGCTTCGTCGCGTCGCTGCTCGGGCCGGATGGGAACACGCTGATCGCGACGGTGAACGGAACGAACAACAACACGGTGACGGGATCACCGGCCAAGTTTCCGCAACTCGCGGTGACGGGGAACGGAGTGGTTTATGGGCATGTCGATCTTTCGACGAACGCGGGGCCGCCAAGCGTGACGAGCATGACCGATCTTGAAGTTCTCTTTGCCGAGTCGATGCCGGCAGCGGATACGGCGAACCCGGCGACTTATTTCAACTGGCTCCTGGCCACGGTGTCGAACTATGCGACGGATGGGAGCGGGAATGTTTCGTTCACGCTGAGCAACGCGACGGCGATCGGTTGGTCGACGCTGATCATGTGCAGCGGCACGCCGGAGATTTATTGATGAACGAAGTTCCAACGGTCAGCCTCAAAATCAGGATGGAGGAGATAGACGGGGAGAAAAGAGTCAACCCGGAGACCATGAAACTGCTGCTCGAATTTGGAGGGCATCGCGATGTTTGCGATGAGTGCGGCGCAGTGTGGCGGGATCATCGGGGCAATTACTGCGAGACGGGACGGTCTCTGCTCGAGCAAGTATTGGCCAGGCCGGACGTCGAAATAATAAAAGAATGAACGAATCGAACGTCATCACGGCGCAGGGTGAACTTTCCAATCCGGGCAGTCAACCCGCGACGGTGACGCTGAGCGGAACCTATAGCGGCGTGGAAGCGGGAATGGGGATCGGCGGCCAGAACATTAACAAGCCGATGACCGTCGAGGGTATCGCGGGGCCGGTCGTCACGCTCTCCGGTTATCCCACCGCCGCCAGCGGCTCGGGTCTCTACACATTCCAGAATCTCAAGTCGCCGCCGTCGCGCGGATATGACGGGCCATGCGGGGAGTTGATTGACTGGAACACGGTTTCGTCGATTTCGGCCTCGTTCAGCGTGTCGCTGAGTTCGAGTTATACGAATCCTACTTTTCACGATACGCTGAACCGGACTCTGACCGGCTCGGCGACGATGAGCCTGGAGCAGCAGTTGCAGGGGCAGGCGACACAATCGGGCACTTACTATTTTACGAATCAGCGGGCGAAGTGCTGCAACCAGACGGTGTTTCTGGCCGCGAGCTGCGAGAACGTCGCGGCGGGGGAGCAAAGTTACTCGCAGAGCGATTCGATGTTTCCGGGCCTGGATGAAAATTCGGTCTACGATCTCAAGCTGAGCGTGGCGATCGGCACCGATGGAGATCCATCGAGCCCGACTTACGGCTATGTGACGCTGGCGCTGAGCCTCGATGACGGTGCGAAGGCCAGTTCCTCGGCGAGCGATCCGGGGCCGGGGCTTTCGATCATGGGGCCGGCGACGTGGACTTTATCGCCCAATACAGCTTCGTTCGGGGTGTCGCTGCCGCTGGTTCTCACTTCGAATCCGATTCCGCCGGATCAACTCATCGGGACGCACACCTGGACCGTGACGAGCACCGATAGCGGTAATGGCGCGGTGACGGGGACGTATGAGTTTTCGGTCGATATCGAGGGGCCGTAACGGCGCTCTCGCGGCCCCGCCGCGACCCCATCGCGGCGCTCCCGAATAACCCTTTTCAGCCCGGCCCTCCAACCCTTTTCAATCTTTTCGTCAACCGGTGGCGTTCGGTTTCGGGGAAACGAGCTTGGTGGTGTGTCCGCGCAACTGGGATGAAGGGAAGGTGATCTTGAATTAATTCCCTGCCGCAGGCGGTTAATCAACCATGGGACAGCGGCGTCTGCCCAAAAGTCACTTACCGGCAGGCGTACCGTAGGGCGGCGGCGGAAGTGGTTCACCGCTTCCATTAGGTCCGTCGATACTACGATCAGTTTGGGCGGCCGCCTCTATCTTGGCAATGATGGGAGCAACCTTGGGATCAAGTTTGACCATGGCAGCATCCGCCTTTTGGCGCGTAGCATACATTTGAGAGAGGAGTTGGGAGTCGGGAGTTTTTTTTGAAAACTGGGCAGCTTGTACTTCACGGATGAGCTCCGCTTCCTGGCTAAAGAGATCGGGATTGGCCCGGATGGCGGCGAAGAGGGCCGCTGAAACTTCTTTGTACTCGTCAGGCGTGATAATTTTGGAGAGATAACGAGGAACAAAGCCAGGGGGAAGGCGCAAGCCGGGAGGGAGGACTAAGGCAGGAGGGGGAGGGGGAACGTTCGGGGGCGTATTGGTTGAAGCGGTCGATTGCGCTCAAGCGGAATTGGCTAGAGTAGCACCTAGAGTAGCCCCCAGGATGAGCAGGAGAAATTTTCGCTTCATGGACTTCCTGACTAACACCATGAGAAAACGAGGCCAGGGATCGTTTCACATTGGTTGATTTCTTTTAGTCGCTTTCCTCCCTATTGCCAAGACAACGAAAACAGCGTCCCTGTTTTCCTCAACTTTACAGGGTCCTTCCAGTCCGTGGATAAATTGGGCAAAGCCCGCGGCGTGGTTGCCGTCAACACGGCCTTCCCGCGTCGGCTGGCCTTGCTCGTTGAGTGCGCTCCTCACACTGTAGCGCTTGTGCAGGTCAATCGCAACGTAGTGCATAGACTTCCTTTCGGTTGAGGTTCGTTCTACTCTAACCCCAGGAAGCCGACCCCGCCTTTCATGTTACCTGTCCCCTTTTTCTCGAACCATCTTTTCGACCCTTTATTGTAAGTTAAGACTTTTCGCGCGGTTACAGCGGGGGCTTACACGCTCGGGGACTGGCCCAGCAGCCTCAGTTTGAAGTAATGGAGCAGCACCTTGATCGAGTCCCGGATCGCGTTGGGCGACACGCGCGGGGACGGGGCGCGGTAGTGGATGGGCACTTCGATGAGGCGCGCATTGCGCAGGAGATGGCGTACCTCGGTCTGGTAGAAGTGGGCCTTGGACCGGAGCGGATAGGCGAGCAGCCGCGACAGCACCTCACGCGAAAAGCCCTGGAAGCCGGAGGTCATGTCGGCCAGACGTGCCCCGAGCAGCAGATGGGCCGCAACGGTTCCGGCCTTGGAGAGAAAACGGCGGTAGGGGGGCGAGTCGGCCATTGAACCGCCGTTGATGTAGCGGCTGCCGAAAGCGCATTCGTTGCCCTCGGTGAGGACGCGCAGGAACATCGGGATGGCCCGCGGATCGTGCGACAGCCCGGCGTCCATCTCGATGATGTAATTGTGGCCGTTGTTGACCGCTTCGCGCAGGCCGCGCAGGTAGGCGTCGACCAGGTAGCGGTTCTCGGGCGCCCAGATGGTGTGAAAACGGTTGTCCCGGGTGGAGAGCTCGCGGCACAGGTCGAGCGTGCGGTCTTTTGAGACGTTATCGACGACGAAATAGACGTGGCCGCTGCCAGTGAAGTCGAGGACTTCGGTGAAAACGCGGATGAAATCGGCGAAGTCCTGCTCTTCATTGGCCATGGGCGTCACGGCGCACCAATTCAGAGACTGATAGATTTTCAAGCGATCAAAGAGGCCCGCGGTTGGAAAAATGCAGACGGATGCAGGGTTTACCCATTGGTAAAGCAGGATCCTTAAACGTCAATGCTATAGTACTCTTATCAAAAGTAGCACTTCGGCTATGCTCCTCGCTCGGCTTCGCGTGGGAAGGCCGAATTCCTCCCGGCGCGACCTGGGTCTACTTTTGATAAGAGTACTAGTACGCGCGACCGCAGGCGGACGGAAACACTTCCCGTCCAAGGGACGGTGTCTGGAAGCGAGGCTTCACCATCTTTTTCTTTTCGTCTCAACCGCATGATCGCGCAGGACGCCAAGACAGGGGACGCGGGAAAAACTAATCTGCGCGTCACATGGCACTCGGCACCTTGATTCTTCCCCTCGACACGGGCGCATACGCGAGCCCGAATACGGCAATTCTCAACGGGATCACTGATCCGTCTCTGGACACGTCTTTCGGCTTGGTGGAGGGCGACCAGCTTTCGCTTATTCTCTATCCGCGCGTGAAATCGCCCACGGCGGGAGCGGCGACCACGACGCAGCGGCTGCCGCTCGGCTGCTCGATCATCGTGACGGGCAAACCGTTAAGTTCGCCGGGCGCGTCGACGGTTTTGTTTCAAGCCACGGGTTTCACCGAGTCGCAGGATGCCAACAGCAATTGGATCTATACGGGCTATCTCGATCTCGACACGAACGAACTTGCCGCCGCGATTCCCGGCAACACGCTGAGCATTCCGGTGTTGCTCGTGATCGATATTATTAGCGCGGGTGGAGAACCGCAGCGGTATCTGGCCGTCGTCACGGTTTATAATGAGACTTACACGGGGAGTGAGAGAGCGCCGACGCCGGCCACGTCGGGCTTTCTCAGCCAGGCGCAGAGCGATGCCCGCTATCTGCGCAATATTTCCGGGACGCAGACGATTCCGCAGGGCGCAACGTCCGTCGCCGTGACGGGCCAGACATGGCCTGAAACGCCATCGGCGGTGATTGCCGTGGTGGTTAAGGATGGCGCGGCCGCCGACAATATATTTGCCACGGTCGATAGGAGTTCCATCAGTGCGACGGGCTTCGCCGCGTATTTATCCGGCGCGCCGGGCGACGGCACGCATCAGCTTTTCTGGCTTGCCTTCCCGAACGCCGCCTCGCAGGCGCTTGCGGCCAGTCAGTCGCCCACTATCACCGGCAATGCCGTGACCATTGATCTGAGCCAGGCGCCGCTTTGTCTGCTGAATTTCAGCGGCGCGACCGGCACGGTGACGATGACGCTGGAGAATGCTTCCGTTGGGCAGCTTTATCTATTTGAGATCACCCAAGGCGCCACGATGCGCGGCGCTACTTTTCCGGGCAACACCAAGCAACAGGGTGGTGGTGGAGCGACTTATACGCCAAGCGGCGCGAATGCCATCGATCTTATCGAGATGATTTATGACGGAACGAATTATCTCATCAATCGTCTCGCCGCCTATGCCTGATATGAGACGGGAGGAACATGCGGGCGTGAGATTTCCGAGAACGGATTTTTCTTGAAATTGATATCTCCCATTTTCCGTCCAATTCGTCAAAAAACTTATGACCAACCCCAATCCCAACGAAGTTTCACGTTTTAATCATCTTGCCGCCGTGCTGATTATCTGCGCGGGCATCATCGCCGCGTTTGTCGCGGCCACGCCGGTGCAGAATCTCACTTTGCAAACCAACGCCAACGCGGGTGGCAACAGCATCACGAACGCCGCCTCGATTCAGGCAACAAACGGTTACTTCGCCAATGTCTACGCGACGAACGGCATGACCGGCCCCGTGGCCACGGCCAATCTGAGCGGGATTGTGAGCACTTCCAATGGCGGGACGGGAGCGAGCACGGCGGCGGGGGCGCGGGCGGGATTGCATTTGTCTCCCACCTTCAATGTCTCCGACTACGGTGCGTATGGCGATGGCAAGGTGATCTACGACGCGACTTTCTATGCCGGGTCCAACACGCTGACGAGCACGCAGGCGACTTTTACCAGCGCGGTGACGGGCGCGACAGCGGCAATTCAGACGACTCCGACGCAGCGCGAACTGGTGACGCTGACTTATGTCAACTCGACCACGGTAACGATGAGCACGAACATGCCTTGCTCCTCGACAAACTCGGTGACGGTGACCAATGCGACGAACGCCTCGCCCATCGTGATTACGACCACGGCCGCCCACAACGCCATCGCGGGGCAGACGGTGACGATTTCGGGCGTGGGCGGCAACACGAACGCCAACGGGACGTTCACGGTGGCGAGCGTGCCGACTGCGACATCGATGACGCTTTACGCGCAAAACACGACGACGGCGATCAACGGCAACGCGGCTTACACGAGCGGCGGCACGCTGACGATTTCACCCAATCCGCTGATCTACGGGCACGACGACACGGCGGCGATTCAGAGCGCGATCACGGCCGCCTACAACGCAAACGGCGGCGTGGTGCAGTTCAATAACGCGATCTATATGTGCGCCGGTTCGCCGGCGGCCGGGAGCTTTGGCAACTCGTGCAATTCGGTGCTGGAGGTGCCGGCGGCGTGGCAGCCGCAGGCCAACCTGACGATTACGCTGCGCGGGGTAAATCAGCCCCGGTTTGTGCAGTGGGGTCTCAACGAGCAGTTCAACACGCCTTACGGGCAGCTTCTCGGCGCGGGCGGATCGGTGCTGTATTTTCCGGCGAGCGCGACGGGCGGCTCCGCGGGAAATTATCCGGCGGCGATTGCGGAATGCGCCTGGAACACGAGCCAGGGCGCGCTGGCCAACTTCTCGGTGACGCAACTTGAGGTGAACAATCTGCAAATCATGATGGCGCAAAATTCGGGGTTATCGGCGCTGCAGGAGGGCTATGTCGGCGGCGTGAAGCATAGCGGGCTGGCGATTACGACGGATGTCTATCCGGGCACGATGCCGAATCCGGCAGGGAATCCGTCAATGGGAATTATCGCTCCATTTCTAGACAATGACAACTTATGCCGTTTTGATGATCTCTATATAAGTGGATTTAATGAGGCTCTAGCAATCTGCGAACACACATTTATTGACAATTATCACGCTTATTACAACGTAAAAGCTCTTACCTTTACGGCCGGATCGGATCACGTTAATTTTATAAATAATTTTAATCCAGAAGAATGCGCATATTGTATCTACTCTAAGAGTTCCATCGGTAATAACACGGGGCCTTCTTATATATTCGGAACTATGGACAACGAAATGACTTCTTCGGGAGCAACCACATCGTCGGCTGTTTCGTGGGCATATGGAATAAATGATATTTATGACGCCACTAACATTCTCTATGGATATGTTACCTATTGCCATTCTGGACTGGGAACATCGCCTCCGGGATATTCAGTAAATGGAGCCTCCAATTTAATCCAGATCAATGGTCTTACTGGGGGAGGGAATTGGAGTGCGGATGCCGTCCTTAATTGGAATTCATCAATGACAAATCAAGCGGCATTTAATTTTTTATTTCCAAATCTTACTGCAGGGAAATATGCCACGGTCGAATATGGTCCGAGTACAACGGAAAATTTCTATTTTGGATTTACAAAAGGTTCGTCTGCCAACGCAGATCTCTTTAACGTTGGATGGATAGGAGGAAGCGCTCAGTCTCCTATCT